>JBGOTQ010000279.1:0-10546 GCA_041476565.1 Terriglobia bacterium | reverse complement strand
GTCTACACCATGTTGAAGTACCAGGAATGAGGCTCGACCCAGGGGTTAGTCTTCCTTCAAGGGAGGGTTCTCCTCAGAGCGCGATTTCAGTACCGCCAGGAATTCCCTTTCTCGCCGCTCGAAGGCATCCGCGATGTCGGGATCAAAGTGAGTTCCCCGGTCTCGCATCAACCTTTCTTTCGACTCCTCGGGTGAAACTTTCTCCTTGTAGACTCTCTTGGAAGTCAAGGCGTCGTAAGCGTCGGCAAAAGCGACTATACGGGCAGACAAGGGGATGGCTCTGCCGCTAAGGCCAGACGGATAGCCGGTCCCGTCAAACTTCTCATGGTGGTTGTAAGCAATCTCCCGCCCCCAACTGAGGAATGACCGGCCTGGGAGTTTCTCCTCTGCAGCCCTCAGCGCATCGCCTCCGATTATCGTATGCCTTTTCATGACTTCATATTCTTCCGGGGTCAACTTGCCAGGCTTCAGGAGAATATTGTCGGGGATTCCAACCTTCCCGATGTCATGCAACGGGCTGGATTTGTATATGTTGTCGATGAAGTGCTCATCGATCTCTTCCCGATACGCCGGCAGTTTGCCTAGTTCCTCGGCTAGAATCTTGCAATAGTTCTGCATCCGGTCCAAATGGACCCCGATTTCAGGGATGCGGCACTCGGCCAGCTTTGCAAATCCGATGACGGCTGCATCTTGGGCTGACTGGACCTCCTGCAGTCGTTCCAATAGCTGCTGTTCCAAGTATTTCTTGTCGGAAATGTCGCGTACGATGAAAACATCGGCAAAGGCATGCCCCCGAGAATCCTTGACCCGGGTAATGGTGAGGTGCGCATACCACTGGGTCTGATCTTTGCGAATATCGATCAGCTCGCCGGACCAGAAACCTCGTGTTGCCAAGGAGTGGTTGACTCGCTGACTCAGATCTCGGAATGTGCCAGCCCCCGAAAAAATGGACGGAAGTGTTCCCATTAACTCCTGGGGGTTAAAGCCCGTCAGCTTTTCATAAGCCGGGTTGACCATGATGATACGATTAGAGAGGTCGGTGATCATGATGCCGTCAATCGTGCTTCGGACGATATCCTCAAACAGGATGGACTCGACCATCCCGATCTCCACTTTCTCCCGCAGGCTTTCCCGATCGTCCCGTTCTCTCAGGTAAGTGTCGCGTTTCTTCAGGGCCGCGTTGACTGTAGAAAGGATTTCTCCCGTGGTCGCCGGTTTAACAACATAATCGTATGCCCCGCTCTTCAGGGCCTTTCTCACCATGATCGTGTCGTTGTGGCCACTTATGAGGATGACGGCAATGTCCGGGAAGTTGGTCTTGACCTCCTGAAGAAGATCAAGACCAGTGCGTTCCGGCATAACGAGGTCAGTCAAGACGCATGTATAGGTCTGAGTCCTCAGATACAACAACGCTTCTTCGACGGATTCCGCTTGATCACAGTCGAAGCCATTGGCGCCCAGTATCTCCACCAGAGCCCGTCGGGTTATGGGATCATCATCGACAATCAGTATTCGATGAAGATTGCCCGATAGTCCCGAATTAGGATCATCCACCTGGAATCTGAGCAACCCGTTTTGCATGCCACGACCCGATGTCACGCCAGAATTGGTGATATACAAACTCCTGAGCAAACCCTGATTCCGAGCTCAATCCTGGACAGGACAAATCTTTTGGACCATCGATTACCCATATCGGGTGCTTCCCCCGTTTCCTTTAGCACTTTTGATTGAGTTACAATAACGTAACATATGTATTATCTGTACTTTACCAGGATGACGCCGAACTTTATTCAAGGGGTGATCACTCATTTCTGAGGCCTATTTCGACTGCATTTCAGGGGCGGAATTCGTGAAGAAGCCGACTAACGAGCGGTAGAAATGAGCTAGGGAAGTGACTGTAAAGAGGAGAGTATTTTTTGGGCGTCCTGGTCCGCAGGAAAGTAATCCTGCATGGTCTCCAAAACACTTCGTGCCTGCGAAAACTCCTTCTGTAAAATGTGTAACCGGGCAAGAAGAAGGAAAGCCTCCCGGTCCTGTTGGGGGGCCAGCCTCGTTGCCATTTCCAGGTGTTCAGCGGCCAAGTCGTACTGTTGTTTCTGGAAATATATCTGTCCCAGTGCCAGATGAGCTGCCACCGAGTTAGGTTCGAAAGTCAGGGCCTGTTTGAAGCTCTCCGCTGCAGAATCGGGCTTTTGTAGAGTCAAGTAGAGATTACCAAGGTTAATATGGGGCTTGCCCGAGTCATTCCGAATCGCTAGCGCCTGCTGGTAGGCCTCAATGGCTTTGTCCCACTGCTGCATCTTCTGGTACTGCACTCCTAGGTTGTTAAAGGCCTCAAAGAACTTGGGGTCTTCCCTAATAGCTTTCTGCAGGTGTTCTATCGCCCTCTGGGTGTTCCCTTTCTGGCTTTCCTCGCTGGCCTTCTGAAATTCGTTGGAGGCTTTCCTAGAAACGGTCGAAACGGCCTCTTGCCGTTCGGGGATCTCTTTCTTAGTGTATTCCTTTACGAGTTCTCGGATCTCAGCCGATCCATCAGCGCGCAGCCGAATCTGAACATAAACGGTTTTGGGACTAGGATAGGGTTTCAGCTGCACCGGTCGTGCCACCGTGGGAGATTCTTCCCGTTCGATGGTGAGCAAGTAGTCTCCTGCCTCCAACCCTTCGAAGGCAAAACTGCCGTCGTATTGGAGTGTGGTCGTGCCCACATCCGGACCATTGCCCCTCCGCAGGGAGACGTGGATAGGTTTGTCCCTTTTTGTACCATCAATGATGACCAAGCCACGCAGAGAATGGCGGATGATTGGGCTCTGCGGCTGGTCAATCCCTTTCAGGCTTGCCGCGAGTCCGCTGGTCGACAAACCCAGGCATACCAGAAACACAGAGGCACCTGCAATTTCTGATAAACCGATGAAACAGCGCATTGTTATCTCCCGATCCCCTGCTGGAATAAATCAACGCTCCTTCCCTTGTCCCTGGTCTCATCCGAAACCGGAGGCCCGTTTCCCCCAGTCTAATCCCTTCTGCCCTTTTTTGCATCTTCCCCAGCGAGACTTGCTTGACACGGTAGGGAAATTGCATTTCCATTTATCCAGAACTGACTTTGACCCTGGAGGCTTAAAGTGAAGGACACCGGAGCTGAACGGCGTAATTATGCCCGGCAGCGCACCCACCTGCCCGCTGAAATTCAAAGTGGGCTGGTTCTGGTCCACGGTACTGTCGAGCACTTGGCGTTTGGCAGCCTGTTCGTTCAGGCTTCAAGGACACTCCTCCCCAACACGCTCCTCAAAATCAAACTGGATCTACCTGGTCAGGTCAGCCCCTTTTGCGGATCGGGCAGAGTCGTATGGGTTCAAAAGAACCAGGGCATGGGAATTCAGTTTATTGATCTTCCGGTCGCGAAATGCCTGAAGCTTGAGCAGTTCCTTGTCTCCTAGGTTATAGGTCCGAGTCCCCAAACCTGTTGACGTCATTTGCTGTAGAGTCTATGATGGTAATTTTGATCTTTGCCCAAAATTCTCTACCGTGTAGGCGTGAGCGGAAATGGCCCTGGATCGGATTGTTGTTCGCGGTGCGAGGCAACATAACCTTAAGAATATTCACGTCGAAATTCCCAGGAACCAATTGACGGTCATTACCGGGTTGAGCGGGTCGGGCAAGTCGAGTCTTGCCTTCGACACGATCTACGCCGAGGGACAGCGCCGATACGTAGAATCGCTGTCGGCTTATGCCCGGCAATTCCTGGACCAGATGGAACGCCCCGACGTGGATTCGATCGAGGGCCTCAGTCCAGCCATTTCGATCGAGCAAAAGACCACTAGCCGCAGTCCTCGCTCCACGGTTGGGACCATCACTGAAATCTATGACTACCTCCGCCTGCTCTATTCCTCTATAGGGATTCCACACTGTCCGAAGTGCGGCCGCCTTATTGCCAAGCAGTCGACCAAGCAGATCCTGGAGAGTGTCAGAACCTTGCCTGAAGGGGAGCGGATCATGATCCTCGCCCCTGTCGTCCGAGGACGAAAGGGAGAGTTCAAAAAACTGCTGGAGGACCTGGCCAAAGACGGCTTCGTTCGTGCCCGTATCGACGGAGCCCTGGGGAATCTGGATGAGGAGATTCATCTGGACAAAACGAGGAATCATACCATCGAGATCGTGGTAGACCGCCTTCTGATCAAGCCCGGCATTGAGAAGCGGTTGGAGGCTTCGATTGAAGTTGCCATGAAATTGGCCAAGGGTATTGTGTTGGTGGCCGTGGTAAACGGTGAAGAACGGTTGTATTCAGAGAGACTGGCTTGCGTGGATTGCGGCTTATCGATCCCAGCCATCGAACCGCGAACCTTTTCCTTCAACAGCCGTTATGGGGCTTGTCCGGAATGTGCCGGACTTGGCTACAAATTTGAGCTGGACTCCAGCCGCATTTTCCCTGAGACTTCCAAGTCGATCCTTAACGAAGGTCTTGTGCCCTGGAGCACGGGGCTGCCTTTGCACGTCCGACACTACTTGGACCACCTAGCCAAGTACTTGAAGGTTGACCTGAGCCAGCCCTTCGAATCCCTGCCCGCCAGGATCCAAACGACAATCTGGCATGGAGTACCGAATGTCCGAGAGCTTAAGGAGGGCCTCCTGAAGATGGTCGAGGAGGAATGCCGGTTGGAGAGCACCGAGAGTGGAACTTACGAGAGTTTCATGACCAGCCGGCCCTGCACCGCCTGTGAGGGGAAGCGGCTGCGCCCGGAAAGCTTGTCCATCAAGGTGGCGGAACTCTCTATCGCCGAACTCACGGCTCTGCCCGTCAATGAGACTTTGCATGTTGTTAAAGGAATCCGGTTAAGCGAGCGGGAAGAGCTGATCGCTGGGCGAATCCTGCAGGAAATTACCGACCGCCTGGAGTTCTTGCAGGCCGTGGGATTGAACTACTTGAGTCTGGACAGGTCGGCGTCGACCTTGTCTGGGGGTGAAGGGCAACGGATCCGCCTGGCTACCCAGATTGGCTCCAGGCTGCGGGGGGTCCTTTACGTGTTGGATGAACCTTCCATCGGTCTGCACAATCGGGACAACCAGCGGCTCCTAGGCATGCTGGAACAATTGCGGGATTTGGGCAACACCGTTTTAGTAGTGGAACACGACGAGGACACGATTCGTCGGGCCGATTATGTTCTGGACTTGGGGCCAGGGGCTGGGAAGGCCGGAGGAGAGTTGATCGCTGTTGGGAGTGCCCGAGAGATTTCCTGCAATCCCCGTTCTCTGACCGGACGCTACATATCCGGCGAACTTAGCATCCCTGTCCCTGAACTCAGGCGAAGCCCGAACGATAAGGCCCTCGTGGTGCGTGGAGCGCGGCACAATAACCTGAGGAACCTGGATGCCACCTTCCCTCTCGGGTTGCTCACCCTGGTCACCGGGGTCTCGGGGT
Organism: Terriglobia bacterium; assembly: GCA_041476565.1. Classification (GTDB taxonomy): domain Bacteria; phylum Acidobacteriota; class Terriglobia; order Versatilivoradales; family Versatilivoraceae; genus DATKMG01. Next base: position 5,133 of record JBGOTQ010000279.1, on the reverse strand, counting down.
CGGGAAAATCGTCACTCGTCAACGACATCTTGTATCGGGCCTTAGCCAGGAGACTCTATCGCGCCCTGGACGAGCCTGGCCGCCATCGCGAAATCGAAGGCATTGATCTCATCGACAAGGTCATTGAGATTGACCAGTCCCCCATCGGCCGGACCCCTCGTTCCAATCCGGCCACTTACACGGGCCTGTTTACGGCCATTCGGGACTTGTTTGCTTCACTGCCCGAGTCCCGGGAACGCGGATACAAAGCCGGCCGATTCAGTTTCAATGTCAAGGGGGGACGTTGCGAGGCCTGTCAAGGGGATGGCTTGCGGCGGATCGAGATGAATTTCCTGCCGGACGTGTACGTGGAGTGCGAAGTTTGCCGTGGCCACCGCTACAACCGAGAGACTCTCTCGGTCAAGTATAAGGGTAGTTCCATAGCCGACCTTTTGGAAACTACGGTCAGTGAGGCGTTCCAACTCCTGGAAAACATTCCGCTGATCAGAGTTAAGCTGCAGACCCTGATCGACGTTGGACTGGGTTACATCCATCTGGGGCAGTCGGCTACGACCCTCTCCGGCGGGGAGGCCCAACGAATCAAACTCGCCAAGGAACTCAGCCGCCGGGCCACCGGCAAGACCGTCTACATTCTTGATGAGCCTACGACCGGTCTGCATTTTGACGATGTAAAAAAACTGCTGGAGGTCCTGAATCGCTTAACCGGCCTGGGCAACACGGTCATCATCATTGAACATAACGTCGATGTCATTAAAACGGCTGACTGGATTATCGATCTAGGCCCGGAAGGGGGAGATGGGGGCGGAAGGATCGTGGCTCAGGGTACTCCGGAACAACTGGCGAAGAATCCAAAATCCTACACCGGCCAGGCTTTGGCTCGAGTTTTGAACTATCGGTTAGCCCGGGTGGCCGAGTCGTCCCCCAAGTACTCGTGACGGTTTCCAGGACTGGCTCCCGATGGCCCCGAGGATAGAGGACCGTGGGAAGAAGAATAGCTCCACCCGAATTCCACAGCTATCGGAGGATCTTTCCGGTGCGGGACCATCGTGTCCTGGTAAAGAAGTTCAATGCAACCGAGCCGTACTCCTTGGCATACTCGATCACGCTCTTGGGGCGCGGATCATACGGATCAGCTTCATAAGACCAGTAGACGAACAGAGGTTTGCCAATGATGTATTGGGATTTGACGAAGCCCCAATAGCGGCTGTCATTGCTGTTATCGCGGTTGTCTCCCATCATGAAATAGCAATAGGGAGGGATCCTGACGGGCCCGTAGTTGTCACGCACCAAGTAGTCTTGCGGAATTCCCGATCCGCGTTCATAGACATTTGGGTCAATGAGGTACTTGTAAGGCTCATCCAGTTTTCTGCCGTTGATGTACACCACTTTGTCCCGGATCTCCAAAACATCCCCAGGAAGCCCGATGACGCGCTTGATGAACGGAACCTTGGGGTTCTCCGGCGATTTGAAAGCCACGATTTCACCCCGCTTGACGGAGCGTACCGGCAGAATCCTGGACATGAAATCGGGGTAGTTGGCGGGAAATGCGAACTTATCGAGGAAGAAATGGTCCCCGACCAAGATGGTGGGCTTCATTGATTCAGTGGGGACCTGGGTGGCCTGGGCAATGAAGCTGGTGAAGAAAAAAACGAAGATCAAACTGAACACCAGACTTTCCAGCCATTCGCGAGCCGCACTCTTGCGTCGTGACTGCTCCGTGTCGGCTTCCAGTTCTTCGCCAGTAGTCCCGGTTTCGCCCGGATCCGGGTCCGGGTGTGCCTTTTCAAAACTCCAAAATTTCTTTTTCATCGAACCCTTCTATTTCCTTTCCGTACAAAAACTGCAAAGGCTGAAGCTCGCCTGATGTTCCCAAGCTTCTCACCTTTTCGACATTATAGGTAGATTATACCGCGTTTTCAACATACGGACTGACCTGGGCCCGATCGCTACACTGGTTAAGCAGATCCCCAATCGATTGATGCAGTACCGGGTGAACCAGATCCCGGGCAATATCTGATAGCGGAATCAGGACGAAACGCCTCAGGTGTAGTCTAGGATGCGGAATTTTCAAGTTAGGTTCGCTGAGAATCAGGTCATCATAGAATAGAATATCCAGGTCGATGATACGGGGGCCGCGGTGTATAGTTCGCTCACGCCCCAAACTGGCTTCAATCGCCTGGCACAGCCTCAACAGATTGATTGGAAGAAGCCTCGTCTCGGTCCGGACCACTAAGTTGAGGAACCAGCCTTGCCGGACAAAATCTACCGGCTCAGTCTGATAGACAGGAGAAGCCCGGATGAGACGGATGCCTCTCTCCCCCAACCGGCGAATAGCCTCCTCAATGTTGGCCTTTCTGTCACCAAGATTCGAGCCTAATCCCAGAAATGCCGTGTGGGTTAGCTGCCTCATGGGTTCAGTTGCGGAAGGCGACTGGACACCCCCGACTCTTACGCACCGATCAGACGCGAAGGATCGCGGCGTCCACCTTCAAAACCGCATCTTCATAGAAGACCCGGTTGCCCAGGCCGCTGAGGGAGTCCGAAGAGTTGATAGGCCAACCGGGTAGCGACCCGTCCGCGCGGAGTTCGTTCGAGGAACCCCTTCTGAATGAGGAAGGGTTCATAAATGTCTTCAATCGCGTCGACTTCTTCACTGACCGAGGCGGCAATGGTGCCAACGCCCACTGGACCCCCTGAAAACCTGTCGATAATGGTTCGCAGCAGACGCTTGTCCATTTCGTCGAATCCGTGTTCATCGATCGCCAGCATGGCCAGGCACTTCTGAGCCACCTCGCAGTTAATGACCCCGTCAGCTTTGACCTGTGCATAGTCCCGAACGCGGCGCAGCAGGCGGTTGGCGACCCGGGGAGTCCCCCTGGAACGTCTGGCAATTTCATCCGCGCCACTCGAGTCAATCGGGATCTGCAGGATTTCCGCGGACCGATTCACGATAATCTTGATTTCCTCTTCCGTGTAAAAGTCAAGGCGGTGCACAATGCCGAATCGCGAACGCAGTGGTGCGGTGATAAGCCCTGCCCTGGTAGTGGCACCGACCAAGGTGAAAGGTGGAAGCCGCAGGGCCATGCTACGCGCGCTGGGCCCCTGGCCAATCATCAGGTCAAGCTTGTAATCCTCCATGGCGGGATAGAGGATTTCCTCGATCTGCGGCTGAAGCCGGTGAATCTCGTCGATGAAAAGAACATCCTTTTCCTTCAGATTAGTCAGGATGGCGGTCAAGTCTCCCTTGATCTGGATGACCGGCCCGGCAGTCATCTTGAAGCCTACTCCCAACTCATTGGCAATCACCGTTGCCAGCGTCGTCTTGCCCAAGCCAGGGGGTCCATAAAGCAGGACATGATCCAGTGCCTCACCCCTGGACCTCGTTGCGGTGATAGCGATTTCGAGATTCTGCTTGACCTGGTGCTGCCCAATGTACTCTCTGAGAAACTTGGGACGCAGGCTCAGCTCGAAATTCTGCTCGTCCTCATTGGGCATTCCCGAGATGACTCGGTCCTTTTCCATGATTGGATCCGTCACCCTCCCTCAAGACAAACTACAGTTGGATTCCAATGACTCAGCCAAGCTTGGGAGGCAGCTCGGTCATGGGACCCATCCACTGCAGCTCTCGTTCGATGTCTTCATGGAGTTGGTAATTCCTGGTGGCCTTGGAGAGCTGAGTGCCGCGGATCTCAATTTGGGCAAGGTCATATTGACCAAGGCCGCATTGGGCACAATAGTTGAGATAACCGACCCACGCGGGATTGATCCCCATGACTTCGAGGCCGACCCGGTCTGCGGCAATGTAGTCCGTGGAAGCAATGGCGATTCGCGAGGGGACGGGGAGCCCGGAGGAGGGTCCATTTCCTTCCATCCCTTCGAATCCGTCGATTACCGCGGCCCCCCAAAAGGGCTGCATCTTCTGGGCAGTAAGCAGCATGTCGTAGTGGGTCTGGCGGACCCCTCCGTGATAAAGCCGCTTGTCATTCCATCTGGGTGTCTTGGGGGGATTGCGGAGAGGCGCCCCCAGCGTCATATTCTTTACTGACAAAGTTGCAACCACCGTGTTGTGTGTCTTCAAGATGGCAGCGCAGATGACGAAGGCATCCGGATCCAGCAGGCGGGCAGCCAGCCGGACAGGAACCACGTGCAAGTCGGCATTGAGGATCGGTAGCGTTTCGTATTTCCCTTCCTGGTTGAGGTCGAGCAGAGTGACTTGCTGCGATTTGTGCTCGTTAACCACTCCGTCATAGCGAAAATTGTCGAACCCCTCCCAAGTGTTTCCGGCGGAGGACTCCGCAATGATCACTGGGCCTTTGAATCGCGGCCCGAGAAAATCCAAAATGCCATGCAGGGCATCGGCATGGGTCGCAGCAAGCGGATTCACGGTGGAAACCAGGTTCGGCTTGATGACGACATATTTCTTTTGCCGCAATTTGGGAAGAATCTGTTCCTCGATGGCCAAAAGTGACTCGCTTACGATTTTTCTTCGCTGGTCGCCACCAATCAAAGCCACGGTGGACTTGGAATTGAAGGGATGTACCGGGGGTAGGAAGGAGGCAGGTTGTTCCTTAGAAAAAACCATCCGACTAGCCGCTAATACTCCAGCAGTCAAATGAAAGAATTTGCGCCGCGTCAATTTGTGTTCCATTTTAAGGCCCTCTTGATTTATAAACTACGGCGTATAGCTTAATTATGAAAGGGGGCTTTATGAAAGATATTTTTTCACGTCGCAATTTCCTGGTAGCCGGACTGGCACTGCCGGCCTCTGCACTTGCTTCAACTTCCCGGCTAGCCTTGATGGAGGAGAAGCCCGCCCAGCGCGTTTCTTCTTTGCCCGCCGGACTCCAATACCGTACCCTGGGCAGGACGGGCTTTAAACTGACCACAGTAGGTTTCGGTTGCATGTTGACCTCCGACGCCAGCGTCGTTGAGAAGGCTGCTGACTTAGGAATCAATTACTTTGACACGGCTCGCGGATACCAGAGTGGAAACAACGAGCGCATGGTAGGTACGGCTTTGAAGTCGCGGCGGAAGAGTATCTTCCTATCCAGCAAAAGTCCGGCCACATCCAAACAAAAAGCACTCGATAATCTGAATACCAGTCTGCAGGAACTAGGGACGGACTACCTCGAC
>JBGOTQ010000278.1:0-10600 GCA_041476565.1 Terriglobia bacterium | reverse complement strand
TGTAGGCCGCGTCACCGACACTGCGGACCATGCTCAAGGAGTGCCGCCTTCCACTGAGCTCCCCCTCAGGGGCGTAATAAGAGTAGCCTAGGGTGAAGCGGAGCGGATGGGAACCAGGGTGGCCGAACGAGTGACCGCTGTCACCCAGTGAGGCCCGATTCCTCTGAGAGGGGTAGCCACGATGAATATGCTTTATAGATTCATCGTGGGCATTTCGTTCCTCGAAGACCCATTGTGGAGGAACTCAAACGGATTCCCCTCCTGGATCAGGAGGGGGCCAGGGGGTGGTTGACAAGTCAAGCCTTGGCGCACCCGTTGTAGGCCGCGTCACCGACACTGCGGACCATGCTCAAGGAGTGCCGCCTTCCACTGAGCTCCCCCTCAGTAATATGGGTAGCCTAGGGTGTAGCGCTGCGGAACCCTGGGTGATCGAACCCATTGATAATTCCCCCTCTCCCCGCGAGCGGGGAGGGGGCGGTCCGTCAGCGGACGGACTGGGTGAGGGGCGAGGGAAGGATCGCGAAAATGGGGAGAACCAAATTGATAGCCCATGTCAAGCAATTGCCGGATGGCTCCTGGGCTGAGCCGCACTGGCTGGAAAAGCATTTGGAGGGCACCGCTGAGATAGCGGCCGAGTTTGCCAGGGCGTTCGGTTCGGGAACATGGTCCCACGCATTGGCCTTGGCCCACGACGCCGGAAAATCACCGCGGAAGTGGCAGGAGTACCTCTGTAGGAAAAGCGGGTACGATGAGGAATCCCACCTGGAAGGCAAAGCCGGGAAAATCGACCATTCTTCACCGGGGGCAAAACTGGCTGAGGAAGTTTTTGGCAAAGGAGTTGGTCGGTTGATGGCGTATTGCATTTCCGGACACCATGCTGGATTGCCAGACTGGACAGGCGGACAAAAGGCCCTATCTTTTCGACTCAGTAACACCACAACGGGAGAAATCTCACCGGAACTGAAATCCATGATTTCTGCCGTTCAGCCCGGCAATCCCCCGTGGAGGTTCGCCTACAACACTCTTGATCTTTCGCTTTGGCTGCGTATGCTCTTTTCTTGCCTGGTGGATGCGGATTTTCTTGATACCGAGTGTTATATGGACTTTGACAAAGCGGACTTGCGCGGCGGATATCTGCCAATTGGTGGGCTTCTTGATCGATTCAACAGTTATATGGAGCAAAAGATCGGGAATTCCGAAAAATCACCTGTCAATGATATTCGCCAAGCCGTTCTGAAGGATTGCCGGACAGCGGCCAACAAGGCGCCGGGAGTTTTCTCGCTGACAGTGCCGACCGGCGGTGGCAAAACTCTTTCGAGTCTCGCCTTTGCCCTTCAGCACGCCGCACTACACGGCCTTGGTCGGATTCTTTATGTCATTCCCTACACCAGCATCATTGAACAGAACGCCAACGTCTTTCGAGAGGCACTGGGAGATGAACAGGTGGTGGAACATCATTCGAACCTAGACGATGAGGATTTTTCTAAGAAATCGCGACTGGCAGCAGAAAACTGGGACGCCCCCGTTATTGTCACAACCTCCGTCCAGTTCTTTGAATCTTTATTTGCCTCCAAGCCAAGCCGGTGCCGAAAGCTCCATAATATCGTCAGGTCCGTAGTAATTCTCGACGAAGCACAACTTATGCCAGTTGGGTTTCTCGCGCCGATTCTTCAAACTATGGACTTGCTTGTCGAGCATTATGGGGTCACTTTTGTCATCTCCACTGCCACCCAACCAGCTCTTGCTAAACGCGAGGGATTCGAGGGGCTTACGCAGAAAGTCGCAGAGATCATCGATGACATCCCCAGCCTCTACCAAATGCTTAAACGAGTGCGCGTAGAACTGCCGAGTGATTGGCAAAGGGCAAAGAGTTGGGAAGAAATTGCCGATGAGCTGGCAAAATATGATCAAGTTCTTTGCGTGGTGTCGGATCGGAAGAGTTGCCGAGAACTCCATCGGCTCATGGTCAGAGGGACGGTACACCTTTCCGCGCTGATGTGTGGCCAGCATCGCAGTGCCGTGATTACATTGATCAGGGAAAAACTGAAGAAGGGAGATCCGGTCCGGGTCATTAGCACGCAACTTGTGGAAGCAGGTGTCGATGTTGACTTCCCTGTCGTTTACCGGGCTCTTGCCGGCCTCGACTCTATAGCCCAGGCGGCCGGACGATGTAATCGTGAAGGAAAGATGAAAGAGCAAGGCAAGGTGGTGGTTTTCCGGGCCATCAAGAAGGCGCCGCCTGGCATTCTGCGCAAGGCAGCAGAAACCACTGAAACCATGTTGAAAACTGGTCTCGATGATCCGCTTGATCATAGCCATTTTGAAACGTTCTTTCGGGAGCTTTATTGGAAGGCAAATTCCTTGGATGAAAAAAAGATCGTGAATCTCTTAAAGCCTGACCCTCATGACTGTGGCATCCAATTTCGCAAGGCGGCAGAAGACTTCAAAATCATCGACGACAAGGCCCAGCGCTCGATCCTGGTCCCCTATGGCAAGGGCCAAAAACTCATCGGAATGCTCAAATCCTTAGGGCCTGAGCGATGGTTGCTAAGGAAACTGCAGCGTTATACGGTGAATGTTTATATGGGAGATTTTTTTTCACTCGAAAAGAAAGGAGCAATTGAGTGCATTTGCGGGGGAGGCGACTCTGGCATTTATGCAGTGACCAACGACTTGGACTATGATCCCGCGCTCGGGCTTCTGGTCGATGATCCCCCAGATAACCTGGATCTCTTTATTCAATGAGGCAATTGTTAAAAGAACCGTGCCTTCTCCCCGCCCACGCGGGGCGAGGGCAGGATGATTCTCGCTCTTGGGCTATTCCGCATAACTGAAAGGAGACACGATGAAAGACTGGTGCCTTGAGGTCTGGGGCGATTATGCCTGCTTCACCCGCCCGGAAATGAAGGTGGAGCGCGTCAGCTACGATGTGATGACACCATCCGCCGCACGGGCCATTTTTGAAGCGATTCTCTGGAAACCGGCTATTCGCTGGCATGTCACGAAAATAGAGGTACTCAGCCCGATCCAGTGGATTTCCGTCCGGCGCAATGAGGTGGGCAAGAAGTTCACCGGCCCCACAGCGGACATGCTGAATGGCGGTACTGGCAAACCTCTCGGCTTTTTTATCGAAGAGGAACGCCAGCAGCGGGCCGGACTATTCTTGCGCGCGGTCAAGTATCGCATTCATGCCTGGTTCCAGTTCATTCCGCCTGAAGCCCGCAAGAGCAACCGGTCTTCAACACCGGAGTTTTGGGCCGATGCTGGAGAGCAGCAGGAGTTTTGTCCCCTCCTTCCTGATGAGAAAGAAGCGAAATACGCAGCCATGTTCGAACGGCGCGCCAAGAAAGGGCAATGTTTCCACAGGCCGTACCTGGGTTGCCGGGAATTTGCCTGTCATTTCCGGTTGGTTGACTCGATTACTGACAAGGCCGTGCCGATCGCGGAAACACGAGATCTAGGCTGGATGCTTTACGACATGAACTTTGAAAACCCAGCAGACCCCCAGCCTATGTTCTTCAGGGCACTTTTGGAGGCTGGTATGATCAAGACGGACCGACGAGAAGTGGAGGTGCGCGGATGATACTCCAGGCTTTGAAAGAATACTACGACAGGAAGGCAGATGATCCAGAGAGCGGGATTGCGCCGGAAGGATGGGAATCGAGAGAAATTCATGCACTTCTCCGGATAACAGGATCAGGAGAATTCGTATCTATCGAGTCAATGGTTGATAACAACTTTAGGGCGACGAAGTTTCTTGTCCCGCAGGGTAGATACCGGTCCGGGCAAAAAGCATATGCCATGCCATTTCTTCTTTGGGATCACTGTGGATTTGTGCTCGGGCACCCTAAGTCTTCGTCTCACGATGATCGGACCATGGCGCAAAAACAACGCGAGCACTTCGCCGCCCAGGTCGTAGAGTATTCGGAGAAATATCCTGATAATCAGGGAATTAAAGCAGTGGCGGACTTCTATCGCAACGAGAAATTCAATGATGTCTTGCGAAGCAATGAATGGCAGGCATTTGTTTCAAATGTTCCTGCCAACAAGACACTCAACATGTCCTTTTCCTTTGTCGGAGAACAGAGATTAATTGTGGAATCCCTTGATCTTGTTAACAACGATGAAGCATCTGAGAAGGAAATCCGCGGGATTTGTCTCATAACCGGTGAAGAAGCGGTGCTAGCGGAGTTGAACAGCCCAATTGGTGGCGTTACACAGAAGCCTGCGCCACTGGTTTCCATCAACGACAAGACTGGTGGCACTTCGTTTTCCTCATACGGGAAGACACAGTGTTACAACTCTCCAATCAGCAAATCGAGTGCATTCAGATATTCGACTGCATTGAAACGTTTACTGGACCCTGAGAAGGTTCCCTCTCTTCGAGTCGGAGATATGCGGATAGCTTATTGGAGTGGGGGCAGATCGTGGCTAGAAAATGAGTTTTCTTTCTTGTTTCAAGAATCAGAAATAAAGCCTGAGGCCGGGGCCAGAGCTGTCAAGAGCCTTTATGACTCAATAAAAAACGGTGCCTATATCTACCCAGATGGAAGACAGAGGTTTTACGTGCTGGGAATGGCCCCCAATAGCGGCAGAATTGCGATTAAGAGCTGGCATGATGGAACGATAGCTGAGATGGCATGCCACATTCAGCAGCATTTCGATGATCTTGAAATGATCCGGCATGATTATGAAAAGACACACCATTACCCATTGTGGCGACTCCTCTGTAATGTGGCCCCACAAGGTGAAAGTAAGAACGTTCCCCCCAATATTGCGGCGGATTTTTTCGCCTCGATTCTTGTGGGGGTGCCATATCCTGCCAGTTTGCTACAAGCTGCCATTCGAAGAACGCATGCTGGAATCAAGCGGAAAACAAAAGCCGGAGAGACAAGAGAACGAGTGATTCCAGAAATTGCCGCGCTCCTCAAGGCCTATCTCAACCGTTACCATCGAGTTCATCCAAACCCAAATCACAAGGAGATTCAAATGTCCTTAGATACCAGCCAGCCGTCGATCGGTTACCAACTCGGCAGGCTCTTCGCCACTCTGGAAAAAATTCAGGAAGAAGCAAATCGCGGAATCAATGCGACCATCCGCGAGCGTTTCTACGGGGCCGCCTGTTCAACCCCTGTTGTGGTCTTTGCCAACCTCATGCGACTGAAAAACCATCACCTCCCAAAAATAGGAAATCGGGGGCGCGTCATCAATTTCGAACGCCTTCTCGCAGAAATTGTGGGCCGCTTTGATGACTTCCCGGCGCACTTGGATTTGCACGAGCAAGGCCGCTTTGCCATCGGCTACTACCACCAACGGCAGGATTTCTTCACCCGGAAAAATGATTCAGAAAACTCATAAACCAATTCTTCGAAAGGAATAAACAATGTCTATCGAAAAGCGTTACGATTTCGTTCTCCTGTTTGATGTGATGGATGGAAATCCCAATGGCGACCCGGATGCCGGCAATCTTCCCAGGGTTGATGCCGAATCCGGTCATGGATTGGTGACGGATGTGTGTATTAAGAGGAAGGTGAGGAATTATGTTGGATTAACGAAGGAAATGAAGCAACCGTACGATATTTATGTCAAGGAAAAGGCTGTTCTCGGTCGTGCTCATGCCGCGGCATTCAAAGATTTGGGAATAGGATTAGGTGAAGAGTCGCGTGTGAAGATACCTCTCGTTATTCTCAACGAATTAAAAGACTTTGCTCTACCTGAAGGATTGACAATCGAAGAAAATGATGATGACGATGGTGCATTACTGGTTGTCGCCTCTGATGCTGATGTTAAAAGTATCAAGGCTGAGTTTGAAGGAACTTAAACCTGCAAAAAACCTTAAAGCGTTTATCGAATCTTCTATTAAGGGTGTAAAAGCAAGAAAGCCTAACGCAGAAGAGGTCGATGAGGGCGGGGGTGGATGTGCAAAAATTTCTATGACATCAGAACTTTTGGTGCTGTTATGTCGCTGAAATCTGCACCGAATTGTGGTCAGGTTCGTGGTCCCGTTCAGTTTACGTTTGCGCGCTCTGTTGATCCGGTAGTCGCTCTTGAACACAGTATCACCCGTATGGCAGTCGCAACCGAAGCGGAAGCGGAAAAACAGAGTGGCGACAATCGCACCATGGGCCGAAAATTCACCGTCCCTTATGGCCTCTACCTTGCCCATGGTTTTATTTCAGCGCCACTAGCCAACCAAACCGGTTTTTCCAAAGAGGACCTAGATCTTCTGTGGGAGGCCCTTGCCAACATGTTTGAGCACGATCGGTCCGCGGCCCGGGGCATGATGGCCACCCGTGGGCTATATCTATTTGAACATGAATCCAAAATGGGCAACGCCCATGCCCAAGACCTCTTCGCCCGGATCTCGGTCGCACGCAAAGACGCCTCCAAGCCGGCCCGCTCGTTTACCGATTACGACGTGAAGATTGACGAGAGCGGTTTAGCAGGTGTGAAGTTGATTCGCAAGGTGGGATGAGCTTAAGGATGTGGAACCTGAACGAGTACCGGGATTCTGAATCAGAGCACAGGAGGAATTGAAATTCTCCCCTCATCCACCCGTCAGTAGACGGGTCCCCCTTCTCCCCGCTGGGGCGGGGAGAAGGCAGGCTAATTGTCAGTGTCCTCGTTCATTCTTGTGGGGAGAATGAAGCCTGATTACAGGAATCCCCGTTCACTCTTGCGGGGAGAAGGCAGGCTAATGCCAGAGTCCTCAGTTACTATTGCAGGGAGAACGTGTAATGAATCGATAAGCCCTCGCCCCGCGCGGGCGGGGAGAGGGTGGCGCAGGTGACAGTGGTCACCGGCGCCGGGTGAGGGGAGATCGGAAATAGCTAATGCGCCACGAAATTTCCCGGGCCAGTCAATTGAGAAAAGCGCAGACGAAAGCAGAATCGCGCGCCTGGTGGCTTCTTCGCAGCCGCAACCTGGCTGGTTTCAAGTTTCGGCGCCAACATCCCATCGGGCCGTCTTTTGCGGACTTCTGTTGTCCGGAGCTCAAGCTGATCATCGAATTGGAGGGCAGCGGCCACTCGCAACCTTCCGTGATCAAGGCCGACGCAAGCCGGCATGAGTTTCTGAAGAGAGAGGGGTATCTTGTAGCTCACTTCCCCAATGGGATAGCGTTCAAGGCCCCGGAAGAATTCGTTACCAATGTGAAACGCTTGTGTGAGGAACTTCGGTCGAGAAAAATTGAGAAAGGATGAGAAAACCTCACCCCTCATCCACCCGCCAATGGCGGGTCCCCCTTCTCCCCGTTTCCAGTGGGGAGAAGGCAACGATCAATCAAAGTCAGGTCTCCAGCCTGAAATTAGAATTCGGGCTAAAATGCCTATTGGAGGAAAGACCACATGAATCACCAGGTTCAATTTGACCCAATACGGCTGGAGCAATGCGCCCGGCGGTGGAGGATTCGCCGTCTCGAAGCATTTGGGTCCTGCCTCCGCCGGGACTTCAATGCGCAAAGCGATATCGACTTGCTGGTGACCTTTGCGGATGGAACGAAATGGGACCTGCTGGACATGGTCTCGCTGGGGGAGGAACTGGAGGCCATTTTCGGCCGGCCGGTCGACTTGGTAGAAAATGGCTGTATCAAAAATCCTTTCCGCCTGCAGACCATTCTGCCCGATTTGGAGGTTCTGTATGCGGCCTGAAGAGCGAGATCTCGCCTTCCTTTGGGATATGCGCGAAGCCTGCCGGGAGGTCTGTGACTTCCTGGCAGGGCGGAGCCTTGAAGAAGTTCAGAACACCATGTTGTTGCGACGGGCTGTGGAGCGCAGCCTGGAAATCGTGGGCGAAGCGGCCCGCCATGTTTCAGAAGAGTTTATGTCCAGACACGCAGAGATTCCCTGGAAATCCATCATCGGCCTGCGCAATCTTCTGGCTCATGAATATGGCGAGACTCGTGTGGACCGGTTGTATTTTACTGCGACTGAAAAAGTGCCGGAATTGCTCCGTCACTTGGAAAACTGCCTCTCTTCCAAGGATGACTAAACAGGCTATGGTCTTTGCCGAATCAGAGCTTCTACCCGTATCCGCCCTGCAGCATCTGCTATTTTGCGAGCGGCAGTGCGCCTTGATCCACCTGGAACTGCAATGGGAAGAAAACCGGCTGACGGCGTTGGGAAGGATCGAGCATGAGAGGGTGGATGAAGGCTACCGGGAATTCCGCCGCGGCCGCCGCCAGATTGCCGGGCTGCACATCAGGTCTCTTCAGCTGGGCCTTTACGGAAGACTGGATGTGCTGGAGCTGGATCTGATCGACAGGCAGGGACTGGATAATGCCTTGGCTCTGGGCTTGAAAGGCGAATGGGCCTTTTACCCGGTGGAATTCAAGCACGGTACTCTCAAGGAAAGCGACTGCGACCGGGTCCAACTGTGCGCCCAGGCGCTTTGTTTGGAGGAGATGATGAATGTTCGGATAGCGGAAGCTTCCCTTTTCTATCATAAGATCCGGCGGCGAGAGGACGTGGCGCTTGATGCCCGGTTACGCCAGAGCACTCTTGATGCGGCATCCCGCCTGCAGCAGCTCTTCACCCGGGGAATCACCCCGCCGCCGGAATATTTGCCCCATTGTCGGTCCTGTTCGCTTTGGGAGCTGTGCCTGCCAAAACGGCTGGACCGGAAACGGTTTCATCATTACCGGAACAAACTCTTTCAGCCACAGGACGAACCGTGAAGCACACCGCCAACACACTCTATATTACCCAGCCCAGAAGCTTCCTCTCCAAGGAGGGCAACACGATCCTGGTGGAGCAGGATGGCAACAAAGTGGCGCAACTGCCGACCCACATGGTGGGCGCAATTGTCTGCTTTGGTTTTGGCATCGTGGTGACCGCACCGCTCATGGAACATTGCGCTGAAAACGGCGTGAGTATTGCCTATCTTTCCTAGTCAGGCCGCTTTCTGGGAAGGGTGGAAGGGCCTATCAAGGGCAACGTGCTGTTGCGCCGCCAGCAGTACCGCCTGGCGGACCAAGCTGAACCGGCGCTGGAAATTGCCCGCACCATCGTGGCAGCCAAGGTGCAGAACAGCCGGTCGAGCCTGACCCGATTCCTGCGCAATTATCCTGGCCATGCTGCCACGGAAGCGGTGGCGGCGGCTTCCTCCTCTCTGGCTAGACAATTGGAAGCGATCCAGCGCTGCTCGAACGTCGAAATCCTCCGCGGCCTGGAAGGGGAATCAGCCAACAGCTACTTCGAGGTCTTCGATCATCTGATTATCCAGCAAAAGGAGGATTTTCATTTTGCCGGAAGGAACCGCCGGCCTCCCTTGGATTCGGTCAATGCGCTGCTTTCCTTTGGATATTCGCTGCTGGCAAACGATATGCGATCTGCGCTGGAGTGCGTCGGCCTGGACCCTTACGTGGGTTACCTGCACACAGACCGTCCTGGACGTCCGTCTCTGGCACTGGACCTGATGGAAGAGTTCCGCTCTCCTTTCGTTGACCGGCTGGCCTTGAACCTCGTCAACATGAAAATGGTCCGCCCGGATCAGTTTGTCCGTCAACCCACCGGAGAGGTGCAGATGGAACCGGAAGCGCGCAAGATTTTGCTGACCCAATACCAGCAACGCAAGCGCGAAACCATTGCACATCCCTTTCTGGAGGAGGAGATGGAAATCGGTTTGATCTTTCTGACTCAGGCACGGCTCCTGGCCCGCCATATTCGAGGCGATATTGACTATTATCCGGCCTTTCTCTGGAGGTGAACGATGATGGTACTGGTCAGCTACGATGTATCCACCACAACCCTTGAAGGTCGACGTCGCCTGCAGCGTATGGCCAAAACCTGTAAAAATTACGGACAAAGAGTGCAGTATTCTGTCTTCGAGTGTGAGGTCGACCCCGCTCAATGGGAGCAATTCAAGGCCAGGCTGATGGAGATTTTCGAGCCCAGCGAGGATAGTCTGCGATTTTACTACCTGGGGTCCAACTGGGAGCGGCGGGTGGAACATGTTGGGGCAAAACCTGCCGTCGATTTCAAAGGGCCCTTGATTTACTGACGCTAACCCCAAGCTCCATGCCAAACGCTCAAGGAGTGCATACTCATAAGCCTGTGAAGAAACTGAAGAAGAACCGTTTTCAGAATGGTACTGCTGAAGCTGTTAACAGGGTTAGCGTAAGTGTTCATCTAAGCGATAGATTGTCAAAATCTTACAGATGGCACCGTCGCGCCCCATGCGGGCGCGTGGATTGAAACGAGGAGAGAAGAATGAAACACTCAAGCCGACTAGTCGCGCCCCATGCGGGCGCGTGGATTGAAACAAACTTAACTTGATAATTTGCCAGGACCGTTTTAGTCGCGCCCCATGCGGGCGCGTGGATTGAAACTCCGTTGATCCTAATAGCCCCACAGCGACGGCAATAGTCGCGCCCCATGCGGGCGCGTGGATTGAAACGATATATGCTCCAGGCTGATTGTCGGCGTACCTGTCGCGCCCCATGCGGGCGCGTGGATTGAAACGCGCAAAAAAAAATCAATAGTTAGCAGTGACGGCGTCGCGCCCCAAGCGGGCGCGTGGATTTAAAAACAAAAACAAAATATAAAAATCTGGAACGTCCAGTCGCGCCCCATGCGGGCGCGTGGATTGAAACGATAATGGC
>JBGOTQ010000277.1:0-10601 GCA_041476565.1 Terriglobia bacterium | reverse complement strand
GCGATCTTTTTGACCGTGTCCATGCCCGAGATAACTTCACCGAAAATCGTGTACTTGTTGTCCAGCTTGGGCTGAGGAGCTAGACAGATAAAAAAAGACGTTTCGGCGCTGTCCAGTGCCTCGCCCCGGGCCATGGAGAGGATCCCTTCCTTATGCTTCAATCGGCTGAATTCAGGCTGAAGTCTTCGCACCGCCATCATGTCCATTGCCTGAAGCGGAGGGTTACGTGTCCCCAAGTCCCCTGCCTGAATTACAAATTTGCGGACCACCCGGTGCCAGGCCGTGTGGTCATAAAAACCCGCTTGGGAAAGACGCAGAAAATTACGGACATGCTCAGGCGCGACATCCGGGAAGAAGCCCAGTTCGATTTTGCCCGAGGAGGTTTCCAGGACCACGTGGTATTTCTTTAATTCTTCCGGGGTCTTACCGGCAATCGATACGAAGGGTTTCGCTCCTTTGCTTTCCTCCTTTGTTGCCGAGTTTCCACTAGTTCGGGACTTATTCGTCCTGTTACAGGCAGTCAAGACCAATCCACAAATCCCCAAGACCAGCAGTTTCTTCACTGCGAATTCTCCTTTAGCCATAATCTCAAAACAATTCCTTATGAGAGTCGGTGAATTACCCGATCCGTCAGAAAGAGTGGATTCTTCGTGCGAGAGTATCGCCGGGCAACCGACGTCCGGGCTGGCTGGGGAATCCGATTGATGGAAAAATTGTCGGAGCGAAAGATGAGGTCGAAGAGCCAGCCTCCCGCGTTTCAGCAGTTACCACTCGAAAGGCATTGTACCCCGCGGTGCTCCAAGTTTTCCAGGCCCATATGTCTGTTGCATCAGTAACAGTAATGTGATAGTTTCAGACGAGATAAGGCCGTCTGCTCTCGGCTGCAGACGGGTCTCGACTCGCTGGATCGTGGATATAACAGCTGAATTGCCCGTTGCGAAGAGCGGGCACCGTCTCCTACTTTAATCCTATCTTTGACAAAGTTGCATTCCTTGGAGGATGACCATGTCTAATATTCAGAACCGTCGTGATTTCCTGAAAACCTCGGCCCTGGCCACTGTGGGCAGTACCGTGGCGATGAATTCAGTTTCAGGCGGGCTTACCGCAGCACCAGTTGGAGCTCTGGCCATGACCATGCCTGAGACATTCCACAAAGGGCTTCCTACTGGAAAGCTTGGAAATCTTAACGTCACCCGATTGTTCATAGGATGCAATCAGGTGAGCGGCTACGCGCACTGCCGCGATTTGCATTATGTATCAACTTTGATGCGCCAATATCAGACGGAAGAAAGAGTTTTGGACACCTGGCAATTGTGTGAGGAACACGGCATCAACACAGTGCTTTCCGACCCCTTCGAAAAACCGGTGCGGATCATGAAACGGTACCGTAAAGAGCGCGGTGGGAAGATTCAGTGGATTTCCGAAGTCCATCCTAAAAAGTCCTATTATGACACTCGACTGGCAGACATGAGGGAAAACCTCAAGGAGGTCCTCGATAACGGCCCCCAGGCCTTATATGTGCAAGGAGGAGTCTGCGATTCTTTTGTCGACCGCGGGCTCATGGATGAACTGGGTGAGGTCCTGGAGTTGATGAAGAAATCAGGTCTGCCCTCCGGCCTGGGAGCTCATTCGGTGGAGACCCCAAGAGCCTGTATCAAGGCAGGAATTGTCCCTGATTTTTTCATGAAGACCTACCACTCTGACGATTACTTCTCCGCCACGCCTCGGGAGCAACGCATCGAGTTTCTCGTCGACAGGAATGATCCGAGAAACCACGACAACATTTGGGATATCAAGCCTGAGGCCACTCGTGAGTTTATGGCCCAATTCCAGAAACCCTGGATTGCCTTCAAGGTGATGGCGGCTGGGGCGATCTCTCCGGAAAAGGCATTCCGGTTTGCGTTCCAGGGCGGGGCCGATTTCATTTGCGCCGGCATGTTTGACTTCCAGATTGCCGACGATGTGGCCATTGCCAAAAAAGTCCTCTCCGAAACCCTGAATCGGACGCGACCCTGGCTGGCGTAAGCGATGCTCAGCGGAGATCGGTTTTTGCACTCTCTTCAGGTTGTTCCTTCCCACGAGCTTGGAAGCTACGGAGACCCCACACCGGGAGCAATGATCCCGGCGGAAGGCGTGGCTTCCTGTGCATGGAAAAGCCAAGCGCCGGGCAGCTGGCAATGGCTGCCCTGCACCGACTCCCGTGCAACCGGCCCTAGCCGCCAAAACTACCCGACTACAATAAATTCCAAAAGTCTCTCCAAAGAAAGATAATTCTTCCTGCAAGATTGCAGCTTTCGGGCATCTTCTACAGGGGTGGAGTTGTCTTCCTTATTCAGATGTTAGAGAGGAGCTTGTATGAAAGTGCCCCATGACCTTTTTAGGTCAACATCGCAAATGAAAATGGCAGGGGTAGCCACGATTGATTCGCTTCTTAAATCAATCGTGGGCTTTTCAAAAGGACACAAAGTATAATAACAAGACCTGACCCCATTTTTCCCCTCTTTGTCAAAAAAGTCCTCTCGATATCTCCGCAGAAGTGTTTTTTACTTGACAAAGCCTTTTAATGGGTGACCTAATTTTCTCTTTGCAGGACACATAAGAGAGGTTTATTTTTTCGCTCGCGGAATCTGCGTCTGAACGATCGGCAGGAGGTCAATACCATCAATCTCCCAACATCCTGACTGGGGATTACGTTTAGTGATAAATGTCATCGTGATCGGGCGCTTCTGCTTTTCCAGGCAGCAGTCTATTCCAGCGGAGATGCGAGTATCCCCAGAACTCGAAACATCAGTCACGTCCAAACATAGGCCTACGCCTCCAAAATCTCTGTATCCTGAGAACTCGATCTCTTCTACTTGGTTCGAGAACGATTGAAAGGATGGCAACGAGCGCCACCTCTCGGATAATAACTTAAGGGATGAGTCGAACGACCCTGCGGCCATTTGCTGAAGGTAGGCGCGAACTACTAACCAGGGCCCGTGCGTTCGCGGATCCACCTTCCCACTGCAGGTCGCGCTAAGGAGGGTTCCTTTGTGACCATGACCGAGTCGAGCCTCAACGGACCAGATGGCACCGATATCGTCGCAAGCCGGGTTGGAAAATTTCTGAGGATACGGTTTCTGATAGAACAGTTGATAAACTCTGCCTCTTACCGCGAGCTGAATTTCGCCCGTACCAGTTCCCGAGTCACCGCTGTGATCCGAGTATCTCACCCCCGTGAGAGTTGAACTGGCGCAGATTGCCGGGAAAAGAAAGCACCAAAGCACAATCCCGGTTGGGAGCAGTTTTTCTATTTGAAGCATTCTGACACGTCCAGTACCTTGCGACCGTAATTATCATGGGTGTACGCGTCCGGCGACAGCCCGTTTTTAAGGTCGCGAATTTCCCCGGAGCCCGCGATTATAGGATGCGACCATTGCCCACGTCAATTGGTCCGGTGTCAGGGAGTTTCCAAATGCTGCCGAAATTTTAGTTCGGTTGCTATCCAATTTGCTTGCCATCCAATTTGCGGGTTTTTCCTGAGAGATTACGGGCTTCGCGCCTCCTCTGCTGATAATTTGTTCTTTCAGAAATCTGCGCCGGTCGTTTAAACTGATGGTTCATTTCATCAATCCCTAGCCGGGGCTCCCGGCGCCTTGATCGGAAGGAACCATTGCCGGATCAGCCGAATCCTCCAACGACCCTATCCCACCCGGATTTTGAAGGGGCGCGGGTGTCTGACGCATCAGGAAGAGAGGCGAGTCGCCTCCGCGACCTTTCACCTCAACAATGGAAATCAGGCATTGCAGCCTGGTTGGGTTGGCTCTTCGACGGCCTGGACATGCACCTATACACCTTGGTGGCGGCTCCCTTCGTCATGCAACTGCTCCAGGCTGACAGCCTGTCTGACTCGTTGGTGAAACGATATAGTTCCTGGATTCAGGCCGCGTTCCTTGTAGGATGGGCCCTCGGCGGAGGATTCTTTGGAAGGTTGGGCGACTTGCTAGGACGGGCTCGTGCCCTCAGCCTGACTATCCTGACCTATGCTCTTTTTACCGGCCTTTCCTCCTTTGCCCAGACTTGGTGGCAGCTCATGATCTTCCGCTTTGTGGCTGCACTGGGCATCGGCGGTGAGTGGGCGGTTGGCTCTTCGCTACTGGCTGAAACATGGCCGCGGCGTTGGCGCCCCTGGATTGCGGCAGTCCTTCAGACAGGAGTGAACATTGGGGTCTTCGGTGCCTGTGGCACTGTCTACCTCATGGCCGGCCATAATCCGCGCTGGGTGTTCCTGGTAGGAATTTTGCCAGCCTTACTCGTGTTGTGGATTCGGCGAGCTGTGCCGGAGCCGGAAGAGTGGCGTTTGGCAAAAGCCCATGTCAAGTTGGACCAGCCGGGTCTTTTGGACCTGTTTCGAGGAGACATCCTTCCCATCACCCTCAAGGCCATTCTGATCTGTTCGCTCTCGCTGACTGGATGGTGGGCCTTCATGTTCTGGAACCAGCAGCACCTGCGCAATCTTCCGGAACTTGCCCAGTGGACGATCCAGCAAAGAGAGCAACTGGTCAGTAGTACCTTTTTCATGGTTGTTCTTGTCTCCAGTTTCGGAAATTTCTTCGCCGGAGGATTGGCGTTCAAACTAGGCTATCGGCGGGCGATTGCTATATTATGCCTCCTCTTTTTTGTGTCGATGTCTGGGGCCTATTCTGTTCCCCGAGACCACAAGGCCTTGATGCCGTGGCTGTTCCTGATTGGGTTCTCTTCCGGGATCTTTGGCCTGTTCACCATGTACCTGCCGCCCCTTTTCCCGACCTTGCTGCGCACCACGGGGGCGGGGTTCTCTTACAATATCGGTCGCGTCGTGGCGGCATTGGGGACGATTTGTTTCGGTCTCTTCTCCCAGGTGGGAGACTTTCGCCTGGCCCTTCTTTACGCCGGGTTCTTATTTCTGCCAGCCAGTTTCTTGTCCTTGATTCTGCCGGAAGCTTCCATGGAACATTAGGGGCCATTCGGAGGCCGTCAGATTTTTGATCTAAGGACTATCATAGAGACATGGAGACATGCAGAATATATTGACGCCGCCCCCTCACCCCCGTCCCTCTCCCCCCGGTGGGGGAGAGGGTGACCAAAGGTCGGGTGAGGGGGGAGATGTCCCGATAAAAAGTAAGAGTCAATAGGGATGCTGAATATTGAGTCGGTAAGCAAGCGTTTTCGCAATGGTCACTTCGGGGTGAAAGGATTCTCGCTTCAGATCAGAAGCGGAGTTCTGGGTCTGCTTGGCCCCAACGGTGCTGGCAAGACAACACTCATGCAGATGATCGCAACCATTACTCAGCCGACAACGGGCCGAATCTTCTTCCAAGAGACAGACATCCAGAAGAACCCCGACTATCTTCGGCAACGATTAGGGTACTTGCCACAGGATTTCGGTGTATACGAGAACCTGACAGCCCAGGAGTTCCTGGGTTACTTTGCCAGTCTGAAGGGAGTCCACAGTCAGTCTAGGGTCGTTCAGACGCTGGAGTCGGTGAACCTACATTCGGTAGCTAACCGACTGATAGGAGGATTCTCAGGTGGCATGAAGCAACGGTTGGGGATCGCGCAGGCTTTGATTAATGACCCGGAATTGCTGATCGTTGATGAACCCACGGCAGGGCTGGATCCGGAAGAGCGAGTCCGATTTCGGAACATCCTGTCTGACATCGGCTACGGCAAACTGGTCATCCTTTCGACTCATATTGTTTCTGACGTGGAGTCGATCGCTACCGAAATCGCTATCATGCAGCGGGGATCCTTGGTGTTTTTGGCCTCCCCGGAAGTATTATTGAAGTCGGCCGCCGGCAGTGTTTGGGAAGCGGTGCTCTCCTCGGAAGACTTCGAAGAGATCCGGGGACGCTGGATAATTTCGAGCGCGGTCAGAAGGCAGGATGGGGTTCATGTTCGAATCGTTCACCCAGCTAAGCCTATGGGAGAGGCGGGAACTGCAGAGCCCACAATGGAGGATGCCTTTCTCTACGCTTTGAACTTTCAAACCAGGATCGCGGGAGAAGTCGGGCTATGAAAGAACGGCTGTTGAGAGTCGGGGCCATCATTAAGGCAGAGTTTTTTCTGAAGTTTCGGCGGACTTCAACTCTTTTCACTTTCTTGCTTCTCTGTTGGTTGGCTTACTTGATCTTCCCTGATCCCCGCTCAGGAAGTACCCTGTTGGAGGTTGATGGTAGTCGCGCCCTTTATACCTCTGCCACAGTTGCTCTGGGAACCGCCTCACTAGGTACCCTGATCTTACTGGTGGTTGGCTTTTACCTGGCCAGTAATTCCATCCGGCGCGACATCGAGACGCGCACTGGCCAGATCATTGCTTCAACGACGGTCCATAATTGGGAGTATCTGGCTGGAAAGTTTCTGGGCCACGTCGTCTTCCTTTCTGCCATCGTAGTAGGCTTCATGGCCAGCATTATGGGAATGTACCTGGTCCGTGGCGAGGCTCGTCTGGAGCCTCAGGTCTTCGCAAGTTACTACCTGGTTATCGCAGCTCCGGCAGTGGTTTTTGTGGCCATGATGGCACTGGTCTTTGAAGCCGTCCCATTTCTTTCGGGAAAGCTGGGGGATGTAGGTTACTTCTTCTTCTGGATAGCAATGGTGGGCCTGACGACAGTCGGTGTGGTAGGAACACACGGGGCAAAGCGAAACTGGACTTCCTACTTGGATTCCCCCGCTGTGGCTTTCGTGGTCCATGAGACCCGGCAGGCTGTTGGGACTGACCATTTTTCAATTGGATGGAACCAGTTTGATCCGGCCAAACCACCGATCGCATTTAGAGGACTGGTTTTCGATCGTGAACTTCTGTTACCACGCCTGGGTTCCTTGCTCTTCCCCCTGCCGTTTTTTCTGCTAGCATTGGTATCTTTTCGCCGGTTCGATCCCGTACAAGTAAAAAAGTCTGTGCAACGAGGACAGAGAAGTCTTCTGGCACAAATCGACATCTGGCTCAAGCGGATGACTGCGGCGCTCCCGCCCTTGCTGCCCAGCTTCAGCATGGGCAAGAATCCCTCCTTTTCCCGGTGTGTCCTGGCGGAGATTCGACTGGTACTCCAACTCTCTCCCCTGGTTCCTGCACTAGTTGTCGTCTGTGCCATAGTTTCACTGACCTCTTCGCAATCGAATTTGCAGAAAGGCATCCTGCCGGTTTGGTTCTTCATGCTAGTGATCGTCCTGGCAGACATCGCCACTAGGGAAAGAAGGGCTGGGACTCTCCCGGTTGTTTTTGCCGTCCCTTTAGTCAAATCCGGGTTCGTCTGGTGGAAGTTCCTGACGGCACTGTTCTTTACACTGGCCCTGACCTTAATTCCTTGTATTAAGCTTTTGCCGACTCATCCGAGAGTAGCAGTCTCGGTTATGGTGGGCTCAATGCTGGTCAGCGCCCTGGCCACTAGCCTGGGGGCGTTAACAGGCAATCCTAAGACGTTCATTGTGACGTTCCTTTTGTTTCTTTATCTCGTGATCAATGATGCCGGCCGCAGTGCCGGCTTCGATTTTGCAGGCTGGTATGGGACGGCCACACCCGTGGTCCAGAGATCATACCTGCTTTTCACTGCGGCGTTGCTGGCTGTCACGCAATTGGTTTATAGATACTGGCAAATCAGACGCGACTATTGATATGAGACGCTTAACACTGCTTCCAATCAGCCTCGAGATGATGTTCCTACTGGGACTCATACTCTTCATAGGATGCCAGGCACCTGTCCCCGGATTTGATGTGGTCCTCATCAACGGAACCATTGTCGACGGCTCGGGCTCTCGACCGTTTACGGGAGACATCGCCCTCAAAGGGGACACCATCGTACGAGTTGGCAAGCTCACCGACCAGGAGCAGCGCCGTTCTCGTCGTGTCATCGATGTCGAGAAAATGGTGGTTGCTCCGGGTTTCATCGATATTCATACCCATTCCGACTACACACTTCTGGTGGATGGGACAGCTCAAAGCAAGGTTCGACAAGGGGTCACTACTGAAATACTGGGTGAGGCCGATTCCGCTGGTCCTTTTACAGGGAAGGCAAAACCGGGTCATCCCTACGGCCTGAACATCGATTGGCGGACACTGGGGGAATACTTCCAGCGTCTCGAACGAAGTGGGATATCCGTCAATGTAGGTTCATTTGTAGGAGCCACGCAGGTACGGCGATGTGTTCTGGGCGAAGAGAGTCGACCGCCATCGAAGACTGAGCTCGAAGAAATGAAGAATCTAGTTAATGAGGCCATGAAGGAGGGCGCACTGGGTCTTTCTTGTGCATTACTCGTTCCACCCAACACCTACCACACGACAGATCAGCTCATTGAATTGGCATCCGTGGTCAAGCCCTATGGAGGGATCTACTTTACTCATATTCGGAGTGAAGGAGAGGGGATTCAGAATGCCATCAAGGAGGCCATCGAGGTAGGAGAGAAAGCAGGAGTTCCCGTCGACATCATCCACCTCAAGATTGCAGACCGACGGCTTTGGGGCAGAATGAAGGAGATCTGTGACCTCATCGAATCGGCCCGGAACCGGGGCCTCCAGGTCAGTGCCAATCAGTATCCCTACATCGCCGGCCAGAATGACCTTGTGGCTTTGATTCCTCCCTGGGCGATGGAAGGTGGCCGCAACAAAATGCTGCAGCGGTTGAACCAGCCGGCCTTGCGAGCACGCATGGAGAAAGACATACTCGAAGGAATCCCGGGATGGTTTGACCACTACCTTGCTATTGGCGACTGGGATCGTTGCCAAATTGCTTCAGTCGGTCTCAGAAAGAACAAGTGTTACGAAGGGATGACCGTTTCGGCGATCGCTAGCACCACAGGAAAGAGACCCACCGAAGTCATCTTTGACCTGCTGAAGGATGAGGATGGTTCTGTCCCGGCCATTTATTTCTTAATGAGCGAGGAGGATGTCCGGTATGCGATGCAACGTCCCTGGGTCTCTTTTGGATCGGATGGCTCGGCGGTGCGGCTGGATGGAGTCCTGGGGCAGGGAAAACCTCACCCGCGTTGGTACGGAACCTTCCCACGAATCCTCGGAAAATATGTCCGGGAGGACCACGTGCTATCACTCGAGGAGGCCATCCGGAAAATGACCTCCCTCAATGCGGCAAAACTCGGGATTTCAGACCGAGGCCTGCTGAGAGCAGGAATGAAAGGCGACATCACGGTTTTCGACCCTGGGAGAATCACCGATAAGGCCACCTTCCAAAAACCGAACCAATATGCCGAAGGGATTGAATACGTCTTTGTCAACGGCGTGGCGGTGATGGATAGAGGGGACCACTTGGGGACAAAGCCGGGAAGGATTGTACGACGGAACATTCGAAATTGATCCTCCACAATACATCAACCAGAAATAGACGATTATGGATAGGAATCCTTTGAACTTTCAGGCCAAGTCCCAACCTCACTCTCCAGTTGAATTGAAACGGGCAATGGGGTTGCTGGACTGCACCTTGCTGGTGATCGGGGCCATCATTGGGTCAGGCATTTTTCTGACCCCGAGCAGCGTGGCCAGGGAGACACACAGCGTTAGTGGAATTCTATGTGTTTGGATCTTGGGCGGCCTCCTGAGCTTATCCGGGGCGATGACCTTTGCCGAACTGGGAGCCACCTACCCGAAGGCCGGAGGGATTTATGTTTTTCTCCGAGAAGCCTATGGAGCCCCGCTGGCCTTCCTTTACGGCTGGTGCGTGTTCTTTGTCATCAACTCCGGGTCGATTGCCACCCTGGGCTCAGCTTTCGCCATCTATATAGGTTATTTGCTGCCAGTTTCTCCCGGGCTTGGTAAAGCGATTGCCGTCGTATCGATTGGGTGGCTCACGCTCATCAATTGCCTCGGAGTGCAGCCTGGGGTCTGGGTCCAGAATATCTTCACGATCGTCAAGATCGGGTCGCTGATCGGAATCGCGGCAATTCTTCTTGCCTCTGCCAATTCAGGTCTTCATGGTGTGCTCCAGGTCGCCCAATCACCCCACCCATTACCCTGGGTGGGTTATGGCATTGCGATGATCGGTGTTCTTTGGACCTATCATGGCTGGCATCTCTTGACGTTTGCAGCCGGAGAAGTCAAAAACCCTACCAGGAATCTGACTGCAGGACTTTTCCTTGGCACTTTGGCCTCAATGGCCCTCTATCTCAGCGTCAATTTGGGTTATATAGCTGTTCTGCCGTTCGATGTGCTGAAGTCATCTCCCCGAGTCGCCAGTGATGCTATGGAGCGCGCCGTTGGCCCGTGGGGAGGGACGGCCGTGGCGGTCGCCATTCTCATATCCATAGTGGGGGCAATGAACAGCAACATTCTAGGGGGACCCCGCGTGCTTTATGCCATGGCGCAGGAGGGGTTGTTCTTCCGATCAGCGGCCTTGGTCCATCTCCGTTTTCGAGTGCCATGGGTTTCGATTCTATTGGGCAGTGCCTGGGCCGCTATACTGACTTTCGTGGGGAGTTTTGAACGCCTGTTCAACTACGTGATTTTTGTGGCCTGGATCTTCTACGCACTGGGGGCAGCAGGAGTCATTGTCCTGCGCCGGAAACATCCAGAACTCCCGCGCCCCTACAAGGTTTGGGGTTATCCCTGGATGCCGATTCTGTTTATTTTGGTGAGT
>JBGOTQ010000276.1:0-10626 GCA_041476565.1 Terriglobia bacterium | reverse complement strand
GCGGTCCCCGGCTTTGATCCCTACTTCCTGGGCAATCGAACCTGCGGCCACACTTTGCACTTGGATGCCTTCGAATGTCTGCACTTCTTGAGCCCTCTCCTGTAAACTCGGAATTGGATTTGATCTGCCAGGAATCCCCACTAGGAACTGGAGACATCCGCGACAAACTTCCTGCCCCAATAGATATAGTGCAGGCCCGAGATCACAGTGATTGCCCCGGTCACTACACAGAGCCAGGAAAAAGCGCTGGATCCCGTGTCACGATAATTCAAATAGAGGACCGTGACGATAGTGAGAATTTGCAGGCAAGTAGTCATCTTACCATAAATCGAAGGGCGGAAAGTGCGGTGATCGGTGGTGATAATGATAACCAGGGCGCTGGAAATGAGGATGACATCCCGACTAATAACCAGGATTGTCAACCAGAGGGGCACGACGTGGGGGAGACCGATGTTTCGAATCGAGAGGACTACAAAGGAGGTTGTGAGCAGCAACTTGTCGGCAATAGGATCAAGATAACCCCCCAGCGAGGTCTTCTGCTGCAGCCAGCGTGCCATCAATCCATCCAAGCCGTCCGTAACTCCGGCCAGAAGGAAAATAAAAAAAGCCCAACCGAGTTGACTGTAAACCAGAAGGATAACGAAGATCGGGATAAAGACCATCCTCAGAATAGTCAGCTGGTTGGCAGGGGTCAGAATTCGGTTTGTCACTTGCCCTTTTAGGCAACTCCACGGCTTACAGCGTCTAACAAAAAGGCAATAATAGCCAAGAGCCAAAAAAATTGTCAATGTTTTTGCCCCAGTAATACCCTAATTGGCTATCGCGCTTGCAATTCAGAGTGCGACGGGTCAAACGATTCTTGACGGTGGATTGTATAGGAGGGATCCGTCGTACTTCTTGAATTGCACTCGGCTACGGGGCTACGGGTTGACTTTGGGGAGGAAATCTGGAATTCTGGATAATTGGGACGGGTTCGCCGAAATCATTTTGGGATAGACGGCTCTGGGAATCTGGAAGTGGCACAGCGAGGCATTGGATCAGCGGTCAGCTGGCACAAGTTGGTTTTTCAAAAAGGCGCCTGGTGTTTACCACTGTTTGTCTTAGCGGCTTTTTCAAGCCTGGCAGAGGCCTCTCCGGTTATCCAGTTGCAGTTTGTCTCAAGCGGTGTGGTCGCGGGAGAGAGCGGTAATTTGTTGATTCGCTTTAAAATATCGAGTGGATTCAAAATTCCCAAGCGACCCCCGCCGAAAATTCAGCTGAATTCTTCAACCGATTTGGAGGTTCGTGGGGATTTGAGATTGTTGGAGGAAGGGACAGGGAAAGATCCGGAGTACTTTGAAGCCGTGAGGCCGCTGTCCCTCCAACTTATCTCCTCCCGGAGTGCACAGCGGGGTCAATATCTGCTTGAAGGCAAGTTCACGTACTTTTACTGCTCCGAAAAGGACAAGTACTGCAGCCGGTCGGTGGAGAGTCTACGCATCCCCATCGAAGTGACTGACGGGAAATAAGAGTTCGCCATTATGCGGGCACACTTCAGAAGGAATGGCTTGTTCCTCGTTCTCCTTTTCTGTTGGATTGGAGGGATCGGGGCACAATGGTCTTTTGCCGAGCAACCTGACTCACCAGCGGTTCTCTCCAATGAGGAGCTACTGGGAAGGGCCGAACGAGCCTTCCTGATGCGAAACTTCCTGGCTGCGCGAAGGGACTACTTCGAACTTGACCAACGACTGGTAAGACAGCTGTCGGCCCTGAAGCCCAGCGAAGACAACCGGCAAATTGAGATCGAACAGGAGTTGATTCTGGCCCCTTTCGGTCTCGGTCATAGCTTGATCTACCTGCACCGGTACTCTGAGGCTCTGGAGGCTCTGGAACGAGGCATAAGAACGTACCCCGATTGGGCAAGCAATCATGCCTCCATGATTTTCTTCCAAGATCCGCTATTCACCGGGCCGGTGGTGAGTAACCTGGAAGCCCTCATGAAAGGCAGCAACGATCCCACTCCCTGGCTCCTCCATGGTTATATTCAATTCTTCGGGCAGGATTTCGACTCAGCTCTGAAGTCGTTCGAGCACGTAAGCCAGATTCAGCCAGGGAATTTCATGGCCGATTATTTCCTGGAACAAATCCGGGAGGCCGCAAAGAAGCCCGTGGTTCCCGACCTGGAGAAGATTAATGAAGACGAGGCAGAAAAGCTTTCAGTGGATGACCTAGTCAAGCAGGGATCTGCGTTCTTCAAGAAGGCGGATTATCAAATGGCAGCCAAACTATTCAAGACCGCCATCGATAAGAAGCAAGATTCCCCTGTTGTCCACATTGCTTACGGAGATTCCCTTTTCGCTTTGGGCAAGTTCGGGGAGGCCACCCAAGCCATTATAAAGGGTCTGGAGATCTACCCCAAATACGCCGAGAGCCACATCAATCGCAGGGATTTTTACGGAGACCCATCCGAGTTCGACTTGCAGTTAGAAACCTTGGAGGCTTACGTTTCAAAGAACCCCGCTGATCATAACGCCCGTTTCCTGCTGGGATACAACTACTTCTTCATTCAGGATTACGATCGGGCCGATGAGCAGCTGCAGGCGGTCCTGACCAACCAATACCTCCAATCTTCAGCCCGCTATCTGCATAACCTGATTCGGAAATACCAAAGCCAGAAGACTCACAAACCTCTCTAAAGCCGCAAGGGAGTGGTGGGCGCTACAGGACTTGAACCTGTGACTTCCACCGTGTGAAGATGGCACTCTACCGCTGAGTTAAGCGCCCGCGACAGCATTTTCTACCACATTTTCGACCTTATTAACACGCCAGATGCGGTTTTGACAAGTCGAAAATGGATTGTGGTCGAAAATGGATTGTGCTTGCCACCGGAATTCCACTCCCGATAGAATTTTCACGAAAGAGGGCCCAAAAACTCATCCGGGAATACTTTGGCTTGTTTCCACCTGAGACTCAAAAAAAGATCGATTCGTTGACGACCGCCATCGAGACGGTCATTAAGGGCAAAGGCGAGGCTGTACGCCAATGCTTGGTAGCTCTTTTTGCCGGCGGTCACCTTCTGGTTGAAGATGCACCCGGAGTAGGGAAAACTACGATTGCCCACTCCTTGGCGCTGGCGATTGCTTGCCAGTTCCGCCGCATCCAGTTTACCAGCGATCTGCTCCCTTCCGACATTATAGGAATCTCGGTGTACAATCAGCGCCTGCAGGTATTCGAATTCAAGGCGGGGCCAATTTTCGCTAACGTGGTCCTGGCGGACGAGATCAACCGAACGACACCCAAGACCCAAAGTGCCCTGCTGGAGGCCATGAGTGAAGGGCAAGTGACGGTGGACAATCAAACCTACCCCCTTCCAAAGCCTTTCTTGGTTTTAGCCACACAGAACCCGATTGAGCACCACGGAACCTATCCCCTGCCCGAATCCCAGCTAGACCGGTTTTTGATGCGAATCAGGATCGGGTATCCCTCACTCGAAGCGGAAAAAGAGATCTTTCAAAGCCAGCTCCATTCCCACCCTATTGAACATCTGCAACCTCACCTCACGGCCAAGGATGTTCTGCAGATCCAGGAGGCTGTGAAAACAGTCCAGGTTGATGAAGCCATCGTGGAATACGCTCTCAGAATTGTCGAAAGGACCCGTCATTCAGAGTTTTTGAGCCTGGGAGCCAGCCCCAGAGGGTCGCTGTCTTTGCTCCGGGCAGCCCAAGCTCGGGCTTATGTTCTGGGACGGGAGTATTGCCTTCCTGACGATGTCAAGCTGCTAGTCCCCTCTGTGTTGGCTCATCGAGTCGTCGTGAACAGTCGGTTCGCTTCCACTCTGAAACGAAATGAGGAAGCGGAAGCAATATTGGACGACATCCTACAGACGGTAGAGGTCCCCCTTTAGATATGCTCAACCTGGAGAACGCGAGACGGTGGTCGTCCCAGTTCACCTGGCACGACATTCGTTACGGCGCCCTAGCCATTCTTCTAATTCTGGTGGCCTTAGGGTGCGCGGTAACGTCCTCGCTCGCGGCCCAGGAGGGGAACCCCGCTGCAGCTGCTGTCCTGGCTGGACTTTCGCTGGTCCTAGCAGCCGCAATCTCCTTGACCATAGTTCCCCGGCTCTTCCGCAAAGCTAGGCAGGAATGGATCGGTTTATCCTTCAGTTTCACGAGGGTAGGGTGGATTTACTTGGGTATCCTAGCGATTATGGCCCTGGCGGCGGTGAACACCGGCAATAACCTGATCTACATGATCTTCTCGGCCGCCATGGCTGCCCTGCTGGTTTCAGGCATTCTTTCCCGTCTCAATCTTGCTGGCCTTGGGGCCAGTGCCGTTCTCCCCAGCGTCATCCATGCGCGGCAAGAATTCCCGGCAGTTGTGACCCTGCAGAACGAGAAGGCCTGGCTTCCCACCGTCTCGGTCCTGGTGGAACCTGGCTTTGACTGTCCGTTGAACTCGGGAAATCTCCTGGCGACCCCGATTCAGACTCCTGCCGCTTACTATTTGTACGCTGCTGGACAGTCTGCGTCCCGAAGACAAGTCCGGATCTCGATTTCTCGCCGCGGGCGCTACCAGCACTCTACTCTACGCATCTCGAGTCAGTTTCCATTCGGTTTCGTGAAAAGGGGAATCAGGGTTGCGCCAACAGCGGAGTTTTTCGTATTCCCCGAGATTGAGCCTCCCAATGAATTCTTTGAAATTCTACCTCTATTGAACGGTTCTTTTGAAAGCTACTATCGAGGAATGGGAACGGATCTGTATTCGATACGGGATTACGTCGAAGGGGAAGATGCCCGGTTCCTGGACTGGAAAGCTACAGCTAAGACCACCAAACTCAAGATGCGCGAGTTCACTCGCCAGGACGAGCGAAGATGCTGCTTCGTCTTTGATAATCTGTACCCGGATTTTTCGGAAGAAAGTCGCCTCACTTTCGAGAAGGCTGTCCGGGTCTGCGCCAATGCGGTCCGCCATTTTCATGAGATGGATAACGAGACCCGTTTGGTAACCCGCTCAGAGTCCACTCTCTTCAGCAAATCCACGGAGGCGCTGCTCGAGATAATGAGGATCCTGGCGGTGATCGAGCCGCAAAGGGATGACGCTCGTGACATCTCCCGTTTGGCTGAGGACCCTTCCTTTAAAGTCGTCTTCACCTCGTCACCTCGGGGATCGATCCCCACCGCCGTCTGGGCTTCATCCCACGTGGTGTTCATTCGTGAACTGTCCGAGCTTAACCGCGGGTGACTCTCATGAGGATAGAGTCGAGCTATAGCCCGTGAGTCAATGAGGACTTGAGGCAGATGACACAGAAGCGGACCCACCGCACCAGGCTGCTGGATGATTTCTTTGCCGTGCTGACTTTCCTGATGGTGGCAGTCGGTTTCAGCGCAATTGCCATCACGGGCCAGATGGCCTTCCCCGTCTACTTCCTTTTCCTGATTCCCTTTTTGGGACACGGGATCCGGCTAGTCCGGGACAAATTCCAGCTTAGCTCTCGCCGGGCCAATCTTTGTACCTGGTTCTATCTCCCGCTCTTCATAGCTGACATGGTGTCCTTGTCCAGGTCATTTGTACCAGCCACCCTGCATTTGATCCTGTTTATCCAGATCCTGAAGATTTACCAGCAGAAGAGTCAGCGGGATTATATTCAATTGATGCTTCTTTCCTTCCTCCAAGTGTTGGCGGCCTCGTCTTTGACTATCAGCAGCTTGTTCCTGGTTCTCTTCCTGATTTATGTTTTCCTTAGCCTGGCGGCATTAATTTGCTTTGAGGTTAAGTGCAATGTTGAAGCTCTCCCAATTAGCTCAGCTAGCATTGCCAGACACGAAAAAAGCGCCCCTGCCGGGATTCTCTGGGGCGAGTTCGAACCAAAAGTTCAACTGAGAGCCGTCCGCTCGATTCTGAAGACAGCCGTGGTGAGCCTATCGCTAATCCTCATCTTCGGAACGGTCCTGTTCTTTGCAATACCTCGGATCGGAGCTGGGTATTTTCAAAGGTCCATCGGCCGAAAGCTAGTGCTGAGCGGCTTCTCAGACCGCATTCGTTTGGGAAATATCGGGGCCATACAACTCGATCCCGCTGTGGTGATGCGCGTAAGAGTCCAGGGCGATCCCGCTCGGTTCCAAGATCGGAAGTGGAGGGGTGTGACGCTGGATTATTTCGACGGCAAATCCTGGTCGAAGCGAGTTCGGGGAGCTACAAATGAATTCCCATATGCCAGGCAGTTCCAGATTAGAGAAACTCCTCCGGGCGGACAGCTGTTTCAATACCAGGTCTTATTGGAACCGGCTTCCACCAACTACCTGTTCACCTTGGATCGGATCGCCTGGCTGGGTGGAAACCTCTATCCTGTGCGGTTTGACCCCGCTGACGACTCAATCACGGCCAGTTACCGCATAAATCGCCGTCTGAGCTACCAGGCAGTTTCCATACAGATGGCAATCGCTGATCCCCGCGGGACTCCTGGACCGCAGGCCAAACAAGCTAGAGCAGAGTACCTTCAGCTTCC
Organism: Terriglobia bacterium; assembly: GCA_041476565.1. GTDB lineage: Bacteria > Acidobacteriota > Terriglobia > Versatilivoradales > Versatilivoraceae > DATKMG01. The sequence goes on along the minus strand of JBGOTQ010000276.1, from coordinate 4,139 downwards.
TGCATTCGACGGACGGGTCCTTCAGTTGGCCCGCGACATCACAGTTCACGCCACAACAGCCGAAGAAAAAGCCAGACAAATTGAGTTGTATCTCCAGAACAACTACTTGTATTCACTGGACGCTGACCTAGTGGAGAGTCCTCAACCGCTTTCCAGATTCCTGTTCGAAAACCGCAAGGGTCACTGTGAGTATTTCTCAACCGCCATGGTTGTTTTGCTCAGAAGACTGGGGATTCCCGCCCGCGTGGTGAATGGATTTCGTGGCGGTGAATACAATACGGTGGGCACGGACTTTATTTTCCGGGGAAAAGACGCGCACAGCTGGGTGGAGGCCTATGTTTCCGGGGCGGGATGGCACATTTATGATCCGACTCCCTCTGCGCAGACCACTCTGCCTCAGTCTCCCTTCATGGCTACCTTCAACAACTACCTGGATGCCTTTGAGCTCTTTTGGGGGGAATGGGTTCTCGGCTACGATGATATTCTGCAAGTCGCTCTTTTCCGCGACCTCCAGGAGAAATCGAGCCTCTGGTGGGAAGGAACTCGCCAGCGAATTGGGATTATTGAAGTTCGAACCCGGAGCCTGGTAAGGAATCGTGGGAGGGAATTCCTTGCTTACTGGCAGCGGAACCGATGGGCTGGTTTGTGGTTTCTTCTGATCATTCCTTGCTGGCTGGGTCTAAAGTCCCTCAGACGCATGGTGCAGGATCTACGCCTCCAGGCCACCGTCGACCGAAGAGAGATCAGCATCGCACTCAAATTCTACCGGGATTTGCTGAACTGTTTGCGATCAAGGGGAGTTGTCAAACCCCCTTGTCTGACCCCGAATGAATTCGCTGAAAGTATCCACGACCCCGTGCTCCGCTCAGAAGTCATCAAAATAACTTCACTCTACAACCAGATCCGCTATAGTCCCGACCCGGTAAATCGAGAGCAGCTTGGCCGTGTTCATCAATTGCTTTCGGGACTTCGAGCCCGTCCCAAGCGAAAGCGGATCCAAGCCAGTGAGAAGGCGTGAAAGTTCAGAAAGTACCCTGTGAGGATGAGGTCTTGTTCAAGCACTGTTCAAATAGTGGATGATCTTTTCCGGAATGATCTCGATGTTCTTTCGCTTATAGCGGATATACCCTTCCTTCTGGAAACTAGCCATGGCGGAGGAAATGATCTCACGGGAGGTTCCAATAATCTGAGCCAGTTCTTCATGAGTATAGGAGTGGTGTATGTTGAGCTTGCCGTCATGATCACGATGACCGAAGTCTTCCCCCATCCTCAGCAGCGTCTTTGCCAGCCGTTCGGAAGTCTTGTCAAAAGAAAGTGTCTCGATTTGGTCCTGGGCTTCCGCCAATCGATAGCTCATGAGTTTCAGGAGGTCCCCCGCCACTGCAGGGTTTGAAGTAATCTGTCGCCGCAGTTCGTTCCTGTCGACCCAAGCCACCTTGACTCGCTCCATGGCAATGGCCTGATCGGAGCGCACCTCATCGGCGTAAAGACTGAGTTCCCCGAAGATCTCTCCGGCTTCGAAGATGTCAAGGACCTTCTCCTTCCCTGTCGGAGAAATGCGGCTGAGCTTGACTTTCCCTTCCTTGACAATGAACACTTGGGTCGCTGTGTCCCCCATGTAGTAAATTGGGGCGTAGCGGTCAAATTCCTGCTCGTGATTAAAGAGACCGATCAAGGAAGGGAATTGTGTGACAGTGTGCTTTTTTATAGCGCTTTTGAAATCTCTCATTGATACCACTCCTCGCATTTTGATCGAATTCCAGAGAGCCACAGAGACCCGCGCGCTCAACCCTGTCGACGATGGATTCTCAGTTGGCTAAAACTCTTACCAGTCAATCGCCGAAGCTGACGTTTCTGTTCACAAGTAAGATCCAGGATCAGCACTTGAGTCCCCGTTATCTCTTGAGTGACTACCGACTCACAAGCTCTGGTTATGGCAAGCCGGTCCTCACAATCTTCCAAATTCAGGGTTTCCATAGGCCTTCCTGTGTGGTGCCGAATGAGCCCTTTTTGCTCCGGGGTCAGGCGCAAGAGCATCTGTTTTTCGATATTGTCTCTTTTGCGCACCTTGAAACAGTTCCAATGCCCTTGCTATTGAAGCTAAAGACAACTCTCTTTCTGATCGCACGTCTTAGACCAAACTGCGGGGAGAGGAGTGACCCTCTGCAAATGCTTGATTTACTTAGGAAATGCTAACAAGGCTATATCTAATAACCGAGCAATGGTCACAGACCTGTTAGGTTTCTAGTTGTACTCCCTGTCTCTGAACCCGGTCAAGAATTGAGCAATTTCTTTAAAAAGAATATGATCCAGTTTGGACGTTCCCTGTTAGGAAAATACTTGGGCGTTATAGAATAAATAACAGAAGCAAGCCAGGGAGAATACCTGTGTCAGGGACAAAGGGCAAAAGGGGAGATCATCGCCAACCGCAGTTCGATGAAGAGACTCGGAATCGGAAAGGGTCGGAACACAACTACCGAATCTATTTCAATCAAGCGAGCGATGCCATTCTCATCAGTGAGCCGAAGACAGGGCGCATCATCGAAGGCAATTGCAGGGCGGCACTTTTGACGGGCTATTCCTTGAGTGAATTGAGAAGGTTGTCGATTAGTGACTTGATTGATCTGAAGGAGAGAGACCATGTACAGAACTTTTTCAAGACTCTAATGACTGGAAAAAAGGTCCAGATGGAAAGTTTCCCCTCTTTTAGAAAAGACGGTTCGCGGGGGTCCGTTGAAATCAGCGCCTGTTTAATCAAGGATGGAGACCACCGAGTGGTCCAAGTCATTGTTCGAGACGTGACTGAAAGACAGGCAGCTGAGCTGGAAAAAACGCAAAGGCTTGACAAGATTCAAGCTTCCTACCGGGAGTTGCTTCGTACGGAAGCTCAGCGGGTTCATTCGGGAAAGATGGCTTCGCTTGAACAACTGGTCGCAGGGGTCGCCCATGAGCTGAACAACCCTATCGGTTTCCTGAATAGCCACCTGGAGCACTTGCTGGGATTTATTGGAGATTTGCGACAGATGTTCCACTACTACGACGGCTTGTTGGAACACGACTCTAAGAAACAACAGCTGGCAGAAAAGAGAAAGAAGGAGGTTGAGCTTCCCTTCATTCTCGATACCATGGAAAAACTGGCTAACAGCTGCCGCTTTGGTGCGCTACGAGCCAAAGAAATCGTCGAGAATTTGCGGACTTTTTCGCGGATGGACGAAGCAGCGGTAAAGGAGGCCGATATCCACGAGAATCTGGAAATCACTTTAAGCCTGCTCGGAAACGAGATTCGGGATCGCATTGCCGTCCATCGGGAATACGGAGACATCCCGCTTCTTGAATGCAACATAGGTCAACTCAATCAGGTGTTCATGAATCTGATCCTGAACGCCTGTCAGGCCATCCGGGATCGAGGAGATCTATGGATCAGGACCCGCGTGAAGGATGAAGCTCTCACGGTATCCATTCGTGACACTGGGGTTGGAATCCCTAAGGGCCAACTTTCTCGAATCTTCGACCCCTTCTTTACCACTAAAGAGCCCGGGCAGGGAATGGGTCTCGGTCTGGCTATAGCATTTGGAGTGGTCAAGGAACATGGCGGGAACATTGAGGTCCAGAGTCAGGTCGGAAAGGGATCAACGTTTACTGTTAAGATCCCCATTAAGCGCCAGCTAGTTTGGGAGACTGACTTTTAGCTCCTGCTATGGAACCTTACAAGATTCTAATCGTGGACGATGAGCCTGATGTACTGGACTCCTTGTTCCTGACCTTTCGGAAACATTACGAAGTACTGATGGCGCACAGTGGCGAGGAAGCTCTCGATCTTCTGGAATCTCAGGATATTGCGCTGGTCATCGCTGACCAGCGGATGCCTGGGCTGAGCGGAGTGCAGCTCCTGGCCCATGTCAAAGAAAAGTATCCGCGGATCATGCGTATTATCCTGACCGGCCACACAGACGTGAGAGACGCGGTGGACGCCATCAACCGAGGGTGGGTTTACCGTTATGTCTCCAAACCCTGGGACAACCAAGAACTTCTACTCACTGTCCAGCAGGCCCTCCAACATTACACCGTTTCGAGGAAACTAGAAACCCATGTGGGAGAATTGTCGCGTCTCAACTGCGAACTCCAGCAAGCCAAAGTAG
>JBGOTQ010000275.1:0-10628 GCA_041476565.1 Terriglobia bacterium | reverse complement strand
GACCGTTTTTTTCTGGGAGGCGTGGGCTTTTGGTTGTTAGGAAGAAGCCCACGGTTCGCGGCGACTGCTGTCGCCAATACGCTCACCGTAGCTACCCCTCCCATTTTCATCGACCGTGGTGACCTGAAAAAGGTCATGGGGCATTTTCATGAAAACTCGAGTCTATGGGTGGGCGCCGCTCGGGGGACAGCGGTCCCACGATCGGCTCCCACACTCCTCTCAAGACCGCCATTTTCATCGCTAGTCATCTCCCTAATTAACCAAGGAAAACTCTCTAGGGTTAACGCATCCACTTGGAAAATTCACCCGGGCTAGGAATCTACCAGCGATTCCACATAGGACGCCGAACCATCGCGTAACCAGCCATCCAATTGAGCGGGGTCTTTCAATTGTGCCCCTCGCAGACGGGGCACTGACACAAACATTGACTTCAGTTCCGGCAACGCCGTCATATCGCCCCAGAGTTTTTCGAATTGGGCGATTGGATAAATATCCTCCTGTCCGTAGCCCCAGCGTTTCTTGACATCCTTTAATGTGACGTAAGCAGGCATCCGGGCTGCTAAGTTCCGGACTGCTTCGTCAACTCTCAATCGACTGTCGAGGTCGTCCCTGGTTAGACCGAACACTTGAAGCAGTTTGTCAAGGTCGACCCAGGTCGTGTTCGAATTGTAATACGATAGTCGGAATTCGTCTTCCTCATGGGGCATCGCCAGTCCTTCCACCAGACGGACCTTTCCATCTACACGAGCAAGCCCGCCGCCGCGATCTTCGATACGTCGAGTGATAACTTCAAATCCCAGCGCGTTTCCTTGGAGAATATGAAGCCCCAGCAGGGCAGGGTCTACACTTGCTCCCAGAGTGTCAATATTATGGACCATCAAGTATTTCAACTGGGGACGCTCTTCCAGCAGGCGCTTGAGAATCCCGTTCTTGAATAAGTTGGGTACTTCATACCAGTGGCCAACCGGATGAAGACACTGCAGGGGGACATTGTCGACGTAGTCATTGCCCTCCCCGGCTTGGAGAGCCCACTGAACAAGAGCGGCCCGCAGGCTGTCGCGGACCTTTTGAGCTTGTTCGTCCAGCTGCTGTTGCGACGTTTCTTCCCAGAGGAATCGGAGATCGCGGACCATGGGGACCAGACGCAATCCCACAGAACGCCCGGGAGAAAACAGCAACGGTCCGAGATAACCGTAGTTCTTTTCCCGCCGCAGATACTCCTCAATAGGCTGATGGGTCAGATAGCTCGTGCTGATCAGGTGAGGAATGGTGACCCCATATCGTTGGGCCGTGCTCCTGCTCTTAGCCAGGTGGACTTCGATAAACGTCCGGTGCCGCCCGTGTAACTTGCAGAAAGGGTGGAGGGCCTTAACGGTGCCAGCCCCCTGAGTCCAACGGCTGCCAATACCTGACGCCAGGGTCAGCACAGCTATTTGCCCCGAAGCCAGTGCATATTCACCACGTTCCTTGCATTCTCTATAATACGAATCAGATCGTTCAGCCTCTCCTTTTCCTTTTTCAATCCCCGACCTTCGAGGCACTTGAAACCATCCTGTTGCGTCAAACACGTCGGATTCATCGACATCCTTGATCTCGACGTTGGACGGCAACAGGTTTTGTGCCAGACCGATGCGACCGGTTCTCAAGTCGGTGCGAATCTGTTCGTGTTGAGCATGGTCAAAGCCCAGTTCATTGAGCAGGGAGAGGAGTTCGCTGGTTGAGTAAGTCCTGCCATCCGATTGGGGAACTAACCGGTCGAAAAGGGTCTCCACCAGTCCCCCGTACTCAGGCTTGCTTCGGCAGACACTTCCAAAGGTAAGGAGTTCGACGCGCTGAGCCGGAGTGAGTCTTTGAGGTTCAATTCGAACCAGATTGGGGACTGTCAGACTGTAATAACCCTGGGGAAGAAGAGCCGCCTCTCCGTCCAACATTTGGGCCAAGGTACCGTGTTCGTTGATTGAAAAGTCATAAACCACCGGCTCCATGGCAAAGGGCAAAGCGCTTGAAAGCTCCGATTTGAGGCTGCACATCAAATCCTGGAGGCGAGTCTGCGCGGCCTCTTTGCAGGCAGGATCAAAGATGAATCCCATGCCGCCCCCTGACATGCCCCCCAACATCCAGAACCCCCAGAATTTTTCTCCAAACTCTGATCGGACCCGCTGAATGAGACTTTCCGTGTAGTAGTTGCTGGCCCAGGGAATGATTTTCTGGATAGGCCCAAAGAAGTTCCGGGTCGTTGCCGACGCAATTCCCCGGATATCTCCTTCTCGCAGTAAGGTCAGAATGAGGTCTAGGATCGAAATTGCCTCCTGGCGGGCTTTCCATTCTGATTCCAGGCGCAGCAGATAACGCTCCGTCACCATCTCCAGAATTGGCCCGACATTTTGTGCCATGCCGCCGTGGACCAGCACGAGACTGTCCTGCAATCCAGGCCGGACCCCTGGAGGCGCATCGGACTCTCCCAGGATGTCGTGTCGGGGTAGCAGGCGCCCTCGGCTGATCCCATTCTCAGGGTCACTTTCCCCCGCCAGCACTCCTCGAATTAACTTGATACCGGGCCATACCCCTCCTGAGTCCTGCCATCCTCCACCCGACCCTGCCAGCCATTCCCCCAGGATAGCTCGTGCCGCCACGATACGGCGCTCCTGCTCGCTGAGAAGACCAGTCAGGTGGCGGGCCTGGTTGGTAGCCCGCATGCAGACCGAAATCAAAGAAGCCAGAAGACTGGTCGAAACGGCCAGCCGCGACCCCTTGGGAATATTGTTGACGCAGCTGACGATCTCAATGCCATGGCCCGGTTTCACCACCCGAGCGAGCAGTTCCACCAGACTTTCCTCCGATCCCTCGATCCCAGGTGGAACAATACCAGAAGCAATTACGGCGGCTTTTAAAAGGCCCAGGTAATCCTTGGCGAAATCAAAGAGTTCCTTGAGATTGGAAATGACCACAGTGGCGCCTAAATCGACACTTGCCAACTTCAAAACAGGCTCGTCGATGATTCGGAAATAAGCTTCAACTGGAGGTCGAGGAGCACGGTCACGCCCGCGCACTCCAAGGTCAATCGAAACATTGAGGACCCTCGCCCCTTCGGGATAATCCATCGCCAGGAAGAAGATATCGCTCCAACCGCTGTGCGACAGGTCCATGCGAACCGGAGTGCATTCCCGCAGAATCGGAAAGGCCCCATTTCCGCTCTTTCGCAACAACTCCGGTCGGACGAGCAGGGGATGGTCAGAGGGATGTCCCATGCGAAACATCCACTGATTGCCCCTCGCGGACTTGACACTGCGACGGACCTGTTCAGCCAAGGTTTGGAAACCCAGAGCGTAGTATGCAGCGGCCAGAGCACTGGAAATGGCATCACTCGGGCCACTTGCCTGCTGAGTGTCAAGGAAAGTCTCAATAGCTTCACCAAAACGTCGGTGCAAGAGGTGGGTGTAACCTTCAAAGGGGATGAGCCCTCGACCCCCGCGACCCAGGACTGTTGGCAGATGGAAACGGTGAATGGCATAAACCAGGAAGAGGGCCCGGACGCGTTCGTACAGGTTCTGAGAGCCACGCCGGAAAACTTCCAATTGTTGACACTCTTCCAGAAACTCTGGCAAGCTCATGCCCCGGCACACTGCCTCGAGAGACTGGTTGCGGACGTGCGCATCCGCTGAGGTAATGATTGCGATCAATTTACTGCTCATGGCCCTTGTCTTCGCATTCTTTCACGGGTTGCCAACAGTTCGATAACCAACGCGAGCACTTCCTCTCGGTCCTGACCTTGAAGGGATAAGGCCAACTGTGCTGTCAGGAGTCCAAATCTCAACCCAACGTCGTAGCTTTGGCCTTCAACTTCAAAAGCCAGGTATCGTTCCTTATCCGCCAACTTGGCCAGAGCCTGGGAGAGATGGCTGCTCTGAGGGAGGAACTCCATCACGGCCGGGGTAATGACATGCATTCCAAAGAAGCGGAGGTAGTGGCCAGCTCTGAGCCCTGGAACCACCAACTCCAGTTCCGCCTCCGTAGGGGTAGGTTTTTCGAGAACCTTCTGAATCAGGTAAAGCCGCTGGCGGTCCGAAAGCCGCCGTCCGCCAACGGCGCCATAATAGCGCAGCTTTCCTTCACGAACGGCCTGGACAGCCGAAACCGCACAAGACTCGGACATCGCGACTTCGACCAGTTGTTGGGCACAGCTCCGTCCGGCCAGGCTGAGGTAGATATGATCCCCCAGCAAATGCAGGAACGGTTCATTCCCAATGAAGTCCCGGCAGCAGTAAACCGCGTCCGCATAACCTTTCGGCTCGGCTTGTGGAATGAAATGAAGCCTTCCGCGCACTTCGCCCGCCGCTTTCACATAGGACCCTTCGTCACCTGGCCAAACCACGAGGCAGATATCCTCGATACCAGCACTCAAAATCTCCCCGACTAGAACGCCCAGGACTGACCTTTGTTCCCCATCCCGGTCAATGAGTGTCTGCAACGGCAAGCTCCGTTGGTCCTTGCCTGCAGCCGTGATTACGGCTTTTCGGATGTTCATTGCAGTGTCCCTTCTTCCCTCTTCCGTTTATTGAGGTCTATCTCACTTGGTGACAGGCTTGCGTAGCTTCCTTGTCGATTGAACACTCCACCTGGCGTGGCAGAGGTTGACCTGGCGTGAGAGCTGGTGACGTGATCATCTTTTTCCCTCGGGTGTTACCTGGTCCAGGCAAGCGCGTCTGTGGCATCACTCCAAACCGGAGACTCTGATGAAAAGACCGAGGGAAGAGGCGGGGGGCGGCTCAGTCCAAGCCATACAAGATCATGCTTCCCCTGCTGCCGTCGGTGGTTAACTCTGGTCACCGATACGCTGAGAGTAACAGTTTATATCAGCATCACGTTTGAGATTCAAAGCAATTCCATGCCTAAGGGGTTCGGAGGTTCTCATGCAGATTTCAAGGTGGGCGCCGCGCGGGTGACCGCCGTCACCCGTCGCGGCGTTTCTTTCCGATATTGAAAAGCCCACGATGAATTCAAGATACGAATCCATCGTGGCTACCCCTGCCTTGCGCTACGGGATTCTCATAGTTGGATGTCGCGCCAAACCGGCGCCTGATGCGGGGGTATACAATGAACAGGGCGGCTCTCGCCAAACGTCGCAATGCGACTGCTGTCGCTCGCACGTGGGTGGCTACTCTCCTTTGCCCTTAGAGGCTCCTGAAATCTTACTCCTGCTCCACACGCTGCTGTAATCTTCGTACTTCGACCGACCGATAACTCCTCCAGACCGGTTTTACTTGTTTCCCCCCCCGGGCACTTGCTCGGGTTTGGAGGCAGTTTCGGACCGCAGATGGCGAAATTCTTGGCATTCACAGGTGTCTGGAAACGATGGATCGACATTAGGACTGCAGGCATTGCAACCCTTGTAATCCTTCTGGCAGTGGCAACTCTCTCCTACCGAAGCATTCGCCAACTCGAAGGGCGGATGCACGAGGAGTCTCTGATTCACAGAAGGCTCACAGCCATCGAGGTCCTTCAGTCGCGAATTAAGGATAGTCAACGTGGGATGCGCGGCTTCGTGATTACGGGCGAGGCGCGCTATCTTCAACCCTATTTCTTTGCGCGTGGATCTTTTGACCGGGATTTGGCTGACCTGCGCACCATGTCTGCCCAATCCCCCGAACAACTTCAAAACCTCAGGCGAGTGGAAAACCTGATTCGAGATGAACTCAGCACGCATCAGCATATCATCGAGGTCCGCAGCAATCAGGGCTTTGAGGCAGCGCAGACCGCGGTCGGAACTGGAATGGACAAACAGTCCATGGATGAATTGCAGCAGGTTATCGAAGAGATACGAAAAAAGGAAACAGCTTCGCTAGACCAGGGAAATCGGACCATCGAGGCCCATGCCAAGAACACCACACTCGCTCTCGCCCTGGGGACTTTCATCATTCTGGGCTTACTAACCTCGGCCTACTCCCTCATTCGTCAGAAAATGGACCAGTATCGGGAAGCCGAGGAAAAAGCAGAGGAATTGAACTGCCAATTGCAGGCCAGCAATCGGGATATAAGCCTGCTGCACCAGTCTGCCGAGATGCTCCAGAGCTGTCAGACCTCCGAGGAGGCTTACCTGGTCATTCGTCACTCCGTAGAAAAGCTACTCGAGGCGGAATCGGGGGCCTTGTTCCTGATGAAGGATTCCAAAAACTACCTGGAGAGTGTTTCGATGATCGGGAGCGGGTACAACGGTGAGACGGTCTTTTCGCCGGAAGCTTGCTGGGCCCTGAGGCGGGGTCTGCCGCACCAGAGCGGGGGAACGTTGGACCCGCCCAGTTGCCCGCATCTCAGACTCCCTGAAAAGGTCTCTGCCCTTTGCATCCCACTGGTGGCCCAGGGGGAAACGCTAGGGGTGCTGACGCTGCTGGAGGTTGCAGACCATTTGGATTTCAACACGCTGGACGGGGCCCCCTCAAAACAGAAGTTAGCTCTGGCGTTGAGCGAGAGTGTTGCTCTTTCGTTAGCCAACATCAAACTGCGGGAGGCCTTGCGCAGCCAATCGATCTGCGACGCTTTGACCGGGCTTTATAACCGCCGGTACATTGAAGAAACGCTGGAAAGAGAATTACGCCGTGCAGAACGCAAGCAACTCCATTTGGGATTTGTCATGATGGATCTGGATCACTTCAAGCAGTTTAACGACACCTTCGGTCACGAGGCGGGCGATTTGCTGCTTAAGGAATTCAGTATTTTTGTGCAAGCCCGTATCCGCAAGGAAGATATCTTCTGCCGCTATGGCGGAGAGGAGTTCGTCCTCATCTTCCCGGAGACCTCACTGCAAGACACTGTACACCGGGCCGACCAAATCCGCGAATCGCTACAACACTTGTACCTCATTCACCAGGGAAAGCCCCTGGGCGCGGTGACGGTTTCTGCGGGCGTCTCTGCTTACCCTGACCACGGATTGGTCCACTCGCTTCTGCAAGTGGCTGATGCCGCTCTTTACCGGGCCAAAACTAAAGGTCGAAACCGGGTTGTGTCGGGGCAGTCAGCGGACGCCCTGCAAGACTCCACCATTTCCCACCTCGGATAATCGAAAACGACCATTCACTTCACAATCACTTTTCCAGTCATGTGGGGATCACTGTCAGGCCCTGGTTGAATGGAAGGTTGATTTCTCGCCGGAGGTTTGTGACTTAACTAGCTCCGGTTTCCCGTTCAGTGGTTTTACTCATTCGGACGGCCACTCGGGCTCAGGACGGCCCTTGTACAGCCAGGCAATGAAATCCGTCAGTGGGGGTTTGCCGCCAAGTTCCCGCAGTCGAGTGGCATTCTGGCCCCGGTGATATTGACCGTGCATTACCAATTGAAGTATCGCCTGTGCTTTGGTTGGATGAAAGGCACCGAACCAAGGGATAGTCACAACCTGGTCAAGCTCGGTCGCGGTGAGACGTTCAACAAATGCTTTTGTCTCCCCGTGGTAGAAGCGCATTGATGATTGGAGGTCGTGCAACGAAGGAACCGGGTCTTGCTTTTTTGCCAGGTCAATCGGCTCTCCCTTTAGGATCTTGATATAGCCGCGTTGCACCTGGTGGATGTGATGCAACCTCTCTTGGATCTGGCGATCTTCCATCGCGGCAGGGTGGGCTGCGATGGACTTCCAGTGTTCCGCGTCTGCCCAGTAATCATACCGAAAAAGGTCTCGAATGAGTTCGATCATAGCTCCTCTCCGTTAGGTTCAGGATAACCTCTCCGAGAATCACTTTCCAGAAGTCGAGCCAGATACTCCGGCAAACCCCACAGGATAGCCACCCGCCCGCTCTGGGCGCCAATGTTAATTAAAATGGCGGCGGTAGCCAAGATTGATTCGCTTCTTAAATCAATCGGGGGCTTTTCAAAAGGACACAAATGCCCACGGCTTACGAATTGGCGATTTTCAAGAGAGTGCCGCATGAGCTTTTCAAGTTCATCACCGCGGATGAAAGGACTGGATGTCGCCGCCATTAGGGTCGCGACGGAGCGCGACCCTCCACCCAAAACCGCATTTTCATGAAAGAAGTCTCAACGAGCCTTCTTCTATGGTTTTCCGTGGAAGTGACGGATGATATGCTGAAAGACGCTTGGAATTAACTATTGGGGCATCCGTGAACGAGTTGCAACCAGGAAGCAGCACTGATCAACAGCTTGACCTGAAACAGCCGCTAAAGGTGTCTTATGCCCTGCGGGCTCTGCGACATCGGAACTTCCGGCTCTTCTTTGCCGGTCAATTGATCTCCTTAATTGGCACCTGGATGCAGTCAGTCGCACAGTCCTGGCTGGTTTACCGGCTGACCGGATCATCGCTATTGTTAGGGACGGTTGGATTTGTAGGGCAAATTCCTGTTCTCCTGGCTGCCCCGCTGGGCGGAATCGTGGCTGACCGTTATAACCGCCACCGAGTCGTCATTGCCACTCAGGCTGCCTCCATGGTTCTGGCGTTGGTTCTGGCCTGGCTCACTTTGACCGGCTATGTGAGAGTATGGCATGTGGCCGCGCTGGCAGCTTGCCTGGGGCTTGTGAACGCCTTTGACATTCCTGCCCGCCAGTCATTCATAGTGGATATGGTCGGCAAAGAGGATTTGATGAATGCCATCGCTTTGAATTCCTCAATGTTCAACAGCGCACGCATGATTGGACCCGCTGTTGCAGGAATCCTGGTTGCAGGCATCGGGGAAGGATGGTGTTTCTTTGCGAACGGGATCAGTTATCTGGCCGTTATTGCCGGTTTATTGATGATGCAGGTAACGCCTGTTGTCCGACCGGCACGGGCTGACTCACCGCTGGAGAATATACTGGAGGGGTTCCGTTTCGCGCGCAGTTCCTCGCCCATTCGATCGCTGCTCCTGTTGTTGGCGTTCGCCAGCCTGGTTGGGGCTCCCTACACAGTCCTGATGCCCATATTTGCAGGGGAGATCCTGCATGGAGGGCCACGAGCCTTGGGAATCCTGATGGGTGCGGCCGGTATCGGTGCTCTTCTGGGAGCGCTGACTCTGGCGGCTCGCCGGGGGTTGCGCGGGTTGGGGCGTTGGATTGCCCTGGCCAGTGGCGGTTTCGGGGTGAGCCTGATTCTGTTTGCTTTTTCCCACTCCTTTTGGCTCTCAGTGCTGCTCTTGATTCCGACCGGTTATTCGATAATGGTTCAGATGGGCTCCACCAATACTTTGGTACAAAGCATGACTCCCGACCATATGCGGGGACGCGTGATGGCTATCTATTCTATGATGTTCATGGGGATGGCTCCCTTCGGAGCGCTGCTGGCGGGCGGCGCTGCCCGTCCCTTTGGGGCTCCGGTCACCGTGGCGGCAGGCGGTCTTATGTGCGTCGCAGGCGCGATTGTTTACAGCCGCCGACTGCCGGCATTCCGGGAGGAAGCCAGGCGGCTCATCCTGGCCCAGCAAGATAGCAAACAGCCTTGATAGCATGTCTAACAATTGGTATTTCCAAAAACACAGCCTGGTGGTGCTTGGTGGAGGGTCGCGCTCCGTCGCGACCCCTAGGTGCCGACAGAGCGGTACCCTCCATCTGCAAATATTCCTCTGGCCTATTTGGCACCCTCTATGAGATGCCGCCGATATACAAGACCTTGGTGCCTTCCGCGCCTGTGCGTTTCTGCATTCAAACGTTGGCTCTGTACTGGCCGCCATCGACGCAGAGGCAGGCACCTGTAACCCAGCTGGCTCTCTCAGATGCCAGGTATACAACTACGTCAGCGACCTCCTCGGGTGTTCCCATTCGTCCCAAAGGGATAGTATCGCGGACTTTATCGTAATACTCCGGTCGGGTCTGCTTGATCTGCTGCCAGGCCCCTCCGGGATATTCGATAGAGCCGGGCGCTACCGTATTGACGCGAATCCTCAAGGGAGCCAGGGTCATCGACAGATTCTTGGACAGGCTCACAAGGGCAGCTTTGGCGGCAGAATAAGGGGTCGTCCAGCCTCCCTCCAGGCCTGAGACCGACGAGATATTCACGATCGCGCCGCCACCACGTTGCTTCATCCAAGGCACAACTTTCCAAGCGGCACGCACGGCCGCCATCATGTCCACATTGAACCCTGCCAACCACCCGTTTTCATCGTCCTTCAGACCAAAACCGGAAGCGTTATTTACCAGAATGTCTACAGCCCCCATTTTCTCGTGCGCCGTTTCAAGGAACCGATACAAAGCGTCGGCAGAACCGACGTCACAAGCACACACATAAATATCTGCTCCCTTGTCTGCCAGTTCTCGTTTCGTGTCTTCCAAAGCTTCCACCCCCCGGGCGCAGGTGGCAATCTTTGCCCCTTCCTCCGCAAATCGACGTACGATGGATCTTCCGATCCCCTTGCTTCCGCCCGTCACCACAACACTTTTGTTGCGCAAACCGAAATCCATATTGGGCTCCTCTTGTGCTGAAAAACTGTCCAGTACCTATTACAAAGCTAATAGACTGTGCACTTTGGATTTGACCACCATGAGTCCGAGGTCCAAGGAACTAAACTTGCGTCGAGCTTTTTTCGCTCCCCTGCACCAATTCCTCTGCTTTTTCGTATAAAAGGACGGTCAGCTCCTGGCTTAAGCTTTGGTTTACCGGGATCGTGCGCAAAGCAAGAACCAATACAGCTTTTAAAGGGTCGGAGGCCCTTGGAACG
>JBGOTQ010000274.1:0-10631 GCA_041476565.1 Terriglobia bacterium | reverse complement strand
GTTTCCCTGGCGAGCGTGGAGGAACGCGTCCCAGCTCGCACCCGAGCGAAAAAAAACTCCCCTGATCCCAACGCAGATTTGGAGATGGAAGTAAAGGCGCCCGCTAGCCCCGGACGTCACTCACAGTTGATTGTGCGGCTGGAAGAACAAGCCTATTTTCCAGTGAGTCTCTCTGAGTCCTCCTTCCGGATAAATGCTCCAACGGAGCGAACCAAGATCCCTGCGGGAGCCCAGGCAAGGCTTTTGCTTCTCACGGAATTAAGCGCCACCAGGAATCATGCCGGGGACTGCTTCCAAGCCCAGCTTATGGAGCCCATTTGGCTTGATGGCCGGATCGGTGTGCCGGAAGGGAGCCTGTTTGAAGGCCGGATCACGAAGCGTCTCGCTCCGCGTTGCCTGAATCGAGGAGGCAGCCTTCACTTGGACTTCCATAGGCTGATCCTGCCTTCCGGATCCACGGCCGAAATCTCGGCTTCCTTGAATGGTGCCGAGAGCGATATCGCGGCGCGGCTGAGTCTCGATAGCGAAGGTGGCCTGAGTGCCGGAAGACAGGGTAAAGTGGCGCTGCTGATAAATCTTGGGACCTCCTGGCTGGTCGGCAAGGTGGTGGATGATCTTATCGAGGAAGGGATTAAATGGGGCGCCAGCGCGGTTACCAGTGCGACTGCCGCAACGATTGCCAGGTACTTCGGGATTGGGACCGGCGTGGCCCTCATGGTGCTGCAACACGGCAAGGACGCCCGTCTGCCACCGTTCGCTGAACTCCAGGTAACATTCAACCGGCCCATCTTCTTGGATCCCTCAGATCTCAATCCCAAGATTGGACCTCGCGAGGAACCCCACAAGACGAAATCTCAAGAACAAGAAGCAGCTGTCCCCGGAACAGCCTCTCCAGATTGAGTCAAGAAGCGAGGCTTATGTCCTTCTGTAAATTGCGTAGGTTCAATGGAGAAGGCACATGGTTTCTTCTTAGAGTCGGCGATAGCCAGGCCCTTGTGCAGGAGATGCGGACCAGTGGAATTAGCGGTAGGCCTAGAACTGGGTCCTCTAATGCCTCAGGAAGTTATATAATCAAGCTTTCCAAAAGCATGTGTGAAAATCCCTCGAAGGAGAGTTGCTTGCAAGGCTTGATTCAAAACGGGATCGTACCTACCCCGAGCGTCGAGTGGGATGCAGGAGAGATGGGTTGTGGAGAGCTAGTGATTGAGCTTTGGTTCCGTCTCAAAGAAATGAGCACTGGCGAGACTATCCAGGTCACGGCCCGGGATCCCGGCGCCCCCGAGGATATGCCTGCCTGGTGCCGTCTCACCGGGCATCGTCTATTGTGGCAGCAACATCCTGTTTACATCATCCAACGAAAGGAGAATTAAGGCATGGCACGAAAGTTCTGCGTCAGTTTGACCGCAGCCAAGGATAATACCGATAAGGCGACTGTTGCGTTTGTTGTGGCCAACGCGGCAGTCGGATCAGACCAGGAAACGATGGTCTTTCTCAGCACCGAAGCAGTGCGCCTGTCGCAAAAAGGATACGCTGACGACATTCGGGAAGAAGGTTTCGCTCCCTTGAAAGATCTGATGGAGAATTTTGTCAAGGCTGGTGGGAAGATCTTTGTTTGTTCGCCCTGTTTCAAGAAACGCGGCCTGGATGAAAACAAACTGGTTTCAGGAGCTACGATTGTGGGGGGGGCGAAGCTGGTGGAATTCCTGGCCTTAGGGAGCCCTTGCGTCAGCTATTAGGTCTCTATTAAAAGTCCATTTGATATGAACATCCAGCCTGATCTTCATCCGGATGCCGTTTGCAACGGTGGAGACCTGGATTGCGGCAGCGGCTTGCTGCTGATCATTCGGGAAGCCATGCAGCCTCTGTCCCCGGGCGGGATCCTGGAGATTCAGAGCCGAGAAATAAGTGTCAAGGAAGACTTGCCGGCCTGGTGCCGTCTTGTAGGCCACTCGCTACTGGCCATTGTGCCGGGAGAAGGTGGCAGCACTTCCTACTTCGTGCGAAAACAAAAGCCCGATGAAGCCCTGCTCGACGACATTGTAAAAGCCAAAGGGTTCACCTGGTCCGTGCGCACTCGCTGGAGCGGCGGGATGCAGGCCAAGGCTTTCGTACGCAATCACTCATTCCTGATTGGTCAGCCGGCGAGTTTTGACACGGCTGATGTTGCTCCCAATGCCCTTGAGTATCTCCTTTCAGCCCTGGGGGGGTGCCTGGCGGTGGGTTTGCAGTGGCGAGCTTCCCGCCGGGGCATTGAAGTACGTAATCTGGAGGTGGTCCTCAAAGCGCGGTCCGAGAATATTCTTGTTTTTCTTGGAACGGAGGATGGAGGACACCCGGGCATGGCGCAAATAGAGGGCACGCTCTATATCGATGCGGATGCAGACGACCCTGTCCTCCTGGATTTATGGCAAGAAACACTGGCCCGCTCTCCCGTCACCCAGACCCTGGTTCGCCCGGCCATGGTTCAGGTGGAACTCAAGAGGATATGATGGCAGATCTGCCCCTATTCCCGGTTACAGTGGTAGGTTCCTGGCCCCGGCCACCGTGGTTGCTGGAGGCCATGAAACGGAAGCGCCCCGACCTCCGTGCGCTTCAGTCGGAAGCCACGTTGCTGGCCATCAAGTACCAGGAAGACGCCGGCGTTGACATCATCTCCGACGGCGAACAACGAAGAGACAACTTCTATTCGTTCATTTGTGAGCGGTTGGACGGAATCAAACTCATGACCATGGCGGAGCTGCTCGATTATGTTGAGGATAAAGCTGCCTTCGAAACTCTGCTTCAAGCCTTGGATGTGCCTGCTTTTGCCATCAAGAACCCGACGGTTATCGGAAAGCTCCATCCCAAAGAACCGCTGGTGTTGGAGGATTTCAAATTCCTGCGCCAGCATACTCGCAGACCAGTCAAGGTGACTCTTCCAGGCCCCTACCTGCTGTCGCGGTCCACCTGGGTGAAAGGGCTGTCAGATGAAGCATACCCCACCCGGGAGTCACTGGCTGAAGATATTGTACGGATTCTTCGTGATGAGCTTTTGGCACTGGCTGCGGCCGGCGCCGAAGTTGTGCAGTTCGACGAGCCCGTCCTGACCGAGCTGGTGTTCGCCGGCAAATCGTCCACACGCACGTTCATGTGTGCGGCACTAGCAGCCAGTGCAAGTCCCGAAACCGAATTGGACTTTGCAGTTGACTTGATCAATCGAGTGGTCGAAGGAGTCAATGGGCCGATCACTGCCCTACACGTGTGTCGGGGCAACTGGAGCCAGAAGGAAAACGTTCTGCTGGCAGGTTCGTACGAGCCTCTCGTTCCGTATTTCGCCCGTATGAAGGTGAAACAGTTTGTTCTGGAATACGCCACGCCCAGGGCTGGGTCTGTGCAAGCTTTACGAGGATTGCCCGATGGCACTTTGATTGGATTCGGCGCTGTGAATCCCCGCACGGAAGAAGTGGAACATCCAGCCGGGATTGCAGGGCACGTTGAAGAATTGGTTGGAGTAGTAGATCCCGATCGGCTGCATCTCAATCCGGACTGTGGATTTGGGACGTTTGCAGATCGTCCCGTGGCAACGACGGCAACCGCCTTCCAAAAGCTTTGTTCTCTTTCTCAAGCTGCCACTATCCTGCGCCGAAAATACGCGTGAGTCCGGCTGCAATAGATTCAGGACTCGATCGGGCCATTTCCCACGAAACCGCCCCTTCTTGTTAGCCACGGACGTCACTGCGGACCGGTGCTCAAGGAAATGGCCACCTTGCGCTCTTGAATCCAACCCCTGAAAGCCATGTTATTGTGGCGCCCACCGGTCTACAAGAATGCGCCCCGGCAAGCCGCCTTCAATGCGGCCAATAGCTGCCGCCTCGGAAACGCCTCCAGACCGTAGCTCTTTCAGCAAGGGATCGGCATCTTCCACAGCCACTGCGGCCAGCAAGCCCCCCGAAGTCTGCGCATCACAGAGAATCAACTGCTCTTCTTTGGTCAAGTCAGCGGCGAATGTTACCCAGTCAGCCAGGAATTGATGGTTCGCATGAGTGCCACTCGGCGCGATACCCTCCCGCACATACTCCCACGCTGCGGGCAAAACGGGCACCTGCTCAAGAAAGACTCTTGCGCTGATCTTGCTGGCTGCCGTTATGTTACGCAAGTGGCCAAGTAGACCGAAGCCCGTGACATCGGTAAGAGCGTGCACCCCAATGCGCACGACCCCCTCGGCGGCAGCGCGATTAAGGGTTGTCATCACCTGCAAGGCCGAGGTGATCGCTCCGAATTTATCCTCGCCATTCTTGGCGGCGGTGGTAATGATGCCCAATCCCAGCGGCTTGGTCAGGATCAGGATATCGCCAGGTTTCGCCAAGTCGTTAGAAAGCACCTTCTGAGGATGAATGGTGCCGACCACCGCCAAGCCGAAGATCGGTTCCTCGGACTTAATCGTATGGCCCCCGACTATGGCAATCCCTGCTTCGTTGGCTTTGTCCACCGCCCCGCGCATGATCTCAACAAGTACTTCCGAGGGCAAAACATCATCAGGAAAACCGACAATGCTCGGCCCCGTTAGGGGCTTTCCTCCCATCGCGTAGATGTCGCTGAGAGCGTTGGCTGCAGCCACCGCCCCGAAGTCGTATGGGCTGTCCACGATTGGAGTGAAGAAGTCCGTCGAGAGGACTAATGCCAAATCATTGCTCAGTCTATAGATGGCAGCGTCATCGACAGTTGAAGTCCCTACCAGAATGTTCGGGTCCATGCTGGTAGGAAGCAATTGCAGGAGCGGCAGCAGGTAGCCAGGCGGCTGTTTGGCGGCACAACCAGCCCGTCTGGCCAGTTGGGTCAGACGCACGTCTCTGGTCATAGGTCCATCTCCACGATTTCTCATTGTTGTTTGGGACAGGATAGAGTCGTCGAGCCGGAGAGCTTGAGTAGCTTGCCATACCTATTAGGATCAGACCGTGCTCGATTGCCAGTGACCAGCCGCCTATTACACGCCTGGAGCTTTGCCCTGTCTTTCCCCTGGAGATCAAATGAATGCCTTTCCGGCCATATTCCGAACAGATTAAATCAACAACGAACCATCACAATTACTTGCTCATCCCATATTATACCCGTGGTGGAAATTTAGAGAGTTTGCGTTGAAGGGACCGGCGATGCAAGCCCAGGAGCTTGGCGGCTTGAGAGATGTTGCCGCCGCAATCCGTCAGCACGCGTTGGATGTGTTCCCATTCGACTCGCGCGAGGCTCGGGACTGTGGTGGGGGGGCGAGCATCGTCGTGCGCAGAGAGACGAACGGTTTCATATGTCGCCAGAATCTGGTCTACGTCGACCGGCTTGCTCAGGTAGTGATCCGCTCCATAGCGAATGGCCTCTAGGGCAGTCGCGATGCTGCCGTACCCGGTCAACATAATGATCGAAACCGTGGCGTCCAATTCCCGAAGGCGCCTGACAACATCGAGCCCCGATTCAGCTTGCATCCTTAGATCGACAATAGCCAAGTCGGGCCCGATCTCACGGGCGATAGCAAGGGCTTCACCGCATGTCGCCGCTGTGTGCGCTTCCCATCCGCGAAGCTCAAAGGCGCGACGTAGTCGGCTACGAAATACGTCATCGTCATCGACGATTAGCGATGCTGGTTTTTCTTTCTCCGTCATAGTTGATGAGGGGTAATTCCAGGATGGCGGTAGTCCCAACGCCGACTTCTGACTCGAAAACGAGATGTCCTTCCAAGCTCTCCGCGAATAAACGGACCAGAAACGTTCCTAAGCCCAAGTGGCGACCAGAACCCTTGGTTGTAAAAAAGGGTTCGGATACCCGGGCCAAAACCTCCGGGCTCATTCCAGTGCCCGAGTCTTGGACAGCGAAGCATATCTGCCCAGAGGCGCATTCTGCCAGGAGTGACACGCACTGTCCTTCCACACTTGAATCGAGAGCGTTCCTCACTAGTGCTGTAAGAGCTTGCCGTGTGGCGTCAATGGGCAATAGAGCCTTCCCGTCTCCGGTTACCCGCGATCGGATCAGCTCCGCCTCGATGCACGACATACCGTTCTTTACTCCCTCAACTATCTCGTTCAGACGGACGGGGACTGGTGACTCACCAGCGAGCTCCGCTCCGCGACCGCTCATCTGGTGCAGGATCTGGCTGCACCGCTCCACTTCGGAGCGGATCAGCTGAGCATCGTCACACACGCTGGCGTCTCCGGAGACTTCCCTGGCATGCCGTTCCAGTTCCCGAGATGCGACTGCAATTGTCGCCAGAGGAGTTCCGAGCTCGTGCGCCGCGCCTGCAGCCAGCGTGGCGATCGACGCAAACAGCTGGTGGCGCGCTAGCCGGTCCTGGAGCCGCAGAACCTCCTGCTCTCGAGTCCTCAAAGCCTCAGATACCTTGCCGATCAATACTGTAACTACCAGGGTGGCCGCGGCGAAGGCGATCCACATCCCGAGCAGATGGACGGAAATCCCCTGGGTGACGTGGTGGGCTTCGAATACCGAAACTCGCACATGGACCCGAAACAGAAAGCCGAAGCTCATGACAGAGAGGATTCCCAACGCCCATGTCCATGGCTTGCTCAGGACCACCGCCGACAAAGTGATCTGGACTAGATACAAAAGGCTGAACGGATTTGCCGGACCTCCGGATAAGGCCAGGATTGCGGTGAGACATACCGTGTCGAGCCCGAGAAGCAGTCCCAAGGTCCGCCGCGCGCCCAATGTTTCCGAAAATCGGCGCAGCAGAAGGTTGCTTGTGGCCGTTACAGCTAAAGGGACCGCAAGCCACACAATCGGCAATACGATGTGGAATACGAAATGAGCCAGCAGAATAAGGGCAGCCTGCCCGAGGAGCATGCCGTACCTGAGCTTGACTATCCATGGAAGAGCCAAGCTGGGCGCTAGCTCACCGGCCGGTCTCAAATCGGGCGCGGACAAGTCCTGATGTTGGGTCACGCAAACTCGCATCTTGAGCTTTGTGAGTTCCTTACAGCTGTTTCTTAACTGGTTGTAGCACAATAATGATTATCTTTCAGATGACGTTCCAAATGTCACACATTCCCGAACACGAGAGGTGCGGCAATTTGCCGCATCGACTCGACTGAAACACTTTCTTATAATTATAACTCCCCCTGACAATGGTTTTGTGCCGCGCCCTGGGGTGAAATCATCTGGCGGTTGGCTCGTCCGTCGAATAAGCCATGCCGCTCATTCCCCGATGTTATGGGAGGGCGCATGGCACTGTTCAGAGAGGGAACATGAATCGAAGCGTCATTCTACTAAGGAGTTGTGCCGTTGGGTGACCCACTCATCGAGCAGCATAGACGAAAGGTGGATATCCAGTGAAAGCGTTCTTGAGATTTATCGGTGTCTTCGCGGTTCTGTTCCAAGTCGCGATCTGGGCCGCGGTTTTCGGGACCGTACGCGGTGTCGTTCACGATCCTGACCATCGCCCTATCCAGGGAGCGGAAGTGGTGGTGAAGTCCAGTAGCTCGGACTACGCTCAGAAGCTCATCACAGACACGGATGGAGGCTTCGAAGCCGCTGCCCTTCCTGTAGGAGCGTACCTCGTGACGGTGCGCGAGGATGGCTTCGCACCTTCAGTCCAGGAGATCGTGATCGCGTCAGGGAGCGCTCCTGTTCTGCATTTCCAGCTCATGCTCGGAGCGCGGAGCGAGCAGGTCACTGTTTCAGAGAGCGCTCTGACCGTAAACCCGGAGCAAATGACGCCCACCACGATCATCAGCCGAAGCGAAATCGCGATGACCCCAGGCGCGGACTTGAGCAACAGTTTGACCGCGATCATCAATTACGTTCCTGGAGCATGGATTGCGCACGATCAGCTTCATGTGCGCGGCGGACACCAGGTGACCTGGGCGATTGATGGCGTTCCCATCCCGAATACCAACATCGCCAGCAATATTGGGCCTCAGATTGACCCCAAGGATATCGACTACCTGGAAGCTCAACGCGGCGGCTATTCCTCAATCTACGGGGACCGCACCTACGGCGTGTTCAACGTTGTACCCAGAACTGGCTTCGAGCGGAGCAGCGAGGGCGAGTTGTTCACGACCTACGGCACGTTTCATCAGACCAATGATCAGGTGAACTTTGGCAACCACACCGAGAAGTTCGCTTATTTTGGCAGTGTCAATGGCAACCGGAGCGACTATGGGCTGGAAACCCCGGGTCCGGACGTTTTGCACGACCGTGTGTGGGGGCTCGGAGGAATGGGCACGCTCATATACAATCGCGACGCAAACAACCAGTTCCGGTTCGTAACGTCGCTTCGCCGGGACGATTATCAGATCCCCAATGATGTGGACGCTGAAGCGGCTGGGATTCGTGATGTGGAGCGAGAGCGCGACGCGCTGGCAAGTTTCTCCTGGGTGCACATATTCCAGCCCGGCCTGCTGCTTACCGTCTCGCCCTTCTACCACTACAATCGTGCCAACTATGACGGCGACTCGAATGACACGCCAATCAGTACCACACAGCACCGGACTTCACAATACGCCGGAGCGCAATTCGCTCTTAGCGCGGTAACGAAGAAGCACAACGCGAGCATCGGGTTTTACGGCTTCGGGCAGCATGACGATGAGTCCGTCAATCTGATTGCCAACGACGGTTCCGGACTTTCGCTGGCACAAGACAAGATCACAACCGGCTACCTGGAAGCGTTGTTTCTGGAGGACCAGTACAAGGCGTTGTCGTGGCTTACGCTCACCGCGGGAGTGCGCCTGACGCACTTCAGCGGCGTGATCTCCGAGAATGCGGCGAGCCCACGCCTCGGTGGGGCCATTCGCATCCCGCGCTTGAACTGGGTCCTGCGAGGCTTCTGGGGTCAGTATTACCAGGCGCCCCCGCTTTCCACGGTTAGCGGCCCGCTGCTCGAATATGCCCTGTCACAAGGGCTTGGCTTCATTCCTCTCCGTGGAGAGCGCGACCAGGAGCACCAATTTGGGCTCACGATCCCCCTGCGCGGGTGGGCGTTTGACGTGAACAATTATCACCAGCGTGCCCGGAATTATTTCGATCACAACGCGATCGGCAACTCGAACGTCTTCTTCCCGCTAACCATCGACGCTGCGAGATTGTACGGTTGGGAAGTCACCCTTCGTTCGCCGAGGATTGCGGGGCGAGGGGAAGTCTATCTTACTTATGCTTACACCCATGCCGAGGGGGCCGGCGCGATCAGCGGCGGTCTGACGGATTTCTCCCCTCCGGCCAGTGGCTACTTTCTGCTGGATCACGATCAAAGAAACACGCTTCACACCGGGTTCAACTTCAACCTGCCGTGGCGAGCCTACGCTGGGGGTGATCTGTATTACGGCTCTGGATTCACCGACGGCTCGAGCGATGTGCCGGCGCATTTGCCGGGGCACACCACTTTTGACCTTTCACTCGGTAAAACGGTTGCTGAAAACCTGACGATCTCCGTCACAGCGCTCAATCTCGCGAATCGCCGGTTCTTGCTTGACAACAGCGAGACGTTTGGCGGCACGCACTACGCAGAGCCAAGACAAATCTATCTTCAGGTCAGATATAGGTTTCACTTGTGAGACCTTTTTATCACTTCTGACCCAGATCGAATCTCCTGCATCAACTCAGAACGCAACGCTGTAGCTCACCCCTGGCTTTCGACAATCGATTAGCAGAAAGGAGAAGCTGTGCCGCCCAACATGAACGTTAACAACTGGGTGTACGTGCACACCGTCATATATCACCAATGAAGAGACGTTCTTTGTAAAGTTGATGTTCAGGCCCCCGATAGGTCTCAGCCGGTCGTCGTAGGTGCCGTACGATGCGCCCACGTGGGGAGCAATCGGCAGGTGGGTTTCTCGAAGCAGACTCTTGCTTACGGTTGCAAAGAAAGCTTGGCCGTAAGGCAGGTCGATGCGATCTGAGCTGGTGCCCAGGATCAGCGCTGGCCGACGCTCCGTTTCAGAAACAGCTACAAAATTCAGGAAAGGCCTCACGGGAGTATGTCCGAAGTGCGAATCCGGTGCCGAACTGGTGCCATCCGTAGTCGAAACTACATCATGGTTATGGTCCGTGCTACCGGGACTGGTGGTTCCCGTACTGGCGGATGGTGAATGCACCGGATAAACGGCGATGCCACCGGAAAGCCTTGGGTTAAACTGGTAGCCTAGTGTGAAACGAACACTGGAATGAGTCAATCCTGGGATGACCCGAAGGCTGGATGTCCAACGATCCTCGGTCTCCTGAGTCACACCGCTCACGGTCGGGCTTGGACAGAGTGCGCAGGAGGGCACTAATGAAGCACTCTCTAACAAGACGTCGCTTTGGACGTGCGGGCGTTCCGCAAAGGAGTGAAGGCCTCCCTCCGAGTGATTAACACTTAATGGAGTATTGTGGTCATGTAGTTTGGTCTCGTGGGCTAAGGTGAGAGGCGACGGACTGTTACGAGCCGACAGAAGCCAGTCGATTTGACGGGTCAAAACAGTATCGTCAAAAGTGCCGGCCATATGAGAAACAACCTGCCCGTCAGTGTCAATGATGGCTGCCCAGGCCGCACAGTCAGCCAGGATGCCGCGCCCGTGATCTTCGCCACGCGCCGGATCACCCCGGAATCAACCGTCAGCCCTGCCCGCGAGATCGTCTGGAAGTACAACTCATTCCCAGCTATCTCGACGAGCATGAAT
>JBGOTQ010000273.1:0-10659 GCA_041476565.1 Terriglobia bacterium | reverse complement strand
CTTCTTAAAAGGTTAGGCAGGTTAGACAGGTAAGACACTAGGTTGGGGTTCAATGGTTTACGGGTGTCCAACCTGTCCAGCCTGTCCAACCTCTTATTGTCCATCTGATCTAGTAACACGATTAATCCTCAGGCCAAGGATGTTTAGAAGTCGTTATACTGTCGAAACAATCTCGGCATTCTGAAAGGCTGGGAAACTCATAGCCCCAAATTCTCGTGCCCCCTGCAGTTCTCCGGGTGTGCCTTACTAAAGGGACCAGCTTCCTCAGGCCAATACCGAGTTCAGTCTCGGCCGCTCGCCGTTGCTGTCCTATCGCCTCACTGAAGGCAACGAACTCCTCATATAATTGGGTGCACTTAATGAATGACTCCCACTCGCTTGAGGCTTGGGTGAGAGACCCGCGGGTGAGACGGTCAAACCAAAACTTTTGAACCGGGTTCATCGTGAAGATCTTGGTTTCCCGCAGGGCTTCGGTCTGGGGCAATCGGCTGAGATCCATGCCGCTGATGTCGTAATGAATAAGGAAGTGGAGCAGGGCAGCACGGCCGCCATTCTCCATCTGGCGCATGATTTCGCCGAAATACTGCCGGTCCTGCTTGTGGGTGTCCGCAACATCGAGGATAAGGAAGCGCCGTTCATCCAACCCGGCTGGCACGACCCAGTCATGGTTCGAGGAGATCATTAGGTGGATAAAGTTCTTCACGAAGAAAACGTCTTTCCCTTTGTACTCGATGGGTAGGGCCTCTTCGGTAACCAGAAACTTCAGAGTTCCTTCATGCGACTTATCGCCAGCCCACAAAGCCTCGTCCGCAAAGACCAACGATGCATCTTTCAAGTGAGCATTGAAGTTACCGATCAATTGCCGGTGGGAATTCACATGAACGAAGTGAGAGCCAAACAAACGGCCATATTCAGAACAGAAAACGCCTTTCCCTACACCCTGGCCGCCTCTTAGGACGATTGCCGTGCCGGGCCGTCTGTCAGGATGCTGGACACCATCGGCCAACCAACCGAGTAGATATTGATAAAGCTCTTCGTCCCCACAGGCCACGTTATCGTGTAGGTGGCAGAGGTATCCTGTACAAATCCCAGAAGGGTTCGGTTCATAAGCAAAACCGCGCCAGAGGTTATAACACCCTGGAGTGTCTTGATTGGGCGCAAAAACTACCCTTTCATATTGGCGTCGTTTTGGATGCTTGAGCCAGAAGTTCCCTAGTGTCTTTTCGCCGATGTAGGAATTTCCGAAACGATTCTTAAAGTCCTGGACGGAAGAAAAGGTAAGATCAGGCCGATTGAACACGGGATCCTGGGTTTCGTTTAGAATTGCAAATCTTCCGCCCAGCATCACGGCAGCATATTTTTGGTTGAGTTCGGAAATGACGGGGTGCAAGGCTGCCGGTGGAGCAGACTCCTGGCTGGTCTCGTTTGTTTCTTCTGTCGTCGGCGGTTGCCGCTCTTTGCAGCTCTTGACCAGGCTCAGTAACTGTTCCGCGGCTTCCTGTGCATCTATTCCTTTGGCCCAGTCTGTCACATCACCCTTTTTAGGAAGCCCCGGGAGTTCCAAAATCTTGAGCGACGCCACTTTCCCGTGAAGGCTCTCGGCGACTTGGTGCACGTGCTTTCGTCCCGATTGATCATTGTCGGGAAGGATCGTGATGTGTTGATTGGGATTGAAGTAGTCTGAATACTCAGGCTTCCATTTGCCTGCCCCTCCGGGGTTCGTCGTGGCTGTGAAGCCAAGCCCCACAAGTGTTTCAACATCCTTCTCCCCTTCGACGACGAAAACGTCATCTGCCTTTAAGAGTTGGGGCAGGCGATAGGGAATCATCTTCACTTGCTTATCTTTCAAACCCCATCTACCCCGACACCATACGGGGAACTCTTTCTTCCGCTGGCCATTGTCCTGATATTCCACTCGGCACACGTCGAAAGCTGGCGTGCCGTCGGCATCTTGGTATGTGTAAGTTTCCTTGATCGGGTGCCCCTTCCACTCTGTCGCCTTGAAAGCCGTGCTGCCATTGCCTTTCGATGAATTGCCGTTTAGGAGTCCATGCGCCTTCAGCCACAACGTCACGGCCGCTTTGTCGTTGGAGTCGCACCCCCGCAAGAATGCCGCCAGATCCCAATAATTCCCTTCCTTGCCGCATGGTCCGCAGAGCCAACCGTTTTTTTCAGTATTGATCAGAAGGGAGGGGTGCTCGTCGTCATGGCGCGGGCAACAAAAGGCCACTTCTGCGCCTGACTTGTGGTAGCCGGTCAAGCGCGCCGCCTGTGCCACTTGTAAGCAATTTGGAAAGGTGCTGCCGCTCATGGCTTCGTCTCCTGCAGTAATCGGGAGACTGCGGGAAGAGCCGCCTGCTGGAAAGCCACTTTGGCTTCTCGGTCAGAAAATTCCACCACCGAGTTCCAGTGTTGAACCCCATCAGCATCGCTAAAAGCCTTGGCTGGCATCGAAATCCATCGATCCCCGTCACGGGCGTGCAAAGTGCATCCGTGAATAATTAACCCAGGATCCGACAGAGTTATGTCGACAAAACCGCGCAAAGTGTTCCGTTGCAGAGGTCTCCAATTGCTCGCTGTTACGGTTCCCAATGAATTTTGCATTGCACTACCTTCCCAGTCCCCTCTCGGGGCACTGTCCTGTGTTCGAGATTTGCCCGGGGATTCGCCGCGCAAGGTTCGCCAATGCTGCCCAACTTCATTCACAACCACGTCCTGGAATTTCCGTCGCGCAGAATTGACTTCACTCACCTTTGCCTCCTGCGGTCCCGATTCCCAACAATAGCCGATTCATCTCCAATTTGAGTCGCATCAGGTCAAAAAGCAGCGGGCTCGCAGCGCGCTCTGCCAACACAATCAAGGACTGAAATTCGGGATTAATCTGAGTCAGGAGAAAGCTTGAAGTTATTGAGGATTGACGGCCAAACCCTATGACGGTATCATTGGGGAAAGTTAAGTTTTGTTTCCGGGGCAGAGCGTCACCAAGCGCAAAACCCCTTTCTTTTGCTTTAGGCACTGTTCACCCCTGCACTTCCCGATCTGGGCGCTCCTGACCGATCAGGCAGCCAGATTTTCTCAAGCCCGCGAATCACTAGATTCACCAGAAAATAATCGTCTGAAAAGAAAACCGCCTGGGCTGTGCTGGGGCTTTTCCCCTTCAACACGCTGATGAAAACTCGGTCACGCGATCCCGTTTTTTTTCTGTCGGTCATAATCACTCCTCATAGAGACAGGAAACGGAATGATGGAAACGTGACAGTTTTTCTTAAGAAATTTTGAGTTTTTTTCGGCGGGCAGGTTTTGCTTAGTTCTTTTTAGGTTTTTTCATCCGGTGGATAGTCTGCCGTATGGCGTCATCACTCATTCCAAGGGATTTAGCCGCTTCGTTGCGGGCTTTCTTCCATGTGAGGGTGGCGTCTGAGTCCAGAAGTTCAAAGATTTGCGCGAGGACCTTCCTTTGGTTACGAGTGGATGAATTATATCTTGCAGTGTAGGCTCTGCGGGCGGGTCCGGGACCAACCTGACGAATACTGAGAAGCCATTCCTTGTACTGTTGCCGATCAAGCAGGGCCTCCTCGGAGAAGAACATATCCTCTTCAACTGAACCCATGGCAGGCGTCCCGCTCTTCGGTCCCAAGCTATCGATGATAGTGTCAATTTCCTGATCCTGTTCCAAAGAACTGGGGGATATGCTGGCGCGAAGCTCACTCCAGAGCCGCAAATCCCTCACTTGCTTGGGAAGACAATCTTCTATTATTTTGCCTTTTTCCGAACGGGCCTTGCTGACAAACGTTTTAAAATACTTTACGAAAGCCGGGGGTATTGGGGCACACATGGAAGGAGCTAGAATCAGGGCCTTCCAGGCAATGACTTTCTTGTTAGCCGGCGACAACCGTATCCACTCTTTTATGAGATATGGACTTTTGGGCTTTGAAACCACCAAAGGTTCTAACACTTCGAGTGCTTTATCCCTGTCGTGATTCAAGGTCTCTGGGTCTTGGATGATCATGAACGCACCAAATTGCCCAGTGAAACAGAGATTGCAGAGAACGAAACCCAGAATCGAGAGATCTTCCCCGTTGTGGCAACCCTCCACCTTCTCAACGATGTCTTCGATTGTTGCTTGGTAGTTAAGCCTCCCATCGGAATGCCTTGCAAACCTGAGTTGTGGATAAAGGGACTCGCACCCTTTAATCAAGTCTACAAACCTGCCTTCTCTGTTTCCGTCCCTATACTTTCGCCATCGCGCCTCTTCTATCGCTTCGCCAACGTCCAATGCGAGACAGAGCTTCTGGAAACCGAACAGGTTTGGCCACTTGGAATTAGGCAAGATCCTCAATACTTCAACTACCTTCAAGTAAACTAGTTCATCATGCTGGGCGGCAATGATTTTGTCCCGCTCAGCCAGCTCAGCCTTACTTCGTTCAAGTAATCTAACGGCGTTTAAATGCTCCGCCAGCGATACTTCACTTGGATGTTCGGACTGCTTTTTCATTTCCTTCCTTTCTTTCCCTGAAACAGGGAAATACGAACTGCCTACATTAGGCGCGCGGCTAAAATTCAGGATGCCTTGTCCGCTTCATCCAACAGCCCGGCCAGGCCTTTCATGACCTTCCTATGTCCCTCTGGCAAACTGGAGAAGTACAACTCCAGGGCTTCTGCAACCACTGCCGACACTGTCTTGTTGACGACCTTAGAAGTCGCAGTCAGTTGAGCCTTCAGTGCAGGTCTTATGCGTAGCGACAAGGTCGGATAATCGGTTACTTTCTCTCCTCCTTTGGTTGGCCGACCCAACACAGTAGGGGAAGCTTGTTTTCCTTTGGTTGGCATAATCTACCTCCTTCTTGTGCTTAGTGTATCAAACCAAATTCAGTTATGCAAGAACTTTGTACTTGCATTACAAAAAAGACTGTGGTATGGTCCGGAGTAGCTTACGGCAGTCAGAGAGAGGGTCAAGACATGAACGGGGAATTGGTAACATGGAGCCCAGTAGAAACTGGGGTGCAAGCGGTCATCCAGACGGTTCTGGATGGTCTCTCCAGCCCCGAGAGCAAGCGGGCCTATGGGCGGAGTCTTCGCGATTTCTTAGCCTGGCACGCCACCCAGGGAAGGCCGGAACTCAGCAAGGCCACAATCCAAGGCTATTGCGCCAAGTTGCAGGCTTTGGGGCTTTCGGCTCAAAACATCAATCAACGCCTCTCTGCCATCAAGAAGCTGGCCAGTGAGGCATCCGACAACGGCGTGCTGAATTCCCAAATTGCTACAGGTATCTCCCGAGTGAAGGGCATCCGCCGGGAAGGACACAGGACAGGCAATTGGTTGACCCGAGAACAGGCGCAAACCTTCCTGGAATCTCCCGACACTAGCACCCTCAAAGGCGTTCGTGACAGGGCCTTGCTGGCCGTGCTGATTGGCTGCGGACTTCGACGCAAGGAAGCCTCACAGTTGACCGTTGAGCATATCCAGCAACGTGACGGCCGGTGGGTCATTGTTGACTTGGTGGGCAAAAGGAATAAGATCCGATCGGTGCCGATGCCCGCATGGGCCAAGAAAGCCGTCGACCAGTGGACCACCGCGGCCGGCATTGACTCGGGGATGGTCTTTCGTCCCATCAATAAGGGCGGCCACCTCTCCGGTGATTCCATGACCGATCAGGCCATCAGGAACGTTGTGACCGAATACGGGGTTGCCCTGGGCTTCGACGTTGCGCCGCACGACCTACGCAGAACCTTCGCGAAACTTGCCCACAAGGGCGGCTCCGGGCTCGACCAGATTCAACTGAGCCTGGGTCATGGTTCCATTCAAACGACCGAGCGCTACCTGGGCGTTGAGCAAGATCTTTCTTCAGCCCCATGTGATCATTTAGGACTGAGGTTGTGAAGCTATGCCTGAATCTGACAACAAGGCGAAAGTGGAACTGAATCTCCCCGGTGTGGATATGAAGTCACTGGTCAAGCAAATTGTCCGTCGAGGCAGGCGCCGCGATCAGGAAGGCTGGGTTGATCTGGTTCACGGGAATTGGGTCGGATATTGGAAAATTTACGTCCGCCAGGAAGACGGAACGGAAGTTCGCAAGCGGCGACAAGTGACATTGGGAAGCAAAAAAGAGTTGCGAAAGATCGAAGCTAAAGACAAGCTTCGAAAAATTATCCTTGACGACCCCTCCACCGGCAGCTCACGCCCGGATCCAAATCGAACCTTCCGGTGGTTCTACGAGAATCGCTTTCTTCCGACGAAAGAAGGACACTGGAGCCCCGCTACCAAAAGCAACGTCCAGAACATCATGAAGAAGCATGTCCTACCCGCGTTCGGACAAGAACCCCTAGCAGGAATCGACAAAGTGACGATCATCAACTTCTTGAACCATACCGCCCAGACCTATTCGGAGAGTCTGACCGACAAGGCTTATATTTACATTAAGGCAATCTTTGCCGAGGCCATTGATCAAGAATACTTGGAGCGGAATCCATGCCGCAAGATTGAGCTTCCCAAGACGAGGAAGCCGACCAAGCGATATCTGACTTTGAAAGAAATCCGATGCTTGGATCAGGCATTGAAAGGGAGAGATCGGCTAATTTTCCGGCTCCTCGTGATTGCCGGGCTGCGACCGGGGGAACTGTTTGCCCTTCGATCGAATGATTACAGTAATGGCCAAATCCGAGTAGACGAGAGTATCGGATCTTATAAACGCACAATTAACGATCCCAAGACGGAAGACAGCGCTGCCAATGTGCCGATACCCCGCGAGGTCAATGATGAACTACTGCGGTACCAGGCAAAGCTCAAGAACCGCAACCCTGAAGCATTCCTCTTCCCTGGCCGGTACGGAGGATTCCCAATCCATTCGCGAACGTTCCTCCGTCGAGTCCTGAAGCCCTTGGCCGAGAAAAAAGGCATTACCAACCTAACCTATCAGTGCCTGCGTCGAACATTCGCAACCCACTTCCAGAAGTACGGCCTTCCCAAGGACGCCCAGAGCATCATGCGGCACGCCTCCATTGAAATGACCATGAACGTTTACACGCAACCCATTCCTCAATCTGCTAGGGAGGCCCAGGAGGCTATGTTTTCTGCCCTATTTTGGTCAGATAGTGGTCAGATTGGAAAACGTTCGAAAAAGCCGTCTTTGGAAGTTATTCATTAGAAAGGAGGTATGGTACGCCCGGCAGGATTCGAACCTGCGGCCTTTTGATTCGTAGTCAAACGCTCTATCCATCTGAGCTACGGGCGCACGTTTCAGAAAATATACCATCTTCAACAGGCTGGGGACAACGCAAAAAGCTCATCCTGCCTTCTCCTCCAGTTGCGAGAACACGCGGTGCACATTTTTCTCCGCCTTGGCGAGCCGGTTGACCGCCCGGCGGTTGCCGCCTGGGACGAGGTGTGTATACTGGTTCACCTTCCCTATCGAACCGGAATTCCCGATGATAATGACGAGCTTTAGCGCGGACCGAGCGGGCGGCAGTTGGTGCGAGGCAACACCTTTTGACCAGAGCCCTTTCGAAATTCTGGCTGGAAGGCAGTGGTTTTGGGTGAAATGGCTTGAGTCTGACTGGACCTGTCAAGAGGAATTTCCACTCGACTTTATAATGTCTTATGAGCATTCTCCGATACAAAATCAAGGGGATGTGGTATATGTTTACCACAGAGAGGAGAGCCACATGAAATTCGGCGAGTACTTCCGTGAACTCCGGCTGTCGGCGAATTTGAGCCTGCGGGAGTTTTGCAGGCGGGCGGAAGTGGACCCCAGCAACTGGAGCAAGATCGAGAGGGACCGCTTGCCCGTCAATGTCGAAAGGCAAAAGTTGGAAGCCGTAGCCGGGCTGGTTGGGCTGAAGAAAGGGTCGACCGATTGGCTGAAGTTCTTCGACATGGCTTATATTAGCCGTCAACAAATCCCGAGCGACGTGTATGAGGATGAGGAGGTCGTTTCCGCGCTTCCCATCTTTTTCCGGATTGTCCGAGGCGGCAAGCCGA
The DNA here is from genome assembly GCA_041476565.1 of Terriglobia bacterium. GTDB lineage: Bacteria > Acidobacteriota > Terriglobia > Versatilivoradales > Versatilivoraceae > DATKMG01. The sequence goes on along the minus strand of JBGOTQ010000273.1, from coordinate 2,682 downwards.
GTCGCAAAGAGCTGGCCAAATTATTCAACCTGTTGAAAATCCGATAAGACCGCAGGGATTTTGTGCTCCACATACCCTTCTTGTCGAATGACATGATTTGGCAAACGGCTGATTAAGTCAGAAGCCATTGCTGGGACGGCAAACTACCGGTTGACGTTGATCTGCTGATCGAAAAGCATTTCCGCCTTCTGCTTACACCTATTCCGTCTTTGCGGGAATTCATCACGATGGATGCTCTTATCTTGAGCAACCTGAAAGAAATCGTTTATGCTCTCGACGCACCCGACGTCCGGCTCCGCTTTTCACTGGCTCACGAGTTGGGACATATGGTGTTACATTCAGAGCAAATTGAATTGTTCAGACCTGAATCATATTCAGAATATTTCAGTGTTTGTTTCTCTATCCCCTTAGAGTGTCGCGGCGGGCAGTTCCCCTTACGAATTTTTCCCGTCTTCGTTTTGGTCGGAGTCGAGATACATCGGCGCCATTTCCGCCATTCCATTTTCTTCGAGTGTGTCTAAAAGTTGAAGTTCTGGAGCCATAGGCGTGTTGTGGTTGGTGGAGGGTCGCGCTCCGTCGCGACCCCCAAGGCACCGACGGAGCGGTGCCCACCATTTGTGAAGACCCTCTCGAATTTCTAAACACTCTCTTAGGCCTCCGGGAAAGCGGGGTTGGAGCGGAACCCCAGATGTTCGGGAGCTACCCTAGCCCGGCGGGTCAATCTGGACAATTGCATTCAGGTTCGGCCTGGGATGTACAACACAATGGCCATTCCCAGACTCAACTGAGTCGTCAGTTGCGCGGCAGGGACACTGGATGAACCTGCTTGGCATCCACAGGGGCGGGATTAGAATGAGATCCGGCACGCCTCGATTGCGCCCCCCTGCTGTCCCAGCGGTGCTTCCGCAATCTACCGTTGTTGGCCAGCTCCCATCTCCTTCTATCGACGGCACTTGTGTCCGATTTTGCACGTCACGGGAGTGCTAAAATCAAATCTGGGTATAATGTGTTGCTATCTATGACTTTAGGCACATCCTAGCAATAGTTGATGGCGGAAGCACCGTCATATTCCTGCTTGTCGCCGCATGGACAATGGCGTGATAGGATGCGTTGCAAGACTATTCGGGGGGGGCGTGATGGCACAGAAACGACTTGTGGCAATGCCGCTCATTATTATCGCCTGTGCGGTGTTAGTGGGGGCCCGCGCGGCTGGGTTTACTGGAGAGACGCCGTTGAAAGTCGCGGTGAGCTTCGGCCCGGAGATCTCGCCCGATCCTCTCGACGGGCGACTGTTGCTCCTCCTCTCCACCGACGATTCGGCCGAGCCGCGGTTCCAGATCAGCGACACTAGTCTGAAATCACAGCAGGTTTTCGGCATCGATGTCGAGGGCATGAAGCCCGGCGAAGAGAGAATTTTCGATTCCAATGTGCTCGGCTATCCGGAGGGCAGCTTCGACGACCTTCGCATCGGCACCTACGACGTCCAGGCCCTGCTTCATAAGTATGAGACATTCCGCCGCGCCGACGGCCACGTGGTGAAACTCCCCATGGACCGCGGGGAAGGCCAGCAGTGGAACCGCGCGCCAGGCAACCTCTATAGCACGCCCCAAAAGATGCAGATCAGCGTGCAGGAGAACAAAACAATCCACATCCGCCTCGACAAATCCGTGCCGCCGATCCCCGCACCGGCCACGAGAAATATGTGAAGCACGAGCGGATCCGAAGCGAGTTGCTCTCGAGATTCTGGGGCCGCGACATGTACCTCGGGGCACACATCCTCCTGCCCGAGGGTTTCGACGCGCATCCCGATGCGCGCTACCCGCTCGTAATCGACCACGGCCACTTCCCGGAGACGTTCGAAGGCTGGCGCGAGACTCCCCCTGACCCAAACCTGAAGTGCGAGCCCAGCGAGCGATTCTACGTCGACTGCTACAACCGGGTCGAGCAGGAGGCCGCTTACCAGCTTTACAAGGACTGGACTGCGCCCGATTTCCCGCGCGTGCTCGTAATCCAAATCCAGCATGCGAATCCGTATTACGACGATTCCTATGCGGTGAACTCTGAAAACCTGGGCCCTTACGGCGACGCCATCGTGAAAGAGCTGATTCCCCATATCGAGAAAAAGTACCGTGGCATCGGGGCGGGCTGGGCGCGGTTCATGTACGGCGGCTCGACGGGCGGTTGGGAATCGCTCGGAGCGCAGATCCTGTATCCGGATGAGTTCAATGGCTGCTACGCGGCCTGCCCCGACCCGGTCGATTTCCGGGCTTACACGGTGGTGGACGCTTACAAAGACGAATTCGCCTACGAACTGTCCGGACCATTCAAAACCGTGCCCACACCGGGACATCGCGACTATCTCGGACGCATTTCCGCCACCCTTCGCCAAATGAACCAGATGGAACTGGTGCTCGGCACGCACTCGCGCAGCGGCGGGCAGTGGGATATCTGGGAGGCGGTCTATTCGCCGGTCGGACCGGACGGGTACCCGAAGCGCATCTGGGACAAGCAGACTGGCCGGATTGATCACAACGTGGCGAGATATTGGCAGGAGCACCACGATCTGTCCTACATCCTGCGCCGCGATTGGAATAAGGGCCTAGGCAAGAAGCTGCAAGGGAAGATCCACATCTACGTCGGCGAGGCGGACAATTACTACCTGAACAATGCCGTGTATCTGAT
>JBGOTQ010000272.1:0-10692 GCA_041476565.1 Terriglobia bacterium | reverse complement strand
TACAGCTGACATTCCGGACGGTGTAAATTGAGTAATCCCCCGTGCACTGGCGTAGTTGCCTGTAAAGGAGTAGGCATCCTCCTGGTTGGCCCCGACTATCACGAGAATCCGTTCCGCCAGGCGCACCAGTTGCGCCGCCTGGTCGTCGTTGAATTTCGTGTCCCCTCCCGTAATGCTCCGGAATCGTCCTGGATCCATTTGTTCGGCCAGAATCAAGTGGAGGTAATCTTCATCACTGAAGGCAGGGCTCACCGATAGGGGTTTGCCGGGGAATGTTCTGGACACGACCGGAGCCAATTCCAGGCGTGCTTGCCGGATTTTGCCCATCAGGTAGACTTTTCCCGCTTCTACCAGTTCAGGCTGAAGCAAGACACTGGAGTATGGAGTGTAGATGAGGGCATCCTGTCCGAAGAAATTCTGACGTTTGGGCTCCAGAGCGTAGAGAAGGGCAACAACACCCGTGTTGGCAGGCTGGAGAATGTCAATGGAAGAATTGAACCCATTCCACCAGGAGACTTGATACTGAATTTTCTCATCGCATAGTGAGAAATGCCCCTTCTCCTCGATACCGGCCACAATCTGAATCGCCCCGGTTTTGAAGTCTGCCAACGCTAGCTTAACTTCACGACGCGCTGGCTTCTGCTTGGAAGCAGGGAAATAGGAAACCTTTTCTTTTTCCAGTTGAGACTTGGCGTTCTCGATCACGGGTAGCAATGCCACTTCTGCCGGAAATGGGGTCTCGCTCAATGCCGGCATCGGCCTAAGCTTTCGTGCCGCCCTGACTCTGGTGACCCTGAGCCGACTGTGACGGCTCTTCCGGTTCTTCTGGGCTTTTGGAGAAGGTGTTGCCGACTGATTGGGGGATGAAGAAGACCCCGCCGTTTTGGTCGCATCTCGTGAGACCGCCGGATTGGCGTACAATGACAGCGCCATGATAATCAGCCAAGTGATCCCTAGGCACAATCTCGAGATCCGCCACCTTCTGTCCCAATACTTCATCGTTGTCCGCCTCCCCACTTCTATTTTACACCACTATACTACACTATGTGTCGACCTCCGGTCTGGACAACTTTAGAGCCACGAGATCGGCACGAATTGCTTGACATCCCTAGCTGTGTCAGTATAATGTGCGATTGACAATTGAATCAGACGTTCTTATCGAGAGTGGTTGAGGGACTGGCCCTTTGAAACCACGGCAACCTCCCCTTCGAGGGAAGGTGCCAACTCCTGCAGAAGAACATTTCTGGCAGATAAGAAACAGGACGCTTTTTAAGACCTCTTCTTATTGAAGAGGTTTTTTTTTAGGGTGCGAAACCTGGTCGAGATGAGTTTATGGTCACTACTGCCAGTGCCTTCCGTAACCCGGAAGGCCAAGAACCCACAACTTACGTATTAGGACTGCAATGTCGCGAGTGCGGTCAACGGTATCCCAAGGAACCCCTTTCAGTTTGTGAGTACTGTTTCGGGCCGCTAGAAGTCACGTATGATTACGAATCTCTAAGAAGTATCCTGTCTCGGAAGTTGATTGAAAGTCGTCCCTCCAACATGTGGCGCTATCGAGAACTCTTGCCCCTGGACGGTGGCGCCAGAGTGGGCCAACAGGTGGGATTCACTCCGCTGGTCAAGGCCTCCAACCTAGCAAAGCGGCTCGGGATTCAGGACCTTTACATTAAAAACGACAGTGTTTGTTTTCCAACCCTGTCCTTTAAAGACCGGGTAGTCGCGGTTGCGCTCTCCAAGGCTCTGGAATTCGGGTTTGACACGGTCGGTTGTGCCTCCACAGGAAACCTAGCTAACTCCGTAGCAGCCAATGCAGCCAGTGTCGGGTTACAAAGCTACATTTTCATTCCTGCCGACCTGGAACTGGGAAAAATCCTGGGGACCCTGATATACACGGCCAATGTGATTGGAGTAGATGGAAATTATGACGACGTAAATCGGCTCTGCAGCGAGGTTGCCGGGAAATACCGGTGGGGATTCGTCAACATCAACCTGCGTCCTTTTTATGCCGAAGGCTCGAAGACCTTTGGTTTTGAAATTGCGGAGCAGTTGAACTGGCGAGTTCCGGACTGTGTCGTCGTTCCCATGGCGGGAGGTTCTCTAATTACCAAAATCCGGAAGGCGTTTGCCGAGTTTGAAAAACTCGAGCTGGTCTCCGACAATCACTGCAGATTTTTCGGTGCTCAAGCCACTGGATGCTCTCCCATCACCACAGCCGTCAAAGCCGGTCGTGATTTTATCAAGCCAGTCAAGCCGCATACCATCGCCAAGTCAATCGCCATCGGTAACCCTGCGGATGGATATTACGCCATAAAGACCATGACCGAGTCTGGAGGCTGGGGAGAAGATGTTTCTGATGATGAAGTGGTGGCGGGCATCCGGATATTGGCCGAAGACGAGGGGATCTTTACGGAAACTGCCGGAGGGGTCACGGTGGCAGTCGCCCAGAAACTGGTCCAGCAAGGCCGGATTAAGAAGGACGATCTGACGGTTATCTCGATAACCGGCAATGGGCTAAAGACCCAGGAAGCCGTGCAGGATCACCTGGCCCGCCCGGAAGTCATTAGCGCCAAGCTCAGCGAGTTTGAAAAAAGCACATTCTTTAAGAAATCATGAGTTCTCCATCGGAAAGGTACTCCAGGCAGATGCTCTTCCCCGAGATCGGGGACAAAGGGCAGGAACGTCTGACTCAAAGCAAAGTCGCCATCTTCGGGTGTGGCGCCCTGGGGACTGTGCAGGCCGATGCCCTTTGTCGGGCCGGGATTGGCAACCTGCGAATCATCGACCGGGATTTTATTGAGGAGAGTAATCTCCAGCGACAGACTCTCTTTTCCGAAGATGATGTTCGGGCGGGTTTACCGAAAGCTGTCGCCGCCCAGAGGCGTCTCCGGCAGGTAAATTCCCTCGTCACCGTGGAACCCCTGGTCATGGATGTCAACTACAAAAACGTCGAATCCCTCGCTGAGGGGATGGACTTGATCCTCGACGCGACCGACAATTTTGAGACCCGTTTTCTATTGAACGATGTAGCCGTGAAGCACCGCAAGCCCTGGATTTACGGGGCCTCTGTCGGTAGTTACGGTCTGTCGATGACCGTCATTCCTTATGAAACGCCCTGCTTGCGCTGCATTTTCGAGACCATGCCGCCGCCTGGCATGTCACCCACCTGTGATACTGCCGGCGTGCTGGCTTCTATTGTGAACATCATCGCTTCCATCCAGGTCGCGGAAGCTATCAAGATTCTTACGGGAAACCTGCATCGCATCAACCGGAAGATGATCTTCTTTGACGTCTGGGAGAATTCTTGGAAGCGCTTTGAAATCGCCAACGCCAAGGACCAGGGGGAGTGTCCAGTCTGCAGGCTCGGTCGGTACGAATTTCTCGAGGGAAAAGAGGGTTCCAGTGTGACCACGTTGTGTGGTCGTAATTCTGTCCAAATCAATCAACCTGGAGGCCATCAGCTCGACTTTGAACTACTGGCAAAACGATTGACTCCGCTTGGCACTGTTCAATTCAACAGGTTTCTTTTCAGGTTCACGGTGGACAGTTATGAAGTCGCTGTATTCCCGGACGGGCGAGGGATTGTGAAAGGAACCAAAGATCCCAATGTGGCACGCTCCATTTATGCCAAGTATGTTGGAACCTAAAATATACATCGCGACAAAGGTGGAGGTGGGAGGTATTCCCCGCCCACCCGACCTGACGGTCACACCATCCCCTCAGTGCGCGTAGGAGAGGTCCAGCTTGAGGGGCGAGCTTTACAGGGAACAAGGCATTATCAATGCCGCTGTGGACAATTAAGGGCCTGGTCTAAAACTCCGAAAGCGCGCTCCGGTGATTTCTTCCAGTTTCTTCTTGTTGGAGGACATTTGAACTCCGAGATTCTCTACCTTGACAACGCGGCCACCAGTTTTCCCAAGCCGGAATCGGTCTATCAGGCATTGAATTGCTTCCTGAGAACCGATGGTGCCAATCCGGGCCGGGCCGGACATCGAATGGCCGTGCGAGCCGAAAAATTCATAGAGGAAACCCGTCTGCTGTTGGCCAGGTTCTTCGGAGTTGCCGACCACACCCAGGTAATTTTCACCCTCAATGCCACGGATTCCCTGAATATCGGTATCAAGGGTTCCCTGAAACCGGGGGACCATGTCATTACATCCCTGCTGGAACACAATTCCGTTTCCCGGCCTCTGAAGCAGTTGGAACGCGACGGCAGGATCGGGCTCACTCAGATCGCGTTTTCTGAGGACGGCTTTGTGGACCCGCCCGACATCCAAAAGGCGATCAGGCCCAATACTCGACTCATCGTGCTGACCCATGCTTCCAATGTTCTAGGAACCGTTCAGCCGATTCGTGAGGTGGGCCGAATTGCCAGGGAACATGATCTCCTATTCATGGTTGATGCGGCCCAAACGGCAGGTGTCGTCCCCATTGCATTCGAGGAACTCCAGATCGATATGCTGGCGATGCCTGGGCACAAGGCCCTGATGGGCCCGACTGGTGTAGGTGTTTTGATCGTCGGGAAAAGGGCAGACCTGTCGGCCTGGCGCGAAGGCGGTACGGGGGGCGATTCGTCGAATCCCGTTCAACCGGGGGAATTGCCTTACCGATTGGAGGGAGGAACTCCAAATACTGTAGGAATCGCGGGGCTGCGGGCGGGTGTAGAATTTGTGCTGCAACAGGGCGTCGAAAGGATCCGTCAGCACGAGAACCAGTTGGTGAACCGGCTGATTCATGCTCTGGGAGACAATCCTAGGTTCCACCTCTACGGAACCCGGGATCTCGAACGGCGAGTGGCTACCCAGTCGTTGAACGTGAACGGCTACACAGCCGCCGAGGTCTCTGCGATTCTGGACGAGGCGTTCCAAATTGCGGTTCGATCAGGTCTGCATTGTGCCCCCTATGTGCACCGCCAATTAGGTCTTTTCCCGGAAGGCGCGGTTCGCATCAGCATTGGATACTTCAACACCGCAGACGACATTGATCGCTGTACAGCTGCCCTGAGGGAGATGGCGGCTTGAGTTGAATGTGCGATGCTGCGCTGTAATACCTGGTATGAACTAGGAACCCAAAAATCATAAAGGGGTCTTCATCAGATGAAAGGGAAATTCAAAGCGGGAATTCTGGGTGCCACGGGCACTGTGGGGCAGCGTTTCATCCAGCTCCTGGACAATCATCCCTGGATCGAAGTCGGCGAACTGGCTGCGTCGGATCGGTCTGAGGGCAAACCGTATCACCAGGCTTGTACCTGGAAGATCTCCGGGCATATCCCGGAATATGCCCGCAATCTTGTGGTCAAGGAGTGTGCTCCCCCACTGGATTGTGATTTTGTATTCTCAGGGTTACCCTCCAATATTGCGGGCGAAATTGAAAGTTCTTTCGCGAAAGCTGGCTACCCGGTGCTCAGTAACTCCAAGAATCATCGCATGGACGAAGATGTGCCATTGCTGGTCCCCGAAATCAACCACGAGCACCTCGAACTGGTGCCGCTTCAGAAGAAGAACCAGAATTATCAAGGCGGATACATTGTGACAAACCCCAACTGTACGGTCATGGCCATGGTCCTGGCACTGGCTCCGCTGCACGAGGAGTTTGGACTGGAGAGAGTTCACGTTGTGTCGATGCAAGCCTTGTCTGGTGCCGGGTACCCCGGAGTGGCCAGCCTCGACATTATCGACAACGTCATCCCTTACATTGACGGGGAAGAAGAAAAAGTCGAGCTTGAACCCAGAAAAATCCTGGGGAGATTTCAGGACGGAAGGGTCCTCTTGGCTGATTTCCAGATCAGCGCTCAATGCCATCGTGTCAATGTCTTAGACGGGCACTTGGAGGCAGTCTCAGTCAGCTTGCGCCAGCGACCTCCTCAGGATGCATTGGTCGAGGCCTTGAGGAGCTACACCTCGCTTCCCCAGAAGCTGAAACTTCCCAGTGCACCGGCTCGACCTGTCGTTATCGTTGACGGCCGCGACCGGCCTCAACCCCGCATGGACCGGGATGTCGAGCGGGGAATGGCCACCGTGGTAGGACGGATTCGCCCTTGCTCTAATTTTGATTACAAATTCAATGTTCTGGGGCACAATACGATCCGCGGGGCTGCTGGCGCTGCGATCCTGAATGCTGAATTGCTTGTCGCCAAGCAGATGTTGATCAAGAGAACGTAGGGCCAGCCGGTAGGCCAGGCCTGCTAGACGGCGTGGACGACGGCACCGGTCATCTTGGGTTTCAGGGAGGTCTTATGCCAATTCAAGTTCGCATTCCCGTACAGTTGCGGTCTTTGACCAACGGCCAGGAAGTCGTGACAGCCAGCGGGAAATCGGTGCTGGAGATCATTGAAGATATCGAGCAACACCATCCTGGAGTCAAGGACCGGATCTGTGAAGCCAATGGCCGGGTCAGGCGTTTCGTCAATATTTTTGTGAACGAGGAGGACATCCGGTTCCTGCAGAATCTGGAAACTCCGATTAAAGAATCCGACGAAGTCTCCATAATCCCTGCTATCGCCGGCGGATAAAGACTGCAGGCACTTCATGGTCAAGGCTCGGCCTGCCTGAAGGCAACTGCCGCGAGTCGTTTCAAGATTCCATAAGCTCCGAAGCACGCTGGGCAGCCTTGACAACGGCCTTGATCAACGTGACCCGCAATTTTCCCTCTTCTAACTCCAGAATACCGTCAATGGTGCAGCCGGCCGGAGTTGTAACATTGTCCTTCAAGAGGGCAGGATGTTCCTTCGTGTCCAAAACCATTTTGGCGGCCCCCAACGTCATCTGCGCTGCCAGTTCCGTAGCCACCGACCTGGGCAATCCGACCTTCACACCGGCTTCAGCAAAAGATTCTAGAATGATGTAAACAAAGGCGGGGCCGCTGGCACTTAGCCCGGTCACCGCATTCATGTATCGTTCATCGAGAATCACAGTTCGTCCAACGGAAGAAAAAATCCGCTCGGCTTCACTTAGATGCTGGTCTTCCGCGTAGGTCCCTTTGCAGAGGGCCGTCATGCCTGCCCGGATCAGGCAGGGCGTGTTGGGCATGGCGCGAACCACCGGGATTTTCGCTCCCAGAATCCTTTCAATGTAAACCGTCGTCACGGAAGCCACGATGGAGATGACTAGTTGCTCGCGGCGGACTTCACCCCGGATCTCTTCTAGCAATTCCTGTATAACCTGTGGTTTCACTGCCATCAAGAGCAGATCTGCTTCTCGAACCGCTTTGCGATTGTCATTGGTGGCAGCCACCTTGTATTTCTCCTGCATCAATTCCACTCGTTCATCCTGCTTGTCGGTAGCGATTATGCAGTCCCGGGGAAATGCTGCTGCGTCCAGAATTCCTGCGATGAGCGTCTCGCCCATCTTACCGGCACCCAACACTGCCAGTTTTTTTCGTTCGGTCATGGTTTACTCCGTTCCTATTGAGTCCATCTTTTTGATGTTAGAATGACTGGGATTGCATTGCATCCTGTATTTTAGGAAGGAAAGAATGGGACTGTTCAAGAAAGATCGAGAACTCGATGAAGGAGCCGTGCTTGCGGCTCTGCAAAACGTTCAGGATCCGGACTTAAATCAGGACATCGTCTCCCTCGGGTTTATCAGGAACCTGAAACTCGCCGGAGGAATGGTGAGTTCTACCATCGAATTCAATATGCCGTTGTTTCCCTCCAAGCGGCAGGTCCAGCTTCAAGCCGAAGAGGCAGTGAAACAGATCCCCGGGGTCACTGAAGTTCTGATTTCCCTAGCCTCCAGCATAAGCACACGGGCAGGGTCGGAGAGGAATCCTCTCATCCCCACAGTCCGCAATACCATCGCGGTGGCCAGCGGCAAAGGAGGCGTGGGCAAGTCCACTGTAGCCGCCAACCTGGCCATCGCTTTGGCCAAGTATGGCGCTCGCGTGGGGCTCATGGACGCGGACGTGTACGGACCCAGCATTCCGATGCTCATGGGCGCCTTCGACCCTCCCAGTGTAGGCACAGCGAAGATCCTTCCTCCGGAGATCCGCGGCATCAAACTGATCTCCGTAGGTTACTTCCTCCCGAAGGATGAAGCTGTCATCTGGCGCGGCCCTATGCTGCATAAGATGGTACAACAATTCCTGGGTGACGTTGATTGGGGAGAACTGGATTACCTGGTGATTGATCTGCCGCCTGGTACGGGGGACATTCAGCTCAGTCTGTGCCAGACGATCCCATTAACTGGCGCCGTGGTGGTGTCCACCCCTCAGGATCTGGCGCTGGAAGTGGCATCAAAGGCCATAGCCATGTTCAAGCGGCTCAATACGCCAATTCTTGGGATTGCCGAGAACATGAGCTACTATGTGTGCCCCCACTGCGGAGACCGAGACGACATTTTCGGGCACGGAGGGGCTCGAAAGGCCTGTGAGAAAGGAGGCTATCCCTTCCTGGGCGAGATCCCCCTGAGCACGCTGATTAGAACTCGTAGTGACCAAGGCCAACCTGTGGCCCTGGAAGACGGTGACAGTCCAATCAGTCGGGCCTTCACGGATCTAGCTCGGGCCGTGGCCAGCCAGGTAAGCCTCAATAATGCCCAGGCTGCACCATTGATTTCCATCGAGGAGTAATCACCGGTATGGCTCTTGCCCCCAAGTCGATTAAGCTTTCAGCTCCGAAGGGGATCGAAATTCAATGGAACGATGGCCATCAAGCGTTTTATCCTCATGCCTTCCTCCGGACACGATGCCCATGTGCGGCCTGCCGTGACCATCCACCCGAAGTGAAAACCGACCCGGATCCCCTCCCCATCTATGGCAAGGGGCCGATCAAAGCGACAGGTGCCGAACAGATCGGCCATTATGCCATTCAGTTCCATTGGAACGATGGCCACTCCTCCGGTATTTACTCATTTGCCTACCTCCGCGAAATCTGTCCTTGCGACGAGTGCCAGAGCAAAAGGCTGGGTTAGCCTACATCACAAAACGACAACAAAGGGTAGGCGCACCACGTCCCTACCCTTGAATTTGTTCACCGCTCCTACTGTATTCCCGAATTCTTAATTCTCTAGTTGACGAATCCTCTGTGTCCTCTGTGCCTTTGTGGTTATAAGCTCGAGGATTCCACGACGAGCTGGGCCTGGTCAAAACCCTGTCCGACTCCCTTGACGCTATGCGCGTCTGAGCCGTAAACCATTGGGATCCCTCGCCGGATAGCTTCTCTGACAATCCAGTCGGGAGGGTAAGTTTCCAAACAGTCCGGCTTGAAGAGTCCCGCTGCGTCCAGGTCCAGTTCCATGTGATTAGCCTTGATCAGGTCCAGGATTTCCTCGATCTGAGGCTTGCACTGCAAGGGATTCTGCAAGGGAAATCGCCTCTGAAACTTGTGAATGAGGCTCAAATGCGCCACCCGGAGCGGTTTATACGGTCCAAAGTCCGCCAGAATGGCCTGCCTGACCAGAAGCCAGTAGGCCCGGTGCACAGCTTCCACACTGCCGTAGACTTCCAGCAATCCCTCCTGGAAATCGTCGGGGCTGTGGTCAACACACCGCCATCCCCTCTTCCCCTCTAAGAAATGGACGGACAACAGGGCATCATCCATGTCCGGACCATACCGGGTGAGCAAATTACGAGTCCAGGTTTCATGGCCGGGGATGTAGTCCACTTCCAATCCAACCTTAAGTTCGATTCTTCCGGCGAACTCCCGTTTGAGCCGATGTGCCAGTTGGAAATAAGTCTCCAGCTCTTCCGCTGCGATGCCGCAATCTTTCGTGGGGGCCGGGTCGTCGAATCCAGGTGGCAGCGGGGGATGTTCCGTTACGCTGTAAGAAAGGAATCTCAACTCGATGGCTCGTCTGATGAACCATTCTGTAGCTTCGCGGGAGCCATGCGGGCAGAATTCGGTGTGAGTATGACCATCGCGACGGATCAGGGCGTTCATCAACCTCCTTTAAGGTATCTTCTCAAATTGACCTGTACAGGTGGAGTGGGCGCTCAGGACCGCTTTCCCCCGAGTGCACTCGGTCCAACGCGATCAGGAGTGCGCGTTCCATCAATCATGGATTGGCTTTCACTCCTTCGGGGCAAAAGCCACGAGTGGAAAACCCCCTGCCGGACTGGGGAAAACGTCTACATCGACCCCATAGGTCTCTCGTATCAGATTTCGCGTGATCACTTCTTCGGGTTTTCCCACCTTTACCACACTCCCTTCATGCAGGAGCACTGTGATTCCAGAATATGCCGCCGCTGAAGTTAAATCATGCAGGACAGCAACTATGCTCATCCCATGGTCCCGGTTCAGAGACCTCAGCAACTCAAAAATAGCAATCTGGTGGTGAATGTCTAAATGGGCATTGGGTTCATCAAGCATCAGGAGCTTGGGTTGCTGGGCAATTGCTCTGGCGATGAAGACACGTTGTCTTTCCCCACTCGAGAGATGGGAAATCGGACGCCGGCGCAAATGTCCGAGATCGGTAAGCAGCAGGGCCCGATCGACAAATTGGAAATCCTCGTGAGAGAGACCCTGCAATCTTGCCACATAAGGATAACGTCCCATGGCCACTATTTCAGACACGGGGTATGGAAACTCGAAGAATTGTTCTGAAGAAATGACCGCTATATTCCGGGCGATATCCCTGGCCTTCATGGTAGACAACAGTCTTCCTTCAAACAGGATCCGCCCCTGCTGCGGCTCAAGCACCCGGCTCATGAGACGCAATAAGGTGGTTTTTCCTGAACCGTTGGGTCCGATCAAGG
>JBGOTQ010000271.1:0-10704 GCA_041476565.1 Terriglobia bacterium | reverse complement strand
GGTTGGACTTCCGCTTGTCAAGTCCATTACTTTGCAGGGGGCGACGGCTCTTCGAAAGGATGCTGTGGGCAAGTCGGACGGCGTTACCTTCCGGCTCTATGTCGACCAGGTGAAACTGCTCGACGTGAACCAGGTTAATGATGTCTGGCGCCCTTTCTCCTACGATCTAACAGCCTCGGGCGGCCGCACGGTTGATATTCGCTTTGAAACGGATCCGGGACCGGCGGACAATCCAGCTTTCGACTACTCGTTGTGGGGCGACCGCGAGCTGGTGCTCGAAGGTTACACTCTGCCGGAGTCTACGCGTCCGGATCCTCCGCCACTCGATTTAAAGAAGGTGGTGGTCGACAACAGTTCGGTGATTCCCTCCAACGGGTTCAACCATTCCACTTCGATAAGCGTGGAAGGGGACACGGCCGTTCTCCGTTACTCTGGTGAGGACGGAACACTAGCGTATCAATGGCGTCGCCCGGCAACCGCCGAGGATCTGCCTCTCGGTAACCTCACCCTCCAGGCGCAGATGATGGGCGACAGCGCAACTTCAGTGCCGCTGGCGGCTGGCGCAAGAATCGACTGGACCGATGTTGCGGTTTGGCAGGAGAGCCGCTGGGAGATGAGCCCTGCGGGTCTGACGCTGGTGACGTCGTACCGCGTCGGCAGCGAACCCGCGAACCTGCGTGCCCGTCCCAGCCTCGTGCACAAGAGCTTGGTGATCGATTTTTCCTGCGACCGGGCCGTCATCGGTGCGTTTACTGCCGGGGCTTGGGGCCCGGTGTTTCGAAAACAAACTGTCACTGTCCCCTACTATTCAGGCCGCCTCTATTTTCTGAATCATGAAAGTCTGTTCGTCAACACGTTCCTCGACTGGACGGAGTCTGGGGCGACCTGGTTCGACGGGGTGCGTGCGGGCTACGATACCCGGACAGATGGCAGCCGTGTGCCCTTGAAGGACCGGGTCATCTTCGCCGTTGCCTGGCATCCGGCCGAAGTGATGCCGAACATTCCAAACCCGCCGTCTCCCCACCGAGATGAATTGGGTGGGCGGCTGATACTGGATATCTGGGGTGGAAGATTCTCCGATATTGCCAGCCGGTTGCGCGAATTGAGCAGCTATGGCCTGGACCGGTGTGCCGCCATCATTCATGGCTGGCAGCGCAGCGGCTACGACAATGCACTTCCCATGCACATCCCCGCCCGCGATTCCCTGGGCGGAGAGGATGGGATGCGCGAGTTGTCAGCTGCAGGAAAAGCGGCCGGATATCTTTTTGCCGTGCATGAGAATTATGTCGATTACTATCCGAACTACGACTATTTCAACGACAACGATATCTCTCTCGATTCGGCCGGGCAGCGCGTACTGGCATGGTACAACCCTGTCACAGGGATTCAGTCGTTTGGTGAGAGGCCCGATGCCATGGTGCGGCTTGCCTCCACCCAATCGCCCGAGATTCACCGCCGGTACGGGACCAGCGCCTCGTTCCTTGACGTGAATTCCGCCGTGGAGCCATGGAAGAACATCGACCACCGGGCGAACACGAACCAATCTGCACAATTCAGCCAGTACGCCGATAGTGCCAGGGAATTATGGCAGTATTTGCGGGACACCCACGGTGGTCCAGTCTTCGGCGAAGGATTGTCACATTGGTATTGGAGTGGGCTGGTGGATGGAGTGGAAGCCCAATTCGGCGTAGGATGGCCCTGGGGTCAGGGCCTCAGTGCGCCTTTGATGGTCGATTTCGACCTCCTGAAGATACATCCCCTTCAGGTAAACCACGGTATGGGCTACTATGATCGTTGGTGGGACCAGTCGACAGGTGCTTCACCTCCACCGATGATCATAATGGATCAATACCGCATGCAGGAAATTGCATACGGGCATGCTCCTTTCTTAGATAATCTGTTGTTTTGGTCCAGTGTCCCGGTGGCATGGCTTGAGCACCACCTCGTAACGCCAGTAGCCCAGCAGTATGGCACCAGCTTGCCTGCCAGGATCTCCTATCAAATAGACGGGAAGTGGCAGGATTCGACTGCAGCCGCCAAGCGGCAAATCTGGAACCGTCTCCAGGTCGAGTATGAGAACGGTCTCACGGTTACGGCGAACGGCACCGAGACCCCAATGGATGCCGGTTCGCTGCAGTTGCCCCCCTTTGGGTGGCTGGCTCGGGGCCAAAACCTGACTGCCTATACGGCTCTGCAAAGCGGTGCGGTAGTGGACTTTGCGGATACAAGCACCCGTGTGTTTGCCAATACTCGAGACGCCCTCGACTGGGACTTCAACCCCCGAACTGCCTTGCCGACAATCAGCGACTTCTCACAGACAGGTTCCAGGAGGTTTCGGGTGACCTATCAATGGCAGGTGTTTGGTCGCATCTCGGGGGATTACCAGTGCTTCATCCATTTTGTCGTTGAAAGCGCCAATGGGTCAGAACAGATCTCATTTCAGCAGGATCATTCTCTGGCTCAGGCGACTTCCTTCTGGAAAGTGGGGGACACCGTTGAGGACGGGTCTTACAGTCTTACACTGCCCGATGGTGTCGCCGATGGTGACTACCAGTGGATGATTGGTCTATATCTAACCTCGGGGCCGCGTCTACCCATGATTGGCGGTGACGGGCAGAGTCGCGTACGGCTGGGAGTCCTGCACGTACGCGATGGCGGAAAGACGATCACGTTTGACCCCGATACCCACGCACAACAAACGGTCGAGCTCTACCGCCGTAACGTGAACGCCGCGGCCCAGGTGATCGATTTCGGTTCCTTGCGTACTGATGGCTGTGTGTTGATTCGCAATGCCGGGGCGGAGTGGGTCCTGCAGGCGTTACCGCGCGACCGTGCCTTCACGGTGCAGCTCGATGATCATCGTTTCGGCATGCCAACTACTGTGACCTGCATAGGGGGGTCACAGCCTTCCGTTGTACCCCAGCCCGTTGGACAGGACTGGTGGCGCCTGCCCATGACGGGAGCCCAAGAGTACCGCTGGGAGAACAACTTCTGGAATAGTGTTCTTGAGAAAAGGAATCCGAGGCGACCTAGACGCACTCGCTAAGAAGGATTCCCCTCTAACCAAAAGGGGAAAGGCCGTCGCAGGCTGCCAGGAGGTTATCTTCATCAGGGTCACCCATTCCGCCCCTATTCGACGGTCACAGATTTAGCCAGGTTACGGGGCTGGTCGACATCGCAACCACGGCGTATCGCGATGTAGTAGGCCAGAAGCTGGAGGGGCACAATCTCCAGGATTGGTAGCAGCAAATCGTTGCTGGGTGGGACCTCAATGTGGTAGTCAGAGGCTTCGATGGCCTCCTTGTTGAAGGGGGTTACGACCGAAATCACAATGCCTTCGCGGGCTTTCACTTCCTTGATGTTGCTGAGGGTCTTCTCATAAAGCTGAATGGAACGTGGATTATTGATGTTGCTGGTGGCCACCACGACGACCGGCAGAGTTTCGTCGATCAGCGCATTCGGTCCATGTTTCATCTCTCCGGCCGGGTAACCCTCGGCGTGGATGTAGGAAATCTCTTTGAGCTTCAGAGCCCCTTCCAGAGCCACTGGGTAATGGATACCACGACCTAGGAAGAGAAACTCGGTGTGCCGGAAAAAAGCCTTGGAGAGCTCATCGAGATACTCGATCTTGCCAAAGATGGAGTCGATTTTGTGGGGGAGCTTGGCTAGATCCTCGATGTATCCTTGAATCTGGTCGTGGGTCAGTGTCCCGCGAAGATCGGCCAGGTAAAGCGCGAACAGATACAGGGCCGTCAACTGTGCGGTGAAACTTTTCGTGGCAGCTACGCCAATTTCCGGACCCGCATGAGTGTAGAGGACTCCATCGGCCTCGCGAGTGATCATGCTGCCCACCACATTGCAGACTGCGATGTTGCGGGCTCCCTTCAGTTTGACTTCCTTCTGAGCCGCCAGTGTATCGGCCGTCTCTCCCGATTGGCTAATCAAGATGGCCAGGGTATGGGGAGGAACGACCGGGTCCCGATAGCGGAACTCGGATCCATAATCCACTTCCACAGGAATTCGAGCCAGGCTCTCGATCATGAACTTCCCGGTCAGCGCCGCATGCCAACTCGTCCCGCAGGCGATAATTCGCACATTTTCCAGGGCGCGTATTTCCTGTTCAGGAATTTTCATCTCCTCCAGAATCACCTTCCCGGTGTCTCGGGAGATCCGGCCCAGCGTCGTGTCTCTGACCGCCCGTGGTTGCTCATGAATCTCCTTGAGCATGAAATGCTTGTAGCCGCCCTTTTCGGCCATGATCGGGTCCCAGGTAATGCGTTGCGGTTTCAGCTCGACTGGAGCCCCTTCCAACGTGCTGAGCCTCACCTCATGGGGGGTCAGCACAGCCATCTCGTGGTCGCCCAGAAAGACAACATCGCGGGTGTGGGCCAGGATGGCAGGGATGTCTGACGCGATGAAAGACTCCTCCCCCCCCAGGCCAATCACGAGGGGAGGTCCTAGGCGGGCTGCGACAATCTTGTCGGGATCGTGGACCGAGACAATCACCACCGCGTAGATGCCCGTAATCTCCTTCAGGGTCTTGCGGACCGCTTCTTCTAGAGGACCTCTGGACTGGGCTGAATACTTTTCCACCAGGTGGGCAATCACCTCGGTGTCGGTCTCAGTCACAAAAGTGTGGCCTTCACTGATTAGAGTCTTCTTGAGGGTGAGGTAGTTCTCGACGATGCCGTTGTGGACAACCACGATCTTCCCACGGCAATCCCGGTGGGGGTGGGCGTTTTCTTCGGTGGGCCTACCGTGGGTGGCCCAGCGGGTATGGCCGATCCCGTACGTCCCACTACAGGGGTTGGCCTCCAGAACCTCCTCCAGGTTCCGGAGTTTTCCTGAAGCGCGCCGAATGTGCAGTTGGGCTCCATCCACAACGGCAATGCCAGCCGAATCATATCCCCGGTATTCCAGCCGCTTCAGTCCATCGATGAGAACTGGTACAACCGGCTTGTTCCCAAGATAGCCTACAATGCCGCACATAGAATCTACTCCTTTTTGAGCCGTTCTTTCCGCTTCTTGACCCAGTCCGGCTTGATCACCTGCTGAGAACGGGCAATGGCCAGGGAGTCTGCAGGGACCTCCTGGGTGATCGTAGAGCCTGCTGCCACAAAGGCTCCCCTGCGGACAATAACCGGGGCCACCAGCTGCGAATCACTCCCGATGAAGACATGGTCTTCGACGACCGTTGGGTATTTCTTGACCCCGTCATAATTGCACGTAATCGTCCCAGCACCGATGTTCACCTCTTTGCCGATCTGGGCATCTCCCAGATAACTGAGATGAGAGGCCCTGCTCCCATCGCCCACGGTGGTTTTCTTCAGTTCAACAAAATTGCCGATCTTCACATCTTTCCCGATTTCGACCTCTGTTCGTAAGTGAGCAAAGGGGCCGATCTGGCTCCCCGAGTGAACGTGGCTGTTCACCACTACCGAAGAGTCCAGGACCACTACGTGGTCTTCTATAACCGACCGTGAGATTCGCACATGGGGGAAGATCTCACAGCCTTTGCCGATACACGTGCGCCCCTGGATGTAAACATTGGGGTGAATGGTTGTATCCGAGCCGATGCATACTTCGGGCGAAATATAGGTTGTTGTCGGGTCAATCAGCGTGACGCCGTCCAGCATCAATTGCCGGTTCTTCCTTTCGCGCAGGGTTCTCTCCAACTGCGCGAGTTCTACACGACTATTGACCCCCGACACTTCGTCCGGGTTGTCACAGACCACCGCCTTGACTTTTCGGCCCTTGGCCCGCAAAAGACCGACGCAGTCGGTCAGGTAGTATTCCCTTTGTGCGTTACTTGCGGAGAGTTGATCGACCACAGTGGCCAGATCGGGAATCTGAAAGCAGTAGATTCCGGTGTTGATCTCCCGGATCTTTCCTTCCTCAGCCGAAGCGTCCTTTTGTTCGACAATTTGCTCGACTTCCCCTAGGGGATTCCGAACCACCCGCCCATAGCCGGTAGGGTCGTCGAGCACCGTGGAGAGCAGGGTCACACTAGCTTGGCCTTTGTCATGATGGTCCGCGAGCTTGCTCAGGGTCTCACCGGTGATCAGCGGGACATCTCCGGATAGGACCATCAGACTGCCAGGACGGCTTTCCCAAAAGGGCTTGGCCAACTGAACGGCATGCCCCGTACCTAGTTGGGGAATCTGTACAATGAAATGCACGGGATATTCAGCTAGTGCGGCCTGGACCTTTTCGAATTCGTGGCCCACCACGATTCCGATATTGGACGGATTTAATTTCTGGGCCACCTTGATGACATGAGCGACCAGGGGAGAGCCTGCCAACTGATGCAAAACCTTCGGCCTGGACGATTTGAAACGTGTCCCCTTCCCGGCGGCCATGATTAAAATAGTCAGATCGTTCATGAGTCACACGACTGGTTCGAAACGGGATTGTGAGATGAGGCTGGATTGCCTGGCCGCGAGATGAACCTCAAATAAAGCCTGAGCCAGCTTGATGGGATCGTGACGAACCTTTTCATCGACAGCCAACAATTCCTTCAATACAATCCTCACCCCAAAGGGCTTCATCCGATCGAGGTCTGTTTCAATCTGGGTGGCCTGTTCCTCCAAATAATTCTGCCGCTGGAGCGGGGAAATAGGTGTGAGATTGCAGAGGACATAATCAAACGGAAAGTCTGAGATGTGCTCCTGGATGGCCTTCAAATGATCTGAAGCTGAAAATCCCAGGGTTTCCCCGAGTTGCGTCATGATGTTGGCGATGTAAATCTTAGTGGCTGAAGATTTCCGAATCGCTTCTGGAATACCCCGGACCAGCAGGCTGGGTAAAAGGCTGGTGTAGAGCGATCCGGGCCCCATGGTGATGATCTCGGCCTCGGCAATGGCCTCCAGGGTCTCGGGAAGCGGATCGCAACTCTCGGGGAAAATCGAAACTCGCCGAATGCGGACAGGAGATCGGCCAATCAGGGACTCACCGAAAATCGCCGCCCCATTCTCCAGTTCAGCAATCAGGCGCACATCGGCCATCGTCGAAGGCAGGATGCGACCCTGAATGGCAAGAACTTCTGTTGATAGCCGAATGGCCTCGAGGAAGTCTCCCGTCACGTTTGTCAGTGCAGTGAGAAACAGATTTCCAAAGCTGTGCCCCTGCAAATCCCCCTCGCCACTGAAGCGATATTGAAAGAGCTTTGACATTAGGAGTTCATCCTCGGACAGAGCTACCAGGCACTTTCGAATGTCGCCCGGGGGCAGGATTTGGAACTCATCTCTTAGCCTCCCTGAACTCCCGCCGTCGTCTGTGACTGTGACTACGGCAGTCAGTTGGTCAATGGCAAGAAGGCCGGCACTAAGAGCATCGCCCCGACGGTTCTTTTTGACAAAATGTTTTAGCCCTAGCAGCAGGCGGGCAAGGCCCGAACCGCCGCCGATAGAAACGCTATTGATTGCAGGTTGATTCCGGGTATTCACTGAAGTTCTTTCGGGATCTCAGACTAAAAGCTTTAAAGCAATCTCAAGACTCGCGGTTAGACGAGTTTCAAGCTATGAGGCAGTAGAGTTCAAGCGCTCAGGGAAAATGATGGCAATGAAGCGGGCGTCCTGCATGAACGGTTCAAAGTCTGAATCATGCTGTGCGAGATAACGATTGTCGGGTCTGAGCTGGATAGCCGCCTTCAGGGATGCGAGAGCACTGTCGAGATCTCCGGTTCGACAGCTCAAAGCAGCCATCGCGTAAATCACAAAATCACTTTGGGGGTTGAGTTTAAGAGCCCTTTGATAATGATCTCGTGCTTCTGCATACCTTCCCTGGTTCATCAAGGCCACACCCACGTCATAGTGCTCTTCGAGGGTTTTTGGCGCAGAGGGTCTGCGAGCCATCTTTTGCTCACAAAGCTTCAAGTGTGTTTTCACTCTTTCTTGGATCTCTTTGTCATCAGGATTGGTGCCGATGATCTTGGTAAAGATGGTTCTTGCCCCCTCAAAATCTTGAGAATACATCAACTTAATGGCTGACTCATACTGCCTCAGTGCAGCAGATTTAGCAGCGCTCAACACGAGGTTTCGAGAAGACGATTGGCGGGGCAACGATATCTCCGGGGGGACGACTTTCTGGTTTTTTACTACTGGACTTCTCTTGGCCATGACAATTTTGTGCTTTGCCATTGAGGTTTTCTTGAGCCGAAACACGGCTCTTCGCCCTTTTAACCCGGCCGGTGTGCCTTTCGACAGCCCATTCTTCTGGCGGACAGCAGAATCTGTTACCAAGCGGGGACCTCGTTTTCGAGCACCACTTTTTCTCTCGTCGGATGCTTTTCTCATTCGTCATCCTCACACAGGTGGCTTATTGTCCTGCCTGATGCCGAAGCTCACCTAATCCCCTGATTTATGAGCAACCTACCATTCTTTTCATCCCTTTGGATCCAGTACGCCTGGCGGGTGGGCATCGGAAAGGGCCAGGATGAAAAATCATTTCATCAACGGAAGTCTATGTATAGCAGGAAAACCCTTTCCCGTCAAGAGACCGGCTCAGGAACGGACTTGATGGAAATCTTCCTGCAATTCCTAAAATAGTAAAGTTACAAGGCCTTTCCGTCGATTTACAAGGCCGTAGAAACCTGTTGCAGGGCGAATCAGTTGTGTGCTATAAGCCATGGATTGCTTGGTAAGGGCATAGTTATCTTATTAAAATCAATCAATTATGGAAGACCATCCCTTGGAAAGCCCGAAGGTATTGACGGTCCCGGCAACCTCCAATCGCGACTCCATCTTGATGGGTGGATAGGCTGACAAAATGGGCAACGCTGACATGATCATGTACGAGGAGGAGTATCAGCGCATCAAAGTGATCATCGCTCGGCTTCGGTCGGATTCCAACGCCAAGCTGGTCTTTCTGGTGGACAAGAACGGGCAGCAGATTGCCGCTCAAGGGGATCTGGAGAATCTGGACGCCACCTCACTGGCTTCTCTAACGGCCGGAAATGTGGCTGCTACAGACGGTCTGGCCAAGCTCATCGGAGAAAAAGAGTTCTCGATCCTCTTTCACGAAGGGGAGAGAGACAATATCCATATCTCCATTGTGGCTCAGCGAGTCATTCTAGTGGTCATTTTTGACAGCCATTCATCTCTCGGATTGGTTCGGCTTCGCGTCAGAAAAGCCTCACAGGAACTGACCGAGGTTTTTGAGAAGATTGTTAGGAAGATCACCCTCGAAAAAGAATCAGGCCGGCCGGAGGTGGAGTCTCCTTTTGCGGAAATCACCGACGAAGATATCGACAGCCTGTTTGCTCATTAGACTCGATTCGGGAGCGCCTGCGGCTATTCAACCTTCGAAATTGAACTTGGGGAAGAGTGCGATTAACTGATCTGTTTGGCTATTGCTCTGACGAGGGAATAATCAGTCTTGACATTCATCAATTACGCTTCCCGAGAGATTAACTGCAAGATCGTCTACTATGGCCCGGGCTTGGGAGGGAAAACGACGAACCTCCAATATGTCTACGACAAGACAGCCCCAAACGCCAAAGGCAAGATGATTTCGCTAGCAACAGAAACCGACCGCACTCTGTTTTTTGATTTCCTGCCGCTGGAATTAGGAACGGTTCGAGGGTTCAAAACAAGGTTTCATCTTTACACGGTCCCCGGCCAAGTATTTTACGATGCCAGCCGCAAATTGATTCTTAAGGGCGTGGATGGCATTATTTTTGTCGCTGATTCCCAGATCGAACGAATGGATGCCAACACCGAGAGTGTAAGCAACTTGGAGCAGAATTTGAAGCTACAGGGCTATGACCTCATGAAGATCCCATATGCCCTGCAGGTGAACAAGCGGGACCTCCCCAACATTGTTTCTGTCGAAGAGATGAAACGTGAGTTGTTGCGGAAAGGTGAACCGGTCATTGAGGCCGTTGCCTCCTCTGGGATTGGAGTCTTTGACACGCTGAAGGCAGTTGCCAAACAGGTTCTCATCGAACTGAAGAAGGGGTAGCGATCCCGCTTCCATACCTTGCCACTGTCCCCCCCCCATCCTACAAAGCCTCTTGCAGCATCGCCTGGTTCCAGCTAAAGTTGGAGAAGGGAACTGACCTGGCTAAATTGAAATCTCAAGGATCGCGCCATTTGACTCTGACGGTGAGGCATCACGGCACCAGTTGGAAGCACACTGTGACAGGGATTTACAGGCCAAGATACTTTCGCGGTCAGATCAGAAGGAGATTCTCCTTTTGGTGGTTAAGCTTGTGTCTGCTGGGGTGTCTTTTATCAGCAATCCAGGCCGTTGGTCAGACTCCGGAGTCCCCTTCGAACACTCCTCGGGTCCTTCGAATCCATAAGTATGACCTGCTCAATGGACTGAAGACCTTCGTGGTGCAGCAGGAGGAAGCTGCCGAGGTGTCGGTAGCGCTGCTGATCAAAGCAGGATCGGTGGCGGACCAGCCGGGCAAAAACGGCCTAGCAAATTTAGTCGCCCAGATGCTGCTGATGGCGAACCCGAGGAAGTCCAATGAGCAATGGCGCGAAGAACTTCAGGCCCTGGACGTCGATTTTAAAATCACGCTTGAGCCGGAGGCTACCGTCTTCGAAGCTTCCGTCCCCCCGAAGAATTTGGAAGCTTATCTCTCTCTGCTAAACATCGTGATCTTGTACCCGCACTTTCAGTCGGAACGGGTAGAACTGGTCAAGCAGACTCTGATAAAGGATCAACTGGGAAACCCCCAGATCATGGAACTAGCCG
>JBGOTQ010000270.1:0-10746 GCA_041476565.1 Terriglobia bacterium | reverse complement strand
TAGAGCAAATGATGCTGCGAGCAAAATACAGGTGAAAAGAGCATGTTCGGGATATGGAGTGATGGGTTCAATGCTAATCTCGGTTCCGTCCACTCCCTCAACAGTTGACGGTCGGTTTGCCATATAGCTCCATTGCATAAATAGAAACCCATCAATAATTGTCAGAACGATGAAAACCAGTGCGAGTTGAATTCTATATTTTTGCATGGGCTTTCATGAAAATGCGAGTCTTGAGGGTGGCCGCCGCGCTCCGTCGCGGCGGTAGCCCGGGTGAAATTGGTCGCCGCTCTGAGATCGGCTCCCACACTCCCCCTAAGACCGCCATTTTCATCTGCGGTGGTGAACCTGAAAAGATCATAGGGCACTGTTATGAAATACACAAACACGCCAACTACTTATTGAACAGTTTTCCTGTGATCCAAGGTTTTCCCGTGATAACACGACAATTGTCGGTTTAACCTAATATCCGTGAGTTGTTATACCCCAATAACGGAGAAAGTTGTTAGCATCTCCGAATAACCGTGAGAGTTTTCCGCCAAGGCAAATCACCGCCCCTTGGAAAGGGACTTCCCCCCTGGATCCGAGAACCCCCTCCTGTTGGTGATTATAATCCTTGCCAATGTTCTGCTCATCCTCTCTCAAATTCATGAACTTGGGAGGGAGACTCGAATTGAAAACCATTCAAACTGTCATCCCCGCTGTCGCCCTTCGACTATTGGATCGAGTTCATGAAAGTCCCCCATGACCTTTTCAAGTTCACCACCGCAGACGAAAATGGCTGGGGTAGTCACGATGAATTCGTACTCTGAATTCCTCGTGGGCTATTCATATGAGGTCAAAGGCCCACGACAAACCCAAAGCGGTTTGTCGTGGCTACCAAAACGCGCATTTTCATGAAAGCTATACAGAGGAAGACGCCACGCGCATGCGGAAGCCCGCCACCGACTATTGCTGGTTGGATCGAAGTCGTTTCCATTCTTTTCTCAACCAATCAGGCTCGTCGGGTTCCCCCTTGTTGGGCATCCCCTTGGTCATTGACCAACGGTGCAACCACGAAAAGCCGCCTTTGCCCGCATAGCCATTTGGCAATCCGTAGGCTTCGTCTCGAAGCGCCTGATCGAGAGACACAAACCGGTATCCCCTGTTCTTCAGCATAGAAAGGAGTTCAGGTCCCATCTCGGCATTCAGTCGGTTAGCATGCAGTAGCAGTACCTGAGGAAACTCGCGCCCGACTACCTCAACAGCTCTCTGTTCAAAGAAGGCAATTATAGATTCCATGTAAGGAATATAAGCATTTCGGACCTGGCGGGCCAATCTCTGGTCACCCCGCGTGATAGCTTCATTGTATACATAGGCAAACATCCAGTCGGAGTTGTCTAACGTCACAGGGGCCTGCCGGTAGCCGTGGGCAGCAAGGAATCTCTCTAGCCGGTCCTTAATTTCACGAGTCGGTCCCGTCTGCAACATCGGCGACCGGAAATACCGAATTCGCGTGCTGCCGAGGAGATTCCTGAGGGTTGAGTCTGCCCGCAAAATGTCCTGTTCGTACTCCTCGATCGGCATATCGTTCAGACCTCGATGCGAATAAGTGTGATTCCCCAGCTCTGCTCCTGCATTCGACCATATCTTCAGAACCGTACGTTGCTGTTCAGGAGTTAGCGTTGAACAGTTACCTGTAATGACAAAAGCAGTCAGGCGCACTTTGTCTTGTTGGAACGGCTCGAGCAGTTTTTGTGTCAACTGTACCAGTTGGGAATATTCGCAACCACTGTCGCCAGATTGGGCCACAGGTAAGTCGTCAAACGTGATCGCTACCTGCCTTTCTGCCAGGGAAGGAGTACCGGGCATGGCCAGTAACATGAGTGTGGAGATGATCAAAAGGCGCATTTTACCTGATAGAGAGATATCCATCTTAACCTCGTTCATTTGGATCCAATTACCTTGAATGATCATGCAATATCTCCATGCATGGTAAAACCAAAACGTTCTCTCGCAAAACTCTAAATCCTCAAACCCGCGAACGGCCAGGGGGCGGATCCTGAAATCTTCAAGCGCTTGGCTCTTCATGCCGGTTTGAGGACTCTTGAGGCCCGACCTGTTCTTCCCCCTTAAACCCATTCGCCCCACCTGAAGGCTGGTTGGATCTTTGTTAAGTGCGTTTGTATTGGAATCTGAATAATCTGTGTAACCTGGCCGCTGTCTTTGTCACTTACCTGGGGGATAGCGCTGGAGCAGCGGATGGTGGATCTCTGCCGAATTGGAAATTTGGGTCAATAACCGTAAGGCCAAGTCATATTCCATTACGAAATAAGGCCGCAAACAGCTCTGTGAGAATGGGTGCAATCAAAGACGACGTACAAAGGGGGAGCATCGAAAGCCTGGCCTGAATGGCCGGCACAATCCAGCCGAGGGCTAGCGGGTGACGGCGGTCACCTGGGCCTCAGGCCACCGCGTCGCCCTGGGTTTAAATTACATGAATGATTGAAGCCCTGACGGGCGAAATAGAGACCTTGAGCTTCCAGGTTCTTGCGCTTAAAGGCAACATCTTTTCCCCTCATCAATTGGTTGATTGGGTCCAGTTTGCTATTCCGCTCTTTCAGAGCTTGGGATGTTTTGTGGGGGTCATTGACCCAGGGCGACGCTCGTTACAGACACTCGCTCTGCCCTGGGCTGAGCTATTCTGGCCTTTCAGGCCAGGGTTGCGATGCTTCCGTCTCTGGGCTCCGCTATCTTGGCCTTTCAGGCCAAGTGAGGAGATGCCAGGTCGCCGAGAAACCCTGAATTAGCTTCTCCGTCGCACGTCACTTTTGATTGCACTCCCTGTGAGGATGTTTCGTACGGGCAGAGACTGGCCAGCGTGATGTGTTGATTACTTGCAAAGCAGGAAGAAAGAGGAAACCAATGATCGACTGGCTGGTGAAACAGCAACATCGCGAAGCGCGAGCAGTGTCATCACTCGATATCCTGCTGCAGGACCTGCGCTACACGTATCGCACCCTGTGCCGGGATCGCGTCTTTACGCTGATCGTGTTGTGGTGTGCCGTGGGCCTTATCCTGCTCATCGTTTGCGTGAATCTGTCGAACCTGCTGCTGGCGCGCGGCGCTGCCCGAAGCAAGGAGTTCGCCATGCGCAGCGCTCTGGGAGCAGGGCGAGGAAGGCTGATTCGCCAGTTGCTGACGGAGAGCCTGGTCCTGTCGAGTACCGGCGCGTTGCTCGGCCTGGGATTCGCCTTTGCCGTCACCCTGTATCCCGGTAATCAGGGATCGATTGCGCTCCCGTTGCTTAGCGGCGTGAGAGTGGACGGCTCTGCTCTGACCTGGACGCTGCTCATCACAGTTGCCACCGCCATGCTATTCGGCCTTGCTCCCGGCCTCAAAATGTCTGCCGGCAATCTTCAGAAAGCGTTGAAAAATGCCGGCCCCGGAATGAGTGCGGAGAGAAAACACGATCGCATGCGCTCAGGGCTGGTTATCTCGGAAGTCGCATTGGCGTGCGTACTCGTGATTGGCGCAGGTTTGCTGTTGCGCAGCTTTCTAAGAGTTCTGGACGTGGATCTGGGATTCCAGCCGAGCCGGGCTGCCGCGATCAAGGTGGACTACGACGATGGTGGCAGTCGGGCGCGGCGCGGCGTGGTCCTTCAAGAGATTTTGCAGCGCGTCAGCGCTATCCCCGGCATCGAATCCGCTGGCATGTCCGACAAGCTTCCGCTCGACCGCAACAGGAGCTGGGGTCTCAGGGTGAAGGGGAGGGCTTATCCTCCGGGAGTAAATGACGACGCCTTCGTATATGTCGTGACGCCAGGCTACTTCGGCGCCATGGGCATGCATTTGCGCGAGGGCCGAGACTTTAGCTGGCAGGATAATCCCACGAGCGAGCCCGTCATCGTCATCAATCAAGCCGCTGCACACCGTCATTGGCCGGGGGAAAACCCAGTTGGACGCTTCTCGCTAGTAGTTGGCTGCGACACCCGCGTGATCGGCGTAATCTCCGATGTTCGTGAGAGCAGCGTGGAGGATGCATCAAGCATTGAGATGTATCTACCCGTTACCCAGGCAGAGCCGGACGGGAAGGAGTTGGTGGTGCGCACGAAACTATCGCCCGAGGCGTTGGCTTCGAGCGTCACGGATTGAACCCGTTATTGCCCTTCGCAGCAATTGAGCGACAATTGTCAGGCGCATTCGGAGGCATCCAGACAACGGCGCCCGTATATGTGCTAAAGACTAAATTGACCGCCAGAAAAGTAGCGAATCATTGTTTCAGATGAAGATATCGAGTAGGATGAACTTCAGAGTTGCTCTTAAGAGATTGGCAGAACTCACCGAATATTTCCCAGGTGAGGGCAAGATGAGGATTCTTTAGTCAGAATCCCAGAGCATGTCCCGCTTTACTTACAAGTAGCGTGGCCCTGACGCTCGGCCAATGAGTGAAATTTCTGAAACGTTTATTGAAGAGTGCCGTTCACTTCTGACAGCGAATTTCCTGCCCAGGATAGAGAGGTGTTTGGAAAAGCTCAGTGATGAGGCGGTTTGGCTGCGGCCCAATTCTGAATCCAATAGCATCGGCAACCTTCTTTTACATCTTTCCGGGAATGTGCGGCAATGGATAGTCAGTGGTATTGGAGGTGCTCCTGATCATCGAATCCGCCAGCAGGAGTTTGACGAGCGCTCGCTCATTCCACGAGCGAAACTTTTGTCGAAACTTAAGAGTTCGGTTCGTGAGGCTGATGAGGTGCTTGCTAACCTTGATCCAGAATCGCTTTTGGAAAGGCGCAAGATACAAGGACGAGAGGAAACCTCGCCTTGAATGACGACACTCCTGATCAGAAACTGCTTCAGATTGTGAGCGGTCCAAAACCGAGCACGATCGAAGATGTTATAAGAGTGATGCAGAGTATCGATGCAACCTTACCGAACGACGACGGGCTAAAATGGTTCAACTTCCTGTACCTGGAGGTAACAAGATACATCGGTGAGAACCCACCCACGAACGGCTGGGAGGATGCGGCGTGGCTGACACGGCTGGATGTGGTCTTTGCTAATTTCTACTTCAGGGCCATCGCCGATTTCCTGAATCACGAGCCTACATCTCCTAACTCTTGGGAAGCATTGTTTGACGCGAGGCACAGCACCGGTATCGATCGCATACAGTTCGCACTGGCGGGGATGAATGCTCATATCAATCACGATTTATCACTCGCTTTGCTTCAGACTGATGATGAGCTTCATCTGGCCCCCAAGCTGGATAGCCCGGAACATGACGATTATGAGCGGGTCAATGGCCTCTTAGAAGCTGTCCTGCCGTCAGCATTAAAGGTTCTATCTAGCGGGATTTTAGGTGAAATTGCCCAGGATACAGGGCGAATTGGTCAACTGCTGGCCATTTGGAACGTGCGTGTTGCCCGCGATCTAGCCTGGGACTTCGCCAACCATCTCCGAAACCTGGAGGGAATCCACCGCCAATTTGCCCTGGCAGCTCAAGACAAACTCACCGGTGCTCTGGGGCGCAGCTTAATGCTCTCTTTCTGAAGAGATCAGGGAACAATTAGCTCCCGGAAGGCTGTAAACGCAGCTAACGGTCCAACCAAAAGGGTACGTGTCGCATAGGACCAGAATCCCTCACCGACGCTTAGAATACAACTCCTTCTTAGAGTCGGAAAATCTTTCCGTAGGACACGCATTATATAATACTGGGATTATTCAAAACCTTGCCTGATTCCATACCGAGAAGGAGGAGTAAACCAGAACATGCCGGCCATACCTAGAAGCGAGTTTGTTGATCGGATTAAACGTATTCAAGAAGCCCTGGTGAAGAACAGCCTGGACGGTCTGATGGTCTACGGCGACGAATACCGGCGGGAGAATCTGCGCTATGTGAGTAATTTCTGGCCTATTTTTGAGCGTGGAGCGTGCTTCATAGCCAGAAAAGGGGAACCGATTCTGGCTGGGGCTCCCGAAGGCGAACGGTACGCACGAGAGATGTGCCCCTGGCAAGACCTCCGCAACGTCAAGGAGTTCGCGTGTGTATCGGTGCCGGAAGAGATCGACTATCCCCTGGCGAAGTTTTCCACGTTGAAGGAGGTCCTGAGCGACACCCTGGGCGGCGACAAACGGCTCGGTTTCGTGGGGAGATGGGACATGCCGGGCCCGATCTTCGACCGGATCCATGGGACGATCCCTGACCTGGAGATTGTCGAAGCCGATACGATCGTGCGAGAGGCCCGGTTAATAAAGAGCGAAAACGAGATTGCCTGTCTCCGCGAGGCCGGCCGACTGGCTTGCATGGGTTACCAGAAGCTGATGGCGGGGGCCGTCCCCGGCAACACCGAACTCATGGCTGCCGGTGCTGCGGAAGGAGCCGCCCGAATGGCGGGAGCGGAATCGATCACTTTCACTGTCTTCGGCAGCGGCCCGCGAACCAACACCATCATCGGTCGTGGGACTGACAGGGTCATACAGGACGGGGACATGATCATGGCCGCCCTGGCCGTTCAATACCAGGGATACATAGCCACGGCGGAATACCCCTTCGTGGCGGGCAAGGCGTCGGACGCACAGAAAAAGTTCCTCGGGGCATTGTTCGAAGCCGCCAACGTCCAGCTGGGCTACCTGAAAGACGGCGCGATTTCTGGCGAAATGGTACGAGGGGTGAAGGCCGTATTCCAGAAGCACGGTCTGAGTCAATATGACGTTTACCCGCCTATGCATGGAATCGGTTTGGCAGAAGCCGAATCGCCCTACCCGGACGAGCATGCCACTTATCCCCTGCGGGCCCGCATGTGCGTGAACTCCGACGTCAGTCTCTTTGGGCACCCCGCAGGTTCCAACCGGATCGAAGAGGGTTTCGTGATCAGGGAATCCGGATGTGAATCCTTGACTCCGTTACTCCGTGAGCTGTGCGCTCGCGGCATATAGGTGAGGCCAAATCACTGTGAATTGAAAGCACGTGGGCCTGCCAGGATCGGGGAGGAGAAGATGATCTTCTGTATGACGGTCGACGATGTCTGCTATGAGGGCTATTCCAGCGAAGCCCACCTGGCGAACCTGCTGCATTTCTTTCAGGAACTGGGCATCCGGTCCACTCTCTTCACGGTACCTTTGGCTCAAGGGATCCCACTGGGCCAGCGGCCTGGCTATGTCGAGGTCCTGAAGCAGGCCATGAAGGAAGGCCACGAGATAGCCCAACATGGATTGGAACACGACCGTTTCGAATTCGGTATTCCCCCTTCAATGATCATGGGGATGGCGCACGAGGGACCTGCGCGGGAGCGCCTTGCCAGAGAACGGGCGGCCATTGAAGTGGCGCTTGGGGTGCCTCCGATTCGCGAGCGCCTGGTCAAGGGGCGGCGCTTGCTGGAGGAGGCTCTGGAGATGGACATCGTCGGCTTCCGGGCCCCCTGCCTCGCCATCTGTGAGAACCTTTTCAAGGCGCTCGAGGCGGAAGGCTATCTCTATGACAGCTCGAGACACCTTCAGGAAGCGGGCTGGGACATCCTGAATGGGAAAGAGCCCCTGCAACCGCGTCCCATCAAGCGAGCGATTTACGACAGCTTGCAGGTTCCGGGAAGGCTGAGGTCTTTTCCCCTGACCACGGAGTACACCTGGTATCTGCCCCGGAAGAACTTTGGAATCACGCTGGAGCTTGCCAGGCACGATTTCATGGCTTGCGCCGAGGCAGGCATCCCGTTCGTCACCCTCTCCCATGTCTCGCCGATCCAGGAAGGGGAAGACGGTTCCGGGTTTGAGTTTTACCGGCGATTGCTGGATTTCGCTCGAGACGAGACTGCCAGGCGAGGGGAGGAACTTCTAGCGCTAACACTGGCCGATTGGGCCAGGAGACTCCATGCGGAAGGGTGACACTCGAGAGCAAACGGAGGAGTCCGATGAGTGAGTTCATCCAGTCTTTTGAAGCCGGCGAAGGCGGCCTGTTCGGCGACATTCTGAGCGAAAGGCCGGCTCGCCGGGCACAAATCAGGGTCGGTCTGCTTGCCGTGGCGTACTTCGAGTACTGGCGTATGTTTTCCGGGAAATTTAAGGAAGATGTGATCGGCGATCTGCAGGTGGTTGCCAACCGGCTGCGCCAGGACTTTGAGGTGGTTTACCCATGTCTGGTCGATACACTTGATGCTGCGGATAGGGCGGGCAAAGCGTTTGCCGGGGCGGGCCTGGATCTGCTCATCGTGGTGGAGGGCACCTACACGCCGGACTACATCTCCCTGCAGGCAATCGACTACGTACCAAACGTACCCGTGGTCATGTTTACGACTCAGGTTGGCGAAGACATCACACCGGAAGACAACTATGAGACGGTGATGCGCAATAGTGCGTTGATCGGCACCGCTCAACTCTCCGGCACTTTCGTCAAAATGGGGCGGCGCTGCGACATTGTTGTGGGTTCGATCGGCGAGGAACGGCCCTATCAGGAGATCGTTCGTCTAGCGCGAGTGCGACAGGTTGCAGCGCGCCTTCGGCAGGTGAATATCGGAGTCATCGGGCACGTCTTCCGGGGCATGTTCGACCTGGAAAACGACAAGACAAAAATCCGTGGCTCACTGGGCCCGAATGTCATCTATGTGGAACTGTCCCACCTTTTAAAGCTTTGGGAAGCAGTGCCGGAAAGCGAAACGTGGGCTCTGGTGAAGAATCTGGCGTCGCGCTTCAGGCTGAAAGGCCCACGTGAGGAGGATCTGTACCGTTCATGCCGGGTTGCGATCGCGATGGAGGGCCTGGTTGAGCGCCTCAGGTTGGATGCGCTCTGCTTTCTGGGCCAGCATTACATTGAAAAACACACCGGCGCACCGGCGCGTCTGGGCGCCTCATTAATGCTCGAGAAGGGGAAATATCTCGTGGCCTCAGAGGGAGATCTGGCCGGTCTCACCATGATGCACGCCATGTACTGGCTCACGGGCAATTCTCCGCTGCAGGCGGAATGGGGACAGTACGACGCAACCCACAACGCGATCTTCATGGTTGGGCACGGCGTGGCGTCGCCGGTGCTGGCAGGAAGTGATGACCGCGTGACCTTGACGGGCGCCCCGGAAGAATGGGGCTTTCAGGGCAGCGGCGTCAACATGCAGTTCATCCTCAAACCCGGTCCCGTAACAATGGGACACCTCCTGGATACGGCTGCCGGCTGGCAGATGCTGATTTCCGGCGGGGAGTCGCTGGAGTTCCCCTGCCTTCCCTGCGACGAGATCCATGCGTTGATAAAGGTCGACCGGCCGGTGAAGGAATACCTGGTCGAAATCCAACGCCAGGGGGTCTCTCACCATGCAATCATCGTGCACGGCGACATTCGCAAAGAACTCGAGTTGCTGGCATCGGTTCTTGGCGTCAGGTCTTTCACCGTGTAGTGTTTTGGAGGAAAGCGAGCATGAAGGTTCTGGTTCTTGGCGCTCATCTTGACGACAGTGTTCTGGCAGTGGGCGGGATCATCCGCAAGATCGCGGACAGCGGCGGCAAAGTCGACGTGGTGTGTTTCGGAAACAGCGACGAAGACTTTTCTGATATCGCCGACAAAGACACGGCCGTGGAGCGGATCACCGCTCAGGCTCAGCGGGCGCATGCGGTGCTGGGGGTGGCCAGCTTCAAGTGTTTCAACTACTCTGATTACGCCGTGCAGGAGAGTCGGGAAACCTACCGGTTGTGCATCGAGAGTATTCGCACCTACCAGCCCGATGTAATTCTTTCGCACTACTGGGCCGAATATTTCCAGCACCACGCTATGGCGCGCCTGGCCTGTGATTCCTGGTGGCAGGCGGGATGGTCCTGCAGTGCCGACCTGGGATCTCCCTGGATGGCGGCGTCGCTTTATCATTTCGAGGTGATCCAGCTATTGCCGCAACCAACCGACATTGTGGACATCTCCGGGACCTTCGAGGCCAAGATGGAAGCCTGGCGCTGCTTCCAGTCCAGCACGGAGTATCTTGAATCTAAAGACTCCGTAGTCGAGTCTGAGCGCCGGGCCTATGGGGCTACGCTGGGTGGCTCACTGACCGAGCAGCTTGAAACCCGCGCCCGTTATTATGGCAGCCTGATCGGTGTGCGTTACGCCGAAGCGCTGAAGAAATCGGACTATCTGCCCCGGGCGGTCCGGGACATCAACCGGCTTTGAACCGTGTTTCAGGAATCCCGGGAGGTGCGGGGAGTGGATCAGCTCAATGCCTGACTTGTACAAGCGGGATGCTGGGTCCACCATGGAGCGGTTGGTCGCATTTTGGAAGCGCCAGGCCAGGGACCGCATTCTGATCACGACCCTCATTCCCAATCCGCACTGGGACTCTTACCTCAGAGCCCATGGGCATCCGGCCCGCTACCGAGTTGCAGCCCCAGGGTACACGTTAACTTACTTTCCAGAAGGCGTCGCCGGCTTCAGAACGGAGTGCCTCTCTGTGGAGGACCCGTCCCGTGTGATGGCCATGATCGAGGCCCAGCAGCGAATCTGTGCCGACCTGGATGACGACTCCATGCCGATTGGCTACCCCAGTCTCCACTTCGGCGAGAATGTCTTCGCCGGTTTCACGGGAGTTCCTATTGAGTTCTACGGCAACGGACTCTACACGTGGTCGGGAACTCAATCTCCGCCGCTGGCCACCTGGGACGCTCTGGAGGACGTATTGACGAGTCCGCTTCAGGAACCCTGGCGCTCCCGGTTTGAGAACATGGCCCGGTACGCCGTCGAAAAAGCACAGGGGCGTTTCGGACTACGGACGTTCATTACCATTGACACATTGAATCTGGCAGTGGAGT
>JBGOTQ010000269.1:0-10762 GCA_041476565.1 Terriglobia bacterium | reverse complement strand
TTATGTTGGGCTACCCAACCGGTGATCCCCTGGGTACCAATGGCCACCCTGAGATTCCGGACTGCTTTCTCACGGTAACCGCTGGAGGCCACCACATAAAGCTGGCGCTGGAGTTCATCTACGAGGAGGATAGCACAATGAGGGTAATTGAACAGTTCATGGGTAACATGAATGATCTCACTGAGGAGTTGCCTGGCCCCTTCGGCCAAAACCGTTTTTTCGTTGAACCAAATCATAAACTAGGGTATAGGGGATAGGAGCTAGGGGCTGGTGGCCAGAATCCCCGATCAGCTTCCGCGCGATTCCCTTCTTTTTGTCGCTCCCGCCATTCGGATTTCATTTTCAAAATTCACAAGCCCGAGTGTTTTCTTCAGCCTTCACCCTTCCACCCTTCTTTACTATAGCTGTTGCAGTGCTTTATCCATGCGATCCAAGCCCTTTTCCAGGTTAGCCATGCTAGTGGCAAAGGAAATTCGGACATAGCCTTCCTTCCCAAACGCAGATCCTGGGACTAAGGCGACGCCGGCCTGCCGCAATAGCAGACTCGAGAATTCTACTGAATCTCTGATTCTGCCCTCGCCCAGGAAAGCCGAAACATTCGGGAACGCGTAAAAAGCGCCACGGGGATTGGCACAGCTTAATCCCTTCATCGCGTTTAACCGTTCGACCACGAACTTGCGCCGACGCTCGTATTCAGCAATCATCACTCCCACCGACTCCTGCGGGCCAGAAATGGATTCGACAGCAGCTTTCTGGGAAATAGAGGCCACATTGGCACTATGGCTTTGCACATCTGCGACGACTTTGATGATTTCTTTAGGAGCCACTAAATATCCGACCCTCCATCCCGTCATGGCATAAGTCTTGGAGGCTGTATTTACCATTAGTGAAAGGTGCCTTGCTTTGGAGGCGAAATGGGCAATGGAGGTGTGCTGGTTACCATCAAAAACGAATCGTTCGTAGCACTCATCGAAAATGATGAATAAATTGTGAGCGACCGCCAGATCCGTAATACGCTCGACTTCATCTCGAGGGATGACGGCTCCGGTGGGGTTGCAGGGTGTATTGACAATGACGGCCCTGGTCCGTGGAGTGAGTTTGCGCTCTAGGGCACTGGCCCGGAGAATGAAGTCGTCACTTTCCAGTGTCTCCACTTCCACAGGGACAGCTCCAACCATTTTCAGTTGTTCGGGAAAGGTCACCCAATAGGGAACCGGGAGAAGCACCTCATCTCCTTCATCAAAAAGAATAAAAGCGAGGTTGAAGAGAGTATGTTTGGCGCCGCAAGAAACGGCTACCTCAGCCGGCGTGTAATTCACCCCATATTGTTTGCTGTACTTGGCAGCAACCGCTTCCCTCAACTCCTTGATACCGGCGGCGGCCGTATAGCGGGTGAAGTTCTTATCGATGGCTTCGTGCCCCTTTTGTTTGATGTTGTCAGGTGTGTTAAAGTCGGGCTCACCAACACCAAAGTCAATTATTTCCTTGCCTTCAGCCTTCAATCGAGCGGCTTCTTCCATGACCGCCATGGTTGGAGAACTGGTAAGACTGCTGACACGTTTTGCGATCTTCATAAGTGAATTCCTCGGGTTCCGGCCTTTCTCGAGACTTGCTTGCCTGGGCAATACTGGCTTGCCTTTGCCGTTACCAGCCCATAATCGGAACCTCAAAGTATAGTGATTTTAGACCGCAATGTAAAATTGAAATCGGAGCGTTGATGCCCAGGCTATCTTCCTCCCTCTTTTTTCGGTATCATGATGAATTCGATACGGCGGGTGCCAGGGCCCTCTGGTCGAGGCGGGCCAATCTGGCCGGAGGCCGGAAGACAAAGATGAAATGGGCCATCTTCGCTCATGTTTCCGAATTCTGAAGAAGGAAGCTTTCATGAAGACAATTGACGAAAAGACTCCCACGGCATCTAATTTCATTCGGGATTTCATTGATGAAGATCTGAGAAATAACAAGAACAATGGCTTGGTGGTCACTCGGTTTCCTCCCGAGCCCAACGGTTACCTTCACATCGGACATGCTAAGTCAATTTGTCTAAACTTCGGAATAGCACGCGATTATAACGGGCGGTGTCATCTCCGGTTTGACGACACCAATCCCACCAAAGAAGAAGTGGAGTATGTTGAATCCATTCAAGAGGATGTTCGATGGCTCGGATTTGACTGGGGGAAGCACCTCTATTACGCTTCGGATTATTTCGACCAGCTCTATCAGTTTGCCATCCAAATGATTAAGGAAGGGACGGCCTACGTATGCGATCTCAGTGCTGACGAGATTCGGGAATACCGAGGCACTCTGACTGAGCCGGGGAAAGACAGCCCTTACAGAGACCGCTCCGTCGAAGAAAACCTGCGTCTATTCGAGCGGATGCGTGCAGGAGAATTCCTGGACGGATCCCGTACGCTTCGAGCAAGAATCGACATGGCCTCTCCCAACCTCAACATGCGCGATCCAGTCATGTACCGGATTCTGCATGCCGAACATCATCGGACCGGCTCCAAGTGGCGTATCTATCCGATGTACGACTTTGCGCACGGCCAATCCGACATGATTGAGGGTGTTACGCATTCCATCTGCACTCTGGAATTTGAAGATCATCGTCCCCTCTATGACTGGTACCTGGAGCAGTTGCATGCAGTTCACCGCCCCCAGCAGATTGAGTTTGCCCGTCTCAACCTCAGCTATACGCTCCTGAGCAAGAGGAAGCTGCTCCGACTGGTAAATGAAGGTCATGTCCGAGGATGGGATGACCCACGGATGCCCACCATTGCGGGAATTCGCCGTCGCGGATACACTCCGGAAGCCCTTCGAGCATTTTGCGATCGGATCGGAGTGGCTAAACGAGACAGCATCGTCGACCTGGCATTGCTGGAACATCATGTTCGCGAAGATCTCAACAGACATGCGCCACGCAGAATGGCTATCCTGCGGCCCTTGAAGGTAGTGCTGACTAATTACCCGGAGGGCCAGATTGAAGAGATGGATGCGGTCAACAATCCGGAAGACCCGTCGAGTGGCACCCGGAAGGTTCCCTTCTCTCGAGTGCTCTTCATCGAACAGGAAGACTTCATGGAGAATCCGCCCAAGAAGTTCTACCGGCTGGCCCCGGGGCGTGAAGTCCGCTTGCGTTACGGGTACTTTATCAAGTGTGACGAGGTAGTCAGGGACCCGAGCACCGGCGTGCCCGTTGAACTCCGGTGCACTTACGATCCCCAGACGCGCGGCGGCAACGCTCCTGACGGCAGGAGAGCTAAGGTGACACTTCATTGGGTCTCAGCGGCGCATCCAGTCTTGGCTGAAATTCGCTTGTACGACACTCTATTCTTGAAGGAAAATCCGGACGAGGTTGCGGAAGGAGAGGACTTCACCGCTAACATCAAGCCCAATTCGCTTGAGGTGCTCACCAATTGTTACCTGGAACCTTCGTTGAAGGGAACTAGACCAGGAGAACGGTTCCAATTCGAGCGGATGGGGTACTTCTGCGCAGACTCGAAAGATTCCGCAGAAAACCATCTCGTTTTCAACCGGATTGTCTCACTTAGAGATGAATGGGCCAGGATTCTGAAGGCCGAAAACCAAGGGTAGAACCGGAGCCCGATCAGATCGACAAGTCAGCCACGGAAAACACTGCCCCGATGGAGAAGATGGGACTCAGGATTGATCTGCCTTTGCGCGCTTCGTATCCTTCGTGGATTTAAGAGAACCTGCATACCAACTCCACTGGCGAAGTATGCCGCGCAAGATCTGAACGTCGCGTTCTTCCAATCCTGCCCGGCTCAAGACCTGTCGTAAGGTCGCCATGATTCGATGGGGATTGTCCTCGTCCAGAAAACCAATCTCGAGCAGGCATTGTTCCAGATGCGCAAATAGTCTCTCCAGGTCTGTAGTCTCGGCTAATTCCATCCTGCGACCCAGAGGCCGTGACTCGACTCGCTGGTACAACTCATACGCCACAATGGCCACGGCCTGACTGAGATTCATGGATTCAAACTGCGGATTGGTCGGGATCGTAACCAGTAGTCGGCAGTGATTCAACTGCTCGTTGGTCAAACCGGTGCGCTCTGAACCAAAGACCAGCGCGACCTTCTGGTCTCCAAGAGCCACCAAATGTTCAGCTAGTTCGGAAGGGCGATAGGCTCCGGGAATCCATGGGACATTTCTCGAACTTGTCCCTACGACCAGATGAAAAGAAGCAAGAGCTTCGAGCAACGATCCGAATCGCCCACAACCATCCAGGATTTCATCGGCTCCACAGGCACGGTGATAGGCTTCGCTCGTTAGTTCAGTCTGAGGATCAACCAGGATTAGCCGGCTCAGCCCCATGTTTTTCATCACCCGGACTACTGCCCCGATGTTACCTGCAGACTGAGGTTCGACGAGCACAACCGAAACATTATCCGACCAGTCCATGTTTGGCCTTTCGGAGATTGAGGAGATGAATACACCGGAGGGAAAAGATTAAGGATGAAGTGTGAAGGGTAGAGGATGAAAAAACACGGAGCCAAGCATTATGAGGCTATGAACTAGCAGCCAACCGTAGTATCCGTTAAAAATGACGTCTGACCCTTTTCTTTCACACTTCAGACTTCATCCTTTCTTACGTGTCGGGGGTAGTACCTTCGGGCAGGAGTTCTCCTTTCTCCAGGTAACGAATCTTGCTGGCGAACCGGGCGGCGTGGGGATCATGTGTCACCATCACGACAGTCTTGGCGTATTCCTTGTTTAATCGTGAGAGGATAGTCAGTACCTCCTGGGCAGAATGGGCGTCCAGGTCCCCAGTGGGTTCGTCTGCAAGAATGATTTGAGGGTCGGTCACGATAGCTCGGGCGATGGCGACCCGCTGCTCCTGTCCACCCGACAATTGGCGGGGGTAGTGATTCATGCGATCCTCCAGACCCACCAGCTTAAGCGCGGTCTCCGCGTGGTCAATTCTCTCCTTCTTATTCAAGTGAGTCAGGAGCAGGGGCAGTTCCACATTTTCCCGAGCAGTCAGGACTGGAATCAGGTTAAACGTCTGGAACACAAATCCGATATGTTCATTTCGCCAGTGGGCAATTTCCTTGTCACTCAAGTCCTGAAGGTCCTGTCCCAGAACCCGGACCCGTCCCTCAGTAGGGCGGTCAATGGCAGCCAGCAGGTAAAGCAGGGTCGATTTGCCAGAGCCCGAAGGTCCCATCAGCGCCACAAATTCACCTTTGTGTATCTTCAGGTCTGCGTTCTGCAGGGCCACAATTCTGAACTCGTCCCGCTTGTGTTCTTTATGAAGGTTAACCGTTTCGATGATGACGTTATCTTCCATAAGCTCGCCGACGTACACTGGGTACAGGAGGCGTCCTTTCTCAACTAACCTTGTTTGGATTTAATGGTGACTCGATCCCCGTCTTTCAAAGTCGACGGAGGGTTCAGGACGATCTCCTCCCCTCCTACAAGTCCCTCGGCTACCTCAACCCCGCGCGAACTGGAGGTTCCCAGCCGAACCGTCTTTTCGGCCGCACGCCCCCCATTCACCACAAACACGGACTTCTTCCCCCCCTGGTCACGAACAGCTGCCGGCGGAATGAACATCAGGGCAGGAACCTGTGCCGCTCCGCTGTTTTTGTTCGGAGTGGTCTCGCGCGCCAGAAAAGCTACACGAGCGTTCATTTCCGGACGCAGGTAGGAATCCGGCTTGAGGATCTTGACCTTAACCTGGACGGTGGCTTTCTGGCGGTTCGCTTCCGGAGACATCTCCTCCACCCGGCCGTCATATTTCCGATCCGGAAACGCATCGGTGGTCACCATGCCGTTCTGCCCCATGGCCAGCTTGGCAAAATCGTCCTGACTGATGTCCAGCTCCACCTGCAGGTCGTTAAGGTCTGCCATCGAAACCACGTAGCCCTTGGCGCCGCGTTCCCCCACAAAACTGGTAGTGACGAATTCACCTACTTCCACGGCCCGTTCCAGGATCGTGCCGGTGATGGGCGCCTTGATCACCGTGGCGTCCAGGTAAGTTCGGCGCAGTCCCACCTCCCCCTTGGCCTCCTCAACTCTGCCTCGCATCGCGTCAATTTCTTCCCGCCGGGGACCCAGGCGGACCAACTCATAGAATTTCGACAAGGAATCAACGCGGGCCAGTTGGGCATCATAGCGGGCTTGGGCATTGTCTAAGTCCTGGGGGGCCAGCACTCCTTCTTTGAACAATCCTTTGGTCCGCTCCAGGTTGACCCTGGCATTTTCCAGATCGGCCTTGGCCTGGGTGACATCGGCTTTAGTCCGGGCAATATCCTCCGGCCGGGAGC
Organism: Terriglobia bacterium; assembly: GCA_041476565.1. Lineage (GTDB taxonomy): Bacteria > Acidobacteriota > Terriglobia > Versatilivoradales > Versatilivoraceae > DATKMG01. Next base: position 4,475 of record JBGOTQ010000269.1, on the reverse strand, counting down.
CGTTTTCACCCTGCTCCAGCTGGGCCTGTAGGCTCTTCAAATTGCCCTCGGCCTGCAGAAGCTGGGCCTGATACTCCGCATCTTCCAACTTCACCAGCACCTGGCCAGCCTTGACTTCGTCCCCCTTCTCGACGCCAATCCAGGCCACCCTCCCAACCACCTTGGAAGTCAATTCGATTTTATGATGGGAAACAATGTAGCCCGCTGCATTTAAGACAATGCCGGATCCACCGTTGGAGCTCAAACTGCCGGCAGCCACACGGTAGGTCTCTACCTCCGCAACTCGTCCACTGAGCCTCAACGTGGTCGCCCAAATTCCCACAGCCACAAGGAGCAGCACTCCACCACCAATCCAGGCCATGGCCCATCGGGATGGCTTTTCCGGATCCCGGCGTTTCTGGCGATCAATCTTTAGGCCTCGCAAGTCCTGTTCAAGACTCTTGTTTTCTGTGAGCATCACTCAAATCAGGCAAAAGTGGAATTGCAGTTTGCAACTCCAGAGCAATGAACTTGCGCTCCTGCCGCCCCCCTTCCCTACTAAAGTTCCCTCAGAGCATTGAAAATGTCGGATTTCGAAGCAGTCCTCGCCGGCAAAAGCCCCCCCAGGATCCCCATGATGGAGGCAAAAGTTATGCCGAATGCTATGATAGCCGGAGTAATCCTAAAATCAAATCCGGTCTGACTGAAAGTGACGTTGTTCCCGATGCCTGACTCAAGTCCGTTCAGCGGCAAAACGAGCAGGACCCCAATGATGCCTCCCAGCAAAGAGAGGAGCAAAGACTCGACCACAAATGACACCAGGATGCTGTTCCTGGAGAAACCCAGCACCCTGAGGGTCCCGATCTCGCGGGAACGTCGCGCCACAGCCGCGTACATGGTATTCATAGCGGCAAAGCAACTTCCAACGGCCATAATGACCGCCACGAACACACCCAGAAATTGCACGGGTCGGGCGGAATTCGTTTGCTGAGCATAGTAGTCCAACTCGGTCTTCCCTTCCAGATAAAGCCGCTGATCATCGGACATGCTCTTGGTGAGGGCTTGCAGAGCAACCGGATCGATAGCTCGGACCAAGGCAGATGAGAGTAGGTCACTTCGGTTGAAATCCGCAGCGATTTGATTCAAATCGCCCCAGATTTCACTGTCGAAAGCACTTTTCTTGGCATCTATAATCCCGACAATCTTCCAGTCCCCATGGCCGAAACGGATCGAGTCGCCCAATGAGACACCCTGGTAACGAGACTCCACCGCCCGCCCCACCACGACCTCCCGTTGCCCTGGTTGAAACCAGCGACCTGAACCAATGGTGACCTCAGGCCGCATCTTGATCCCGACTTCCGATACCCCTCGCACCGTTACGTTGGATCCCTCAGGGTCACTTTTGCCGGGAAGGCTGATCACGGTGACGATTTCCCCCGAAACCATGGGTTCGCCGTCAGGTAGTTTCTGGATTCCTTCCTTGAACCGGATACTGGTCAAAGACTCGCGAGGGATTTGACTGAGAAGTTCAGAACTGGAATTCTTCCGCATCACGAGCAGATTTAGCGGATGGCCGGTTGAGCGAAGAGCCGACTTCAACCCGCCGACCATGGCCAGGATACCCAGCAGGACCGCTACGGTCAGCGAAATTCCCAATGCGGTCAGAATAGTCGTGGTTTTGCGAACCCGTAAATTCCGGAAATTGTACGAGAGAGGCAAAGCCATAAAAGAGAAAAGTCACCTCCGCTCAAAAGCTCACACCATAGGTCCGGGAGCCAGGAATCGAGTAATCGTTACCCGGTTGCCTGAGCCTGTCAGCCGACGTGGCGTAGCGCCTCCGTGATAGAGATCCGGTTGGCATTCACTGCGGGAATGATCGAACTTATAAAGCCGATACTCAACGCAACAAATAAGCTGACAGCCAAAACAGTAGGCGGCATAACGATTCCCGAGAAGAAAATCAGCCTCACATAGGAAACCTGGTTCAAGGCCGCGCAGACCAGATAAGCCAACCCACAACCCAGGAAACCGCCAACAGCCGCCATGAACAACGATTCCGCAATGATCATGAATAGGACTTTAGGCGTAGTAAACCCAAGGGTTTTCAAGACACCAATTTCTTTGACCCTTTCGCGGACCGACATGGCCATTGTGTTGGCTGAAACCAGGAGAATCGTAAAGACCACCGCCCCACAAATGCTAAGCAGCAAGACCTTCACATTCCCGAGCATCGCCACAAAACTCAGCTGAAACGCCCGCTCAGATTCTGTCTTGGTCTGCCGGTCGGAATTGCGGAACATATCGTCAATCTCACGGGCGATTCTGGGCACGGATTCGGCAGAATCGGCGAGCATGCAATAGGTGCCAACCGATCCACGCTGTGCCTCCGGCAACGATTCTTCCACGTATTTCCGATGAAAGTACATGACATTGTCGCTGCTGCCTTCGGTCCCCTCAAAGATTGCTCTGACTGTGAACTCCAGGTTCACGGGGTAGATGTCCCCTTTAATGGTGAATCTCTGACCCAGCTTGAAGCCTTGTTTTTCGGCCAGAGTCTTTCCGATGGCAGCCGCGGCCCGATCTGCTTGGAACGCTTGCAGTTGGCCCGGGTCCATTTTCAACTCGGGGTAGACCTTGAAGATTGTCTGCGGATCGGTGGAAAACCGGGGGAAGAAGTGTTCCGGTCGGTTATCGATATAGACCCCTCCAAACCAGTTTCTCGTGGTCACCTCGCGGACTCCAGGCACTTGACGAATCCTGGCCTCGTAATACTCGGGGAGGGGAAAGGCCAAGGAGACCCGGTTCCGACATACAAGTCTCAAAGCCTGCTCAGGCGGACCTTGGCGGAAATAGAAGGCATGGTACATAGCAAAGAGCATTCCCAGCAGAAAAAGGGAGACCGTGATGCTGGAAATGGTCAAAAAGGTCCGTCGTTTGTTTCGTAGTGAGTTCTTTAAAGCGAACTGGATATATTTCCACATGGGATTCACCGTGTTTTTCGGCTGTCAGGTTGAGTCTCAGTAAGGGTACTCAAAGTCCAGAACCCTAGTATACTTCCGCGTCATCTGTCAACCATGTCAGGATTTTAGCAGGTTTTCGGTATGAATTCACACCGGCATCCGAAGATTGCACGGTCGTGCCGGTCATTCCCATCAATCTTTCCCAATCTCCGCTAGATAGTTTCTGTCGAGAAACTACAGGATTGCATGAAAACGTCCCCTCCTCGGCTGAGGAGGGGACGTGGCGCGCAGCGCCGCGGGGGTGGTGGGAGTTGCCGCAATACCGATACGGGCTTGGCTTTTCCATGATGGTTCAAACCACTCCGCCGCGGCCTGTGGCTGCCCCTCCTTATCCAAGGAGCGGAGCCTTCTTGCCGAGTTTCGCGACAGAAACTAGATGGTCCAGGCGCCCTAGCCGAGAAATCCTTCTCACTCGTGGGAATTGAAGTGGGACGCCCTTCAGCTATGCGTCTTTTGACTTTTCGACCACCCACCGAGACATTTCTACCGGTGGCAGCAGGAATTCACCTTTTTGCAGGCCCTGATATGAACTCGTTTATTGGAAGCCGTAGAATCGAATAGAAGCGTTTTCCAAAAAAAGGACGTCATTGACGCCAAACACATCCTGCAAATAAGGGGAGCTTGTTCCACGGTTCCCCGTGATCTGGAGGGAGGAACATGAATAAGACTGTTAAGTTGGGAATGTACTGCGTCGTAGCCTTACTCTTGTTAGGACTGGTCGGAACCCTGCCGGTTTTGGCCCAGTCCACGGAAGCTCATTACTTTAAGGCCAAACTGAGCACTGACAACGAGAATCCCGTCATTACGGGACTGGATGCCTACGCATCAGCTCGGTTCAAGGCCATTGTGAACCGGGACAGCGGCGGCGCAATTACTTCCGGGACGGTGACCTTCGATGTTGGTTACCAGTTTCCAGGCGCAGTAACTCTTGTCGGAATGCATATTCATTCAGGTGGACTCGGGGAAAACGGGCCAGTCGTGATCAGTTCCGGTTTGACCTCTGTCGATAGCTCAACCGGCAGCGGCAGCTTGTCCAATACGACAGAGAATTTGACCACTCAGGCGCAGCTACAGGCCCTGGATGGACTGATCAAGACCCCCCAGCTCTATTATGTGAATTTGCACACCCCGGAGCATCCAGCGGGCGTCATGCGGGGTCAAATTACAACGGAAACCTTCTATTTCAAGGCCACCATGCTGCCAGAAAACGAGGTCCCGGCAATTAGTGGCTTGAGTGCGGAGGCCCCGGTGCTGGTGACGTTGGATGTGACGAGGGACGATTCCGGGAACATCACTTCCGGGGCGGTCGTGTTTGATGCCCAATACCGTTTTCCTGGGGCAGTTACCATCGTCGGTTTCCATATTCACTCAGGCCAGCCCGGGCAAAATGGACCCGTGGTAATTAGTTCCGGGGTCGAGAGTATTTCGGATTCCACAGGCATTGGGAAGATAGTTAAAGTCCTATCTCTCCCTACT
>JBGOTQ010000268.1:0-10811 GCA_041476565.1 Terriglobia bacterium | reverse complement strand
CTTGGTCCTTCAACTTCGAGCACTTGAGAAATGGAATGGGATATTGCCTCAGTATGTTGGTTCAGGTTCTATACCCTTTATTCAGATCAAGTAGCACAGGCTTGATAGCCGAACATTAAGCCGGGAAACCGTCTTTCTCAGTTATCTGCAGTCACAATATGTTCGTCTCCCAAGTCCACGTACTTGCGGCCGCATACCTCATGGGATTGGCGGCGGCCGCGCCGATGGGTCCGGTCAACATGCTGGCCATCCGCCGCGGCATGATGGGCGGCTGGCGTCATACCCTCGCCTTCGGAATCGGCTCCGTCGCCGGCGACCTGATCCTCTTCTCCCTGGCCCTCCTCGGCGGTCGCTATCTCCTCTCGGACCTGTCCAACCCGACTCTCCAGACCATCCTCGCGGCCATCGGCGTGATCGTCCTGCTTCCGCTGGGGCTCTACTTTCTTGTCCGCGCCGTCAAGGAACCTCTGCGGGCCTACACCGGCACTCGCAAACGCTGGGACGGAGGCACCGTCCCCACGCATTTGGCCGCCGATATCGCCGCCGGAACCGCCCTGACCATCTTCAACCCTGCGACAATGGTTTATTGGGTCGGCGTCACCTCTAATTGGCTTCCCTTTGCCCATTCATTCTTCGGCTCCAACGCCCCAGGGTGGGGGATCCTGATGGCCGCCGCCGGCCTTATGACCTGGTTCACTACGCTGACCTTCGCCGTTCGCTTCATGCCCCACCGCCTCGGGCCGACCTTTTTCCGCCTCGTCAATGCCACCTTGGCCTTCATCCTTCTCGCCTTCGCCACGTTCTGTGCCATAGTTGTGTCCCACCATTTCCTATACTGAAAAGTATCGTTTCCGACACTTCATTAGTGCGGGAGGGGGGTTGTCCACACAAAAACCTAAGCGAAGGCTGATTCAAGGACAACGGTTCACAATGGTGGCATCGCTACGACGATGTGGAAGCCTCCGTCTCCCAGTCCAAGAGTTTCCCACTGCGCCTGTTCGTCTTCTGCTAGACTGATGCTCTGATCTAAGATGAGAACTCGAAAGCGGCAGTACACCGAGCTTGCCCTCATTTTCTTCAACACATTCCTGTTGCTGCTCACGATTAACATCATCCTCTGGGGCACGATGTACTTTACACGCCGGGCCAGGCGGTTTGATCCGATCGCTACGTTCGGCAAAGCGCGCGTTTTGAAATCCTACCCTGGATGGAAAGAAGAGGATGTTGTGGCCTTGACGCGCGAGATGACGAAGCTCGACAACACGGTCTACGAGTATGAACCGTTCACTCAATTCAGACATAGGCCGATCCGGGGCAGGTACGTGAACATCGACGCCAACGGCTTTCGCGTGATCAAGAATCAAGGCCCTTGGCCGCCGAATCCATCGGCATTTAACATTTTTGTATTCGGAGGCTCAACCACTTTCGGCGTCGGAGTAGCGGATGACGAAACGATCCCCTCGTTCCTGCAAGAGTATGCAGCAGCGTGCTGTAAGACACCCCTGGCCGTCTATAATTTCGGTCGTCTCGGATACTTCAGTACCCAGGAGATGTTGCTCTTCTATCGCCTGCTTTTTTCGGGAGCTATTCCCAAAGTGGCGATCTTCGTGGATGGCATTAATGACTTCCATGCCTGGGCGGGAGAGCCCGACCTCACCGCGGAACTGAAGTCGTTGCTGGAGTCAGAGCAAGAGCCTTTGCGTTCGCTACATGATTTGCCGATGTGGCACGCAGCCAGCTCACTGCGTCAATGGATGGCAGGTAGAAAGAGCCCCCAGAGTTCTCCAGATTGCAGCGACGCGCACTTCCTTGCCGGCGTCATCCGGCGATTGCGGACGATGGAAGGACTGGTCGATACTCTAGGCGACGCTTTCCAAGTGCAATCGGTCTTTGTCCTTCAACCGATCCCCGTATACAAGTATGACCTGCGATATCACTTCTTGAATGGCCTGGACTACCGCAGATTTTTCCGCTATGGCGATGGGGCAAAGTATGGCTACCCCGTACTGGCAAAAATGCGTGGCGAGTTGGAGACCCGCTGGAACTTCCTATGGCTTGCGGATATCCAGGAAGGGCGCACCGAGAATTTCTACGTGACAGATGGCCTGCATTACACGTCTGCATTCTGTCGTGAAATTGCAAGGTGTGTTTGCGAATTTATGAGTCAGAAAGGACTGTTTGACTCGCAAAAGGAAGAGAATTACAGGAATTACAAAAGGGGTCATTCTTTCCTGAGGGACAAACAGTAAGCCGCGGCCACCTTCCAGACTCGAATTAACGACTCGCTTCAGAAATAGCCACCTTGATCTGCTTGGGTTTAATCTCCTCGCGCTTCGGCAGAGTAAGAGTCAGGACGCCGTCCTTGTATTCCGCACGGATCTTCTCTTGATCAATCGTTCCAGGGAGTGTGAATGACCGGTAAAAACTCCCATTGGATGGAAGGCTTTTGAATGGGCTCAGGTAGGCAAAGAATTGGATCCCGTTCTTGGCAAGATCAGGAATCATTCAGAACCTTAGACGGGAGGATCAGAGCTGCAAGTTGGCTCAAAGCTTCTTATCAGTTGAGATCAGGTGTACTTTTGGCTGCAATAGAAGGCAGCCGTTCATCCCTGGCTTGGCGCTTCCTAACTTCCATTTGAATGTATTTACATTGCCGGGGCGTGAAGCCGATTCCCCCCCGCGAAATGCTCCCCAAGTCCTCGAGTCTCCACTTCCCCATCATGATTCCCGAGAAGGAGTGCGAATTGGACCCGAGCAGCTGGTGCCCGATCTCATGGGCTATGACTTGAGCCAGCATGTCCGAAATCGGCACGTTGTAGCGGGCGGCTTCATTCTGGACGCGATCCCAGAACACATTCACAATGCGGGCTCCCAATAAAGCTTCTCCCTTGGCATCTGTTTTCATCCCCTTCGGGGCGGTCCGGAGGATCCGTAGCATCAGATGCGTCGTCTCTTTATATCCGGTGCAATTGGGATAGAATGCCAGAGTCCTTTCTACGGTGGGGCAGGGAGCCCATTCCAATTCCACTCCGGCTTGCCGATAGAGTTTTCCTGTCCTTTCCTGCATCGGTTTTTGAACCTTCTCGGAGAGCGAGACAAAGTCAAAAAACAGAATTGTCACCTTGGGTGACTCCTCATTCGGGTTCATCGTTTCCGAAGCCCCCCGTCCTACGACATTGACAGTGACCAGCAGACCCAGACAAAAGAATCCCTTCTTTAGCCAGCTCATGGCATCCCTCCGTAAATCCAACCAAGGAGTCAAGTTCTGAGCTGGCCGGCCGGCGTCTCAGGGGCAGTCTCTAACTGCCTTCACTAGGTAATGCGCAAAGCCGGGCTCTAATCCGCATAAGAATCATGAATTCTCGAGGGGAGGCATTGGAGGACCGAACACCAGTGAGGCCACGGGCTCATGCTGGCCGGGCGGTCTTATACCGAGCACTATTTGGAAGAGCCGGATTTTGGGGGGAATTCAGACAGCCAGGACAAATGCACTCTTTACGAATGGGCTTTACACTTCGCCAGGGGAGGATTCCTGTCATTTTGATTGAGAAAGACCAACAATTATCTTCGTGCAACCAGGTCCGATGCTATAATCCGAGAAGTTTTCCTTACATTCCGGGGATGAGAACCTATGACCACCTCTCTCTCATCCGCCCAGGTAACGCAGTTGTTGCGCTCCTGGAGCGCCGGGGACCAGGCAGCCTTAGAGAAACTGACCCCTCTGATTTATGCGGAACTGCACCGGCTGGCGCGCGGCTACATGCGGCGGGAGCGCGAAGGGCACACCCTGCAGACCACAGCCCTGATCAATGAAGCTTTTGTGAAACTCATTGACTGGAAAAGTGCTAGATGGCAAAACCGGGCGCACTTTTTCGGTATTTCGGCCCGTCTGATGCGGCAGATCCTGGTCAGTTACGCCAGGGCCCATCACAGCTCCAAACGGGGAGGTGAAGCCGAGCAACTGGAACTGGACGAGGGGCTGGTTCCTGCTAAGGCGGGCAGAGATGTCGCGGCGGTTGACGATGCCTTAAAGAGCCTGGAGGCACTGGATCCCAGGAAGGCGCGAGTTGTGGAGCTGCGATTTTTCGGGGGTCTCAGCGTCAAGGAGACCGCTGAGGTCATGAAGGTTTCTACCCGCACGGTGGAATTGGAATGGAGCCTGGCCCAGGCATGGCTCCTGCGGGAGCTGAGCCCAGCTGCAGGCAAGGCGAAGGCTAAGAGCGAATAGGAGAGACAGGCAGGAAGGCGCGAGCGGGGGACAGGGCAAAAGGTGGAAAAGGGTGAAAGAACCAGGGAGAAGTGCATCTTCCTCCGAAAGGTGCAGCGAGATGCAAATCCTCCTTTGAATGACGGAGGCGAGGGGGATGTCCTCACCAGGCAACAAGACCATGCTCTACTACGACCCAAAGCTGAAGCCGCTTTCCAAAGAACTCAGGCATCGGAGCACACTGGCAGAGGTGCTGCTTTGGAATCAATTGAAAGGGAGCAGAATGCTGGGTTTCGGGTTCCTGAGGCAGAAGCCCATTGGCAAATACATTGTCGATTTTTATTGTCCAAAGTTGAAGCTAGTGATTGAAATTGACGGTGACAGCCATAGGGGGAAAATCAACAGCGATCAAACCAGAAACAAAGACCTGGAAGCTTTGGGATTGGACGTTTTGAGATTTCTGGATCGTGACGTGAAGCAGGACATGTCGAATGTGTTGTGGCGTCTTCAGTCATGGATCGAACAGCGTTTGAAGAAGAGTCTGTAAAGGAGAACAACCCCAGGGGACATCCCCCTGGCCCCCTTCAAAGGGGGACTACCACGCGTCACTGATTTATGACTCCTGACCGTTGGGAACAGATCAACCGGCTCTATTATGCCGCCCTGGAAGTAGAGACAAAAGAACGGGCGCGGTTCCTGGAAGAGTCCTGCCCGGGAGATTCGGGCCTGCGCGCAGAGGTGGAGACACTGCTGGCCATGCACGAAAAGGCCGGGGAATTCCTGGCCCGGCCGGCCCTTGAGGAAGTGGCCCGGCAGATCCCGGAGGAGCCTCCCTCACTGGTAGGCCGTCAACTGGGGCCTTATCAAATCCTGGGCCTGCTGGGCAGCGGCGGGATGGGAGAAGTCTATAGGGCCAGAGACAACCGCCTGAACCGAACAGTGGCCATCAAAGTCATCCCCAAGCATCTGTCTGAACGGAAGGACCTGCGCCAGCGCTTCGAGCGGGAAGCTCGAGCGATTGCCGGGCTGAATCATCCAAATATTTGCGCTGTCTATGACATTGGCAGCCACGAAGGCGTGGATTTCCTGGTGATGGAGCACCTGGAAGGAGAGCGGCTGAGCGAGCGGTTGAAGAAAGGGCCGCTGCCCTTTAAGCAACTGTTGCAGGTAGCCATGGAGATTACCAGTGCCTTGGAGCAGGCCCATCGGCGGGGAGTGGTTCACCGCGACCTGAAACCGGGCAACATCATGCTGACGGAAGGAGGGGCGAAACTGCTCGACTTCGGCCTGGCGAAGCAAACGGGTGGAGCGGGCGCTCTGCGCGCGCTCAGTCTCCCCAACGCGCGACAGAACGCGCGTTCCACCATGGAAAGCCTGACAGAAGAGGGAATGATTCTGGGGACTGTGGAATACATGGCCCCGGAACAGGTGGAGGGGAAGGAGGCCGATGCACGGAGCGACATTTTTGCCCTGGGAACGGTGATCTACGAGATGGCGACGGGGAGGAGGGCGTTTGAAGGGAAGAGCCAGGCCAGCCTGATGGCGGCGATTCTGACCTCACAGCCAGTGCCCATGACCCGTCTGCAACCACAGACACCACCGGCCCTGGAGCATGTCGTCCAGCGCTGTCTGGCCAAGAATCCCGACCAGCGCTGGCAGAGCGCACACGACCTGGCCAATGAACTTAAACAGATCGCTGAGGGTCAACCGCGCCTGAGAATGCCAAAACGCTGGCGCGCGGTCCTTGGGGCAGGGGTGCTGGCCGGGGTCGCTGCCATTGCAGTTGGAGTGTGGTGGCTGACCCAGGAGCGTCCGCAACTTCAACCGGTTGTCTTGCCTCTGACAACATTTCCAGGAGAAGAAGTACATCCCAGTTTCTCTCCCGATGGCAACCAGGTAGCTTTTGCCTGGAACGGACCGAAACAGGACAATTTTGACATCTATGTAAAGCAGATCGGAACGGAAAGCATGCTGCACCTCACCAGCGACCCCGGCCACGAGCTTTATCCGGCTTGGTCACCCGATGGGCGTTCCATCGCCTTCCTGCGGGACCTCTCTGGCGGCAAGTTTGGTGTGTTCCTGATCCCCGCTATCGGAGGGCCTGCACGCAAGCTCTGTGAAACGCGCTTCGCGGACCGTTTGGCGTGGTCCCCGGACGGGAAGTGGCTCGCCTTCACAGATTTGGTTTCCGCCAGCCCGTCCAGGGAGGCCTGCCTGTATGCTCTCTCCGTTGAAACAGGGGAGAGGCACAAGCTGACCTCTGGCCCGACTTTCATAGCGGGCTTTGAGCCCGCCTTCTCTCCGGATGGTCGGAATCTGGTTTTTCGACGACAGACCAACTGGGGGCACGCTGAACTCTACCTGATGGCACTCCGGCCGGACCTCAATCCCGCAGGTGAACCCAAACAAATCACCTTTCAGGGAGGTGGGGCCGCCGGCCCGGTCTGGACTCCGGATGGACGCGAGATCGTTTGCATCATTTATAGTAAAAACTCGAGCGAGTTGTGGCGGATCTCGCTGTCGGGGTCCCGCACGCCCCGGAGGCTGGATTTTGCCGGAGACCACGTTGAACAAGTAGCGCTCTCCCGGCAAGGGAATCGCCTGGCATACGTGCGGGACCTGGAGGACTCGAACATCTGGCGCCTTGATCTGCACGGCCCCGGCGGCAAAGCCACCCATCCGACGAACTTGATCTCCTCGACCTGGAATGAATTGGTGCCTCAGTACTCGCCGGATGGCAGACGGATCGCATTCATTTCCGGCCGTTCGGGACACCACGAGGTTTGGGTCTGTGAGAGCGACGGCTCAAACCCCCTCAAGTTAACTTCCATGCAAGGTCAAGAGACGGGTTCGCCCCATTGGTCTCCTGACGGCAAACGGATTGTATTCGACTCTAGCACCATTGGGAATTTCGAGGTTTATGTCATCGATGCCGACGGCGGCGCACCGACGAATTTGACCCGCCATCCCGCTGATGATGCCTTGGCAAGTTTTTCGCACGACGGGCGCTTGATCTACTTTGTCTCTGACAGAAGCGGCCGGTATGAGATCTGGAAAATGTCGGCGGAAGGCGGCGAAGCGATTCAAATCACGAGAAACGGTGCATTCATACCTGCGGAATCTCCTGATGGAAGATACCTTTACTATAAAAAAGAGGGCAGTTTGTGGAGACTGCCGTCCGGAGGGGGCGAAGAGGAGCGGATCGTGGAAAAAGAAATTCACACCTTTGCGTTAACCGCATCTGGTGTGTATTTCTTCTGGGCTGGACGGCCAGGCATTGGTAATTCTATTGACTTTCTCGACCTTTCGACAAGAAAGGAGACAACTGTTGCGACCATTCCGCGGGAAAGTGGAGATGTGTCGGTTTCTCCTGACGAACGGTACCTTCTTTACACGCAAGTCGATCAATCCGGCAGCGACCTGATGCTGGTGGAGAACTTTCGTTAAGTGACGGGTGGCGAGTGATATGACAAGTGGCGAGTTCGCTTTCGCGTTTTGGAGCAAGAGATTAAATTACAGAGTCTACAGAGGAGCACAGAGTCCGACCATGAAGGAGATGTTCCGAATGAATCATTACCCAATTCCGGCAGAAATCGGATTCAGGAAATCCGTTGAAAACTGCCTCTGTAATCTCGATTCTGACATCTGTCTCCTCAGATTCAGGTTTATCAGCCTCCATCCACGGCCCTCTGTGTTTGAAGTTCTTCTCTGCGTCTTGGCGACTCTGCGTTATGTTTTTGGTTGCAGTCAACGTCAGTAATAGAGCTTCAGCCCGAATTGGATGTTGCGGGCTCCCTGGGACGAACCAATCGTGCCCAGCCCGGGTCCCAGCCATACGCTGGGTATATTGAAGATCGGTGTGTTGGTGAAATTAATGAACTCGGCTCGAAACTCAAGTCGTCTCCGTTCGCCGACAGGGAATAGTTTCTGAAGACTAAGGTCAGCGGTGCGGAGACCTGGTCCGCGCAACGTCCCTACGCCGCAAGTTCCAAAGGTCCCCGTTGCCGCTACATTATAGGGAGAAGAATCAAACCACTGGAGACCCCCATCCGGAGCATTTTGGCTGGAACCAAAGACTTGGGCGGGGCCATTGCAATTAGCCCGCGGATCCCGCGAGCCGGTTCCGGAAGCATCGCTGCCGAAAATAGTGAGCGGAAAACCGCCTCGCAACTGCACTATTCCGCTCACTTGCCAGTTGCCCGCCACTCCGTTAACCATAGGGTTCCAGCGGGTGCCAAACCTCTTGCCTTGCCCGACGGGTACTTCGTAAACGGCATAGCTGGTGAGCACGTGGGTGACGTCGTAGTAGCAGGGCCCCCATTCCGCTCGCCTGTCGTAGAGATTCTGCCAGTAGAAACCCTGGAACGCAGAGGCCGACTGACCCCCTGCGCCAAAGTATCCATTCGAGTCGCTCATGCACTTGGAGTAAGTGTAGGCCACATTGAACTGCAAGCCCCGGCTGAACCGCTTCTGCAAGTTGGCTTGCAGGGCGTCGTAGCGCATGTTTCCGTTCGATTCGGTCCCTGAGATTTGCGTGACGTTCTGCAAAGCCGGATTACCCGAAAGGTAAGGGCTGGGTGCAGTAATCGGCGTGCCACCGGAATCCACACCGAGCAACTGCCTCTGGAAGTAAGGCATCGGCACCATGAGGTGGGTTCCATGCTGCCCGACGTAGCCCACCGTGAAGACCAGGTTGCTCCAGAACTGGCGCTCGATCGTAAAATTCCATTGCTGTGCGATTGCCGGCCTGACGTTCGGGTCCCACAGGCGAATCGTCGCATTCTGATAGGGATCTGTCGGAGAGGCGAGAAGCGTCAGCCCCTGGTCCAGGGTGGAACCCGGAAAAGTCAGGTTGTCGTAGGAACTGTTGAGAACAGTGGCAAACGGTGGATTTAGGGGAAGGCGCAGGTTGGTCCCGGTCCCTTCGAGGTAAGAGGAAATGGTATAAGCCCCTCGGAACACCGTTTTCTTTCCCAGACCATCCGGCGTGTAGGCAAACCCGAAGCGGGGCTGGAAGTTCCCAAGACCCCAGTTGTGAGAGTTGTAGAGGGCACGGTTGTTGTTATAAAAGGTGCTCTGGCGCGGCAGTTCGACCTCGCCGCTGAAGGGGGCGAAGTTCACCTGCCGGTCCCGGACTTCCACCCAGGGCGTATAAGTTTGATACCGAAGCCCGAGGTTCAGGGTAAGGGAGTTGGTGACTCGCCAGTCGTCTTGAAGGTAGCCGCCAAACACGCTGGAACGCTGCCCCCAGGTGCCCCCATTGCTGCCGCGCCCCAATTGCTCGGGAAGTCCCAGGAAGAAGTCGGCTTCAGGCGCCCCGGAGCCTCCACCCGCTGCGGCATGGTTGTCGGGGCCTGCTGTCCACCTCCCGTCGAACACCATGCCTCCTGTCACGCCCTTGTCACCAGCCAGAAAGGTATTAATTCGTTGTCGCCAATACTGGAAGCCGGTATGCAGAATTTGCCGGCCCCGGGTAATGATCATGCCATCTTCCAACTGAATCACCGTATCAGCAAAAAGTAACGACCTGGGGGTATTCGGGCTTCCAATGCTCCATACAGAACCGCCCGCGAACCAGAGGCCCATGAGTCCAAGACCGCGATCATTGCCATCCTGGATCCCGAGCTGTTCGGCAAAGTTGCCCACGCCATCTTTGTGGTCACCGTTGAATATCCAGGCGTAGTTGACGCCCACTCTGACCTCGTTCACAAAGTGTGAGTTCACCGTCCGTGTCCAGTTGACAACGCCGTTGCGGGTGAGGGCCGTGTTTAGATTGTCGAAGAACAGCGGAAAGGAATTGCCTGTGGGAGTGTCCTGGCGGCTCCAGGAGAAACGCCCAAAAAGGCGGTCTTTTGCAGTCAAGTTCGCATCCAGCTTGATGTCGAACTGGTCCCCGTCAATCGCACTTCGGGTCGTGTTGAAGTAGTTATTCGTTAGCTGACTATTAATCGGCAACGGGTACAGAGGCGAAGCGAACAGATTCCGGGCCACGGGATTGATCCGGGCTATGGGAATCTGGTTATTCACAAAAGGCGCCCGCACCATTTTCCCTGCGTTGGCAGGATCCGGAATGTAGTGATTGGGATCAGGATCGTACAGCTGGATACCTTGCTCGGCCAGCAATTGTGAAAAGTCCCCTCGCCGTTCGGCTTCGGTAAAAACAGTTATCGGGCCGGTTGAGGCCGGGAACGCAAACCGCTGCCCCTGGTAGTCGCCAAAGAAAAACAGCTTGTCTTTCTTGATGGGTCCCCCAATCGTGCCGCCAAACATGTTCCAGCGCATCTTGGACCTCTGCCCCCCGGACCAGTTGGAGGCCCAGTCGTTGGCATTCAGTACGTCATTACGGAAGAATTCAAAAAGACTGCCCTGCAACCGGTTGGTGCCCGACTTGATCGTGGCACTGATGATCCCTCCCTGGAAGTTTCCGAATTCAGCAGGAGCGTTGTTGGTGATCATGTTGAACTCTTCAATTGCATCGATGCTCGGAGTGTATCCAACCTGGTTGTCAGACACCTGGTTGTTGTCGAGACCATCCAGCAGAAAATTATTAGCCTGTTCCCGGTTTCCGTTCACATAAGGCCTGCCCGAACCAAAGCCATTAGTT
>JBGOTQ010000267.1:0-10850 GCA_041476565.1 Terriglobia bacterium | reverse complement strand
GGTGTAGTTGACCCGGAACTCACGGCACACTCGGTTGAGGCCGTATTGCTTGATGTGGGAGGCGGCCAGCCTCCAGAGCCGGTCGGGGATGGGGCTTCGCTTGGAGCGATTCGTTCGCCAGGCTTCAAAATGCTTCTTGTCTTTGACGAACTCCGGACACAGAATCTGCAGCATCAGGGTTTCCTCCTCGAAAATGCTTGATGCGAGAGGAGTCTAACCCACTGATTCCGGACAATGCACGCACCGTTGCAGAAAGGTCACAGTCCATCGAGGTATTTCAGGAAAAGGAGCCAAGATGTTTGCTCCGTGTAGTCCAGTTCGGTGGTGCAACCGGCCTCTTTCCAGAGGACGTCGTCGATATTCTTGAAGGCCTGTTCGAACATAAGTGCTTTTTCTTATAGAGCCTTTGTCGCGGAATTGAGTGCCTGTCTTTAGTATTTAAGCATTTTCCAGGAATGTAGGATGGGAAATGACAATTTCGTTTATAAGACTTGCTGGCTTAGTAGCCGCTCTGGACAAAGGGTTTGCCATTTTAACGCCATCAATCCCGCCCGCCAGGAGCATCAACAATGCTGAAGCTATCGTCGGCTTCCTGATACATAAGCATCCGAATGCCGCACCCGCCCAGCAGTTCGGCATCCCAGTGGAAAACAGCAAAATACTTAATTATTAAAAACAGGCACATCCCTCTACTAGTCCTCGTCCAGAGGAAAAGAAGGCCATTTTCCTTCGAAGGACCAACCCATCCATTTTTGCTGACCTCCTGCGAATTGGTGAAGACCTCTTTTGCGGCCATGTGATCCATCTTTTACATCACATCCTCGGCTTACTCGACCGGTACCGCATTCAGTTCGAGCTGTAGCCGGTCCCCCTCTCCGAGCTTTACCGTCTTGCCGTACGTCTCGTATGGTTTCAACGCATCGGCGTCGCGGTAATCGATTGCGATTTCGGTCGGGAAAGCATAGGCATGATACTTGCCGGGCGTAATCCCCACAATTGTGCATGTGCCGCCTGCTTGTGTGCGGCAGTCTCCGTATAGGGCAACCTGCCGTTGTCTCGGCACGTCCGGCACAAGGATGACGTGGACGTCAGGAACGGCTTCCCCTGTCTCGTTTTTGACGGTGCATTCTGCCGTACCACCGTTCGCCTTCAGGATGATATCGAGAGATCCCGGCAGCCCCTCACCGATGTGTATCCCCTCAGCGAGCACGTCTGTATCGCCCAGGCGAATGGCGCTGATATACGAGTCATCGACGTCGCCGCTGGAAGCCACAATCACGTCGTAATTGCCTGGAGCAACGTCTTTCATGGTAAAATTTCCACCAGCGCCGACCTGGGCCATCCCTCCGCCCTGCGTATCTCCTGGTTCCCGCGACGCCAGCATGATCATCAAAGCTGACGATACCTTGCGCCCTTCTGGCGCGATAATGTGGCCGCTCACCTTCTGCGCCTGGCCCATGCTCAACTGAACGCCGTCAATATCTGACTCACCGATCTCCAGCGTTTGCCTCACCGTCAACCTATTTTCTTGGTTGAAGCCAGCCCCCATGGCGCTAATGCGGTATGTTCCCGGAAGCACGTCAGTGAGCTCGAACTCGCCTTTAGGATCACGAACCAGGGTATTGCGTGGTTGCCCAGCTCCAATTTCACCGCGGCTTCCGACCGGCTCCAAGGCGATCATCACGAAAAAAGGTGCCGAGTTGTTATCCATCGATCCGGTCACTCGGCCCCGCACCCGCACGCCGCGAGCCCGCATCAGCTGCACATCGAAACCCTGTAATTCCGTGCCTGGCTCCACGGTCACCACCGTTGCTTGCCGCGCGTCGATTGTGCCCGGATAATACACGGTTGGATACGTCTCGCCCGTAGACCGGCCATCACTGCTTGCTGGCTGCTGCATACGGATTTCCATGTGCTGGGTCTCAGGTGTGTAAGTAACGGAAACTCTGTAGTCGCCGGGCGCAATGTTAAACGCGCGATACTCACCGCGATCGTTAGTCGTAGCGTATGATCCGCCAGGTAGACCGGTTCTCTGTGAATGCAAGGGGAGGACTTGGACGCCAGCCCCAGTGATTGGATCACCGTCGGCGTCAAGAATCCGCCCTGAGATCGTGCCCGTGCGCAGGAGCTCCAACTTCAAGTCCGAGGTGGTCTCGTCTGCTTTAACGACCACCACTTTCCGCTGGCTTTTTCGCGCGACGACGACATACCCATCCCGGCTGGCAGTGAGGGTATAGGTTCCAGGCTCCAGGTCTAGGAGCTTGAACTTTCCAGTCGCATCGGTGGTGGTTCCAATCCCTGTTCCCTGTTCACTGCGAAGGATCACGACAGCTTTCCGGACGGGCTCGTCGGACTTGCTCTCAACCACGATTCCCGTGACTGAGCCTCGCTTCTGAGCTTCCCCCTCGTTCCCCTGAGCAGCAACCAACGTGCCTGTGTACACCATCAAGGCTGCGGTCAACCAAAGGCGTATGTCGTGGAGCATTCTTTGATACCCCTACTCCTTCCTCAGGCCTGCGCCTTGCCCTAGTAGGCCGTGGTCTGAAATGATCGATCCAGGCCTGACGAAAACGAGCAAACTCCAATAGAAACTGCCGCTAGTGACAACGATGCGTCAAGTGCCAAATTTGTCCAGACAGAAAATGCCGGAGGGCTCTGGCCATCTCGGAGTCCTCTTCTTAAAGGCCCCTTATTGCGGCCAAAAAAGTGGATTTAAGGCCGGAATTCGCCCCCTAATTCCGGCGATCTGCAAGTGAATCAGCTGCTTCGCTTGGTCCGACGCCATACGTCCCGTCGGTATCGCGCATACGCTTTGGCAACCCCAGATAGGTTCGGATAGCAAGTTCCACCGCGTTGTCTATGCTGATCATCGCGATGCGACAGTCAAAGGCCTCTCGGGATTGCAGATGGGACTTAGCGTGATCCGGTAGTTCCTTTGGACCAGAAATCCATGGCTTCTCCGTCATCAGTCCTCTTTTGCGTCTCCCTGAGCGTCGTCTAACGGCGAGCGTGACCTTCGATTCACCCGGCATCCACGTAGGGTGAAACGTAGGTGTCCACGCTCTGGTTCGCTGCATTTGTCTGCATTGTCTGAATCACGACGATGGCTCCCATTCCACGCAGTGAGCTTTGCAGTTGCCGTCGCAAAGGATTGCCACGCTACTCCTCGCCCTCGTGACCGCAACGTAGAACTTCGTCAGGGAGCCGGTCACATCGTCGGAATTACCCGTTCGAAGATACTTCGCCATACGTCCGTGAGGAAGCACCAGAACCCTCTTGAAGGTCATCCCCTTTGCCTCGCCAAAGTTGAGGGCACGGTAGCCGTGGGTTTCTGTCCTGCTGTCGTAGCGAAGCACGACAGGGCAGAACTCCTTGACGTAAGCATGCACGTGGCGCGTGTGCACGCGGAAGACGCCGTCGTGGCCCGTAACCTCTGCATTGTGAGATGTCGTACTAGGTAACCCCGGCCATAGCCTGTCTGCGAAGTCACAAATTGCCTGGTTACACCTGAAGCTCTTCGCCTGTGGCTCGACCTTGCACAGGCCAGCGGTCTCCCATTCCCGCACCTTTTCTAGCAATCCCATCTTCCGATACCGGCGGTTCTTGGCAGCCTGGTTTGTGGTATACGTGCTCTGCCGCGGATCACCGACTAACTGCATCGCAATACCCGAGCGCATGAAAACCTCAAGGAGGTCCAGATCATAGCCAGCCAGATCCTGCAGTTCGTCAATGAAGACGGCATCATACAGGGCGCGAAGGCGAGCAGTTACAAGACCACCGGTGTGCTTCTCACAGTCAATGACAAAGCGTGAAAGCTTGTCCGCGTATACCTCATCGTCGTTAGCGAAGTAGTAACGTCGCGTGTCAGCATATTGAGCGAATGGTGCAGAGCGTCCCTTCGGAAATGCGATAGCCCGGATTCGATGATCGGCGTATGTTGATCGCTGGTAGGGCCGAGCGCACTCGTGAAGGAGGAATGCGAACCATGTGCAGACGTCTGCTCTCGTTGGCGTCACTCCATTGATACCGGCGAATGTAGTGTGGATCACGCGATAGTTGTTGTTCGTGTACGTGACAACAGCGACCTTCGCATTGGGTTTCGATAACACTTCTGTGACCAAGTGCGTGGTCTTGCCCGACCCGGCTGCCGCGATAATAATCTTGCTAGGCTTGTATTGCACGGCGGATGTATTCAGGGAAGCTTAGCGCCTCAGTCGTCGTAAGGACTTTCAGCGCACAGTCGGTCTTGTTCCTCTTCATGTACTCCAAGAGTGCCTTGCCGGTCGCATGCGTCGTTCCAAATACCTCATTGAGAGTAGCGAGGGAGTTTGCCTTTAGCAGCTGCGGCTCAAGGGTGGTACAATTCTCATCCTCATCGAAGCAAATCGTAATTGTCGGATGCTGACCCCCCAGGTAGTCTTTGTATTTCTCGCGCAATGCGGCCACGTCTCCGTCATTGTCGGTCACAACGCACATCTGCAGCTTAAGCATTGCTCCGATCTCGAGAAACCGCTTGAAAGCAAGTGACCCGACGGCGATTACGTCGACCCCGTCCTCAAGCGGAAGCATCCCATGTGTTGCGCGGTATGCCCTTTGAACAATGAGTTCATCCGATGGACCTTCAACCAGAATGGTCCTCGCAGACAAAAGCAATCTCAGGGTGTCGTACCCAGGCAGCTTCATGAAGTAGTCAGTAGTTGGGGACGAAAGGGCTGAAAGTGTGAGTACGCGATACGTTGAAAGTAGTTTCACTCGGTCGAGGCCAAGTTTATTGAGCACGAAGCTGCTGTGTGTCGTGATCAGTATTTGTCGTCCCGCTGCCTTGCGGCTGATTTCGTCAATTAGACGGGACATATTCGAGTGCGAAAGATGATTCTCCGGCTCTTCGACCAACAGGACGCTACTGGCAGTTGCGGCCTCAATCGCAAGTTTCATCTGCACGCGAGACTGTTCACCTTTCCCGACGTCGGAGAACGGCACGTCGTCGAGGTGGGCGGTTATACTGCTTTCCCATGTGGAGCGAGCAGACATATCGAGCGAAAGCGTGAGCGCCTTGCCTGTGATGTCGCCTTTCTTCTGCATGAGGTAGTCATTGATCTCCTTTATCCCTGGTTCGCCCATGAAGGCATGCTTGAGCTGCCTGTAGGCGGCTGCCAGCGATATGCGCTGCTTATCGTCTTTTAGGCACTCCGCAATGATCTGCGCCAAGTACTTGTTGGGGCCGAAGTATGCTCGAAAGAGACTCGTGTCAATGACCGTGGCCCGAAATGGAAGAGTTCGTGCTGTAACCGAGTTGCCTGCAAAGGACCGCCACTGAACTGTGAAAAACTCGACGGGGATGAGTTCGGCGTTCCTGACGTTGCTCACGTACGATTTAAAGTCGTCGGCTAGGTCTTGATTCAGCACAATCGCCATGGAGAGCCCTGGGCAATCTTCCCCACGGGTGTTGTTCGTGCCCTTCAGTCTTGCCAGTTCGCCTGTGCTGTTGTCATCGAGGTACGCCTCGATCAGTATCTGGGGCAGGGGCGGATTTTCCCCTCTTCGAAGCCGGGTGAAGTACTCGACAGCCATGCCCGTATTGAAGTAGTATGGGTCTAAATCGTAGAGGACAGAACGCCCCGCCATCTGACCGGAGAGTACGAGCCCTACGGCTTCGAGGACAGTAGTCTTCCCAGTCTCGTTGTCGCCGACTATGACGTTGAGGTTTTCACCAAGCTCCATTTCGAACGAGCCGAGTGCCTTGAACCCCGAGACGATGATCCGTTTCACGTGCATTGTGGAGCACTCCCTCTAGTACTCACTCTGGCGGCGAACATGGTATCGCTGTAGTTTTCATTGCCTGCAGCCTATCCGGCAATCCCGTCCTTGGCCTTTTTGCTTGGAATGGCTTGTCATCCAAGCACTTCGTTTGATTCTTTCGTCTCTTTCCCTCGGGTTTAGACGGCATCCTGCACCTTAATCCCACCGGGTGTTAGGCTGCCGGGAAAACATATTACCAGCCCCACTTGCGGTCGGCGGTGGGGTATTTCCTGGGCAGGGCTTCGGGTAGGTAAACCCGGCCCATCCCTTCGCGGAGGTCTGGCTGATGGTTGATCTCGGGATCGCCCGTCCCCGCCGGGCGGCGCTGGTTATGGAACAGGATGAATCGCCGAATCCAGCCGACATAGGCTTCTTCGGTGCGAAGGCTATCATTCCGGGCGCGAATCGCCTCGCGCACGCGATCGAGGAGTCTTGGGGGCTGCGTCGATTGTGGGTGTGAGGGGAGGACCGCCGGCTGTTTATCTGCGAGAACCATCGGAAAATCCTCGCTAGAAGGCGGAATACGAGGCGATCCTATCGGGCTTCCTGGAGGATGTCAAATATTTCAACTGGTCGGGGTGGGGCGAGGCTGGTGCTTTTGAGCTATCTCGCACCACCCGGTCTTCATCGCGAAGTTCGATACATGGTATCCTTCGGACGTGGAAATTGACCGAAGACAGTTCCTAAAGTACCTGACCGCCGCAACCGTGACGGTCACCCCCGTTCTGGCGGGTTCGCAAGGAGCGAATGAGATGTATGGATTGATAGTCAAGCTGACAACAGCCCCTGGCAAGCGCGATGAAATGATCGGGATATTGAAGGAGAGTGCGGTCGAAATGCCCGGGTGCCTCAGCTACGTTGTCGCCAAGGACTCGGCGGACGAAAATGTTATATGGGTTACTGAGGTGTGGGATAGCGCGGCCAGTCACGATGCCTCCCTCTCGTTGCCGGCTGTGAGGAACGCAATCCCCCAAGCCAAACAGATCGTCTTCGGTTTCGACAAGGTCGCGGTCACAAACCCGGTATGGGGAGTTGGGCTGCGGTCATTGGTGTCAACTTAAGGCAAGGCAAACCTCGCAGGGGTTGAATTTCCAGGAATTCTTTGTTCAACTCCTTTAGGGTTCTGGAGATTGGACATTTTTCGAACAGTCCAGCGGCAGGATGCCGCTGGTTCCTTTAAGAGCCCGGCGCGGCCGACAGAATTTTAGCCCAAGGCCAGCGAGGGATAGGAGCTATGGGATCGCCGACGCCTACGTCGGCGCTTGCCGAGCTGGGGCTCGGCGGTCCCGGCCTCCTGCCGCTTCACAAATTTCCAATCTCCAAGACCCTCTCCCGGCGGGAGAGGGGTGGAAGCTTGAGAAGCTTCCACAAGGCCGGGTGAGGGGCTGGCCCAATGTATCTTTTTGTTTGCAGTTTGGTATGAGTTGCCCAGGCTGAGTTTTTCAGATGGGTTACGAAAGCAGCAGTTCCAGATCTTCCCTGCTGAGATTGCTGATAGGCCCATTGTCTTCGCGGAGGATAGCGTCGGCCAAATCGCGCTTGGTTTGCTGCAAGGCCAGGACCTTTTCCTCGACGGTATCACGTGCAATGAGACGATAGGCGAAAACCTGGCGGGTCTGCCCAATCCGATGGGTCCGATCGATGGCTTGTGCCTCAACGGCCGGGTTCCACCAGGGGTCAAGCAGGAATACGTACTCGGCGGCCGTCAGGTTCAAGCCCAGACCGCCCGCCTTGAGACTGATGAGGAACAACTTCGGATCGGTCTGATTTTGGAAGCGGCCGACCAGCGAGCCGCGGTCGCGAGTGCTGCCATCCAGATAGAGATAGGGAATCTTTTCGGCATCTAAACGCTCCCGCACAATCGCCAGTAAACTGGTGAATTGAGAGAAGACCAATACCTTATGCCCCTCTTCAAGCACCTCAACCAGTTGCGGCAACAGCATATCGAGCTTGGCGCTGCTTTCGCCGGTTCTTGCCTTGTCAATCAAACCCGGATGGCAGGCGGCTTGGCGGAGACGCAGCAGTGCCTCCAGCACTTGAATCTTGGACTTTCGCAGTCCTTCCTGCTCGATGCGCCGTAGCAGCGAACTACGGTAGTGTTCTCGCAACTCAGAGTAGAGCTGCCGCTGTTTGCTCTCCAATTCGCAGTAAAGGGTTTGTTCCAGCTTGGCTGGCAGTTCGCGGGCTACCTGGTCCTTGGTTCGACGCAAAATGAATGGGCGCAGAGCGCGTCCCAGCAGGACGCGTGTCTCTTCATCGGGGTTTCGAGCACTGGTGTTGCCCAAGCGGAATACCGATGCGGAACCCAGCATCCCTGGATTCAGGAATTCAAACAAGCTCCATAATTCACCCAGATGATTCTCGATAGGAGTTCCGCTAAGGGCAAGCCGGTGGTTGCCCCGCAACAGTCGCGCGGCCTTGGCCGAAGCAGTATGGGCATTCTTGATTGCCTGGGCTTCATCCAGGATGACATAGTCAAACTCAGTATCTGCGAAAAAAGCAGCGTCTCGCCGTAGCGTGCCGTAAGTGGTGAGCACCAGATCGGCGCCGTTGAAAGGCTCGGCGCTTCGCCGGCGTTCCGCGCCGGTGTGGTCCAGCACCCGAAGCTGCGGAGTAAACCGTGCAGCCTCCTGTTTCCAGTTGAATACAAGGGATCGGGGTACAACCACAAGGGACGGCTTGGAGAGGCGTTTTGCTGATATGCCTCCAGCTTGGTGCGCCAACCGCGGTCGAGGTGGTCCCGTTTGGGCCTGGGCGGCCTGCGCCACTACCAGGTTCTCCCCCTGTTGACGTCGCAATTCCAACAATCCCAGGACCTGGACGGTCTTGCCAAGCCCCATATCATCGGCCAGGCACCCGCCCAGGCCAAACTTTTCGAGAAAGAGCATCCAGCCCAAACCGTCGCGCTGGTAGCCGCGCAGTTGGCCCACAAACCCCGGCGGCGCTTCTTCAGGTTGAATGCCTTCAAAGCTTCGCAGCTGATCGCGGACCCTCTCAAACAGGGCGTCACAAGAGGCTTCGGGTTGAGAGGCCAGCAACGCGTCCAGCAGTCCCGCCTGGCAGGGCTTGAACTGAAGATGGTCTTCCTGCTCGGTTCCGAGGGCGGCAAGAGGGCCATATTTCCGAAGCCACTCCTCCGGCAACATCCCGAACGAGCCATCGCCGAGCGGCACTAGCTTGTCGTCTCGCTTCAGGGCAGCCAGCAACGCGGGGAGTTTGACCGTCGTGTCCCCATACTCGACGGTTCCATGAAGCTCGAACCAGTCGATCCCGGATCTCACTTCAATGTGGATTGCTCCGGGTTTGCGGTAGAGCTTGCCTTCAGCCTCAACGCGCCATCCGGCCGCAAGCAGTTTTCTGACTGCCTTCGGCAATAGACGCGGGGCAATTTCATATTCTGTTTCCGAAGATCCGTAGGAGTAAGCCATGCGAAATCCAGCCTCAGTCAACAAAGCCGCCGCTTCCTGTTCTCCAGCAGGATCACGCAGGAAAAAGCAGCCTTGCTGTTGGTTTAACACGCCCCGACCGGGCTGATGCTGAGCAACAACGTTCCCGTTGTAATCGAAGAATAGCTGTCCCCGCAGCCGATCCGTGTAAGACTCATACCGTTTTGGCTTTCGCACTTTGAGGTACGGCGACAGCGTGCCATCGGCCTCTTCAATCTGAATTTCCGGCGGCCAACGGAGACGCGGCAAGTGAGGAAGATCCATCAGAGATTGGACCAGCTCATTTTCCTGACCGGCTGGTACCAGCAGGTTTCCGGTCTGCCGGAGCTGCGCAATCCAATGAAAGGATCCTCCATCATCGAGCCGTACAGCATGGTCACCAACAAACAGCACTCCACCGGCGACGAGCAGATGAGGCTCGGCCAGTTCCATTCGGCTCTCCCCGCGCCTTAGCACGCCGGCAATGAGGTAATCATTGCTGGCTGGTGGCTTTTGAATTTCGACCCAAAACTCCCAGCCGGGACCGTCGTCCCAGTGCACCTTTCTCAGTTCCTTGTCCTCAGGTGACAGCCGCAAGTAACATCTGCCAGATTGACAGATACGCGGAAACCAGAAGCTCAACAATGGGTCTTCAAGTCTGAAGCGGCTTGGCACAGAGACAGTGGAGTCATAATACGAAGAAGCCCACACCTCGGTTTCGCTAGCCCCGATCAATGCCGAGATGATCTCCCGATCTTCAATGTGGGGCAGCAGCTTGACCTGGGTGAGGGGGATCCGCTGAGACCGAAACTAGCTTAGCTCCCCATTCTGCTTCGGCGCCCGAACTGCGATCTCCAGACAGAGTCCCCCATTGGCAAGCGACTTGGACACATCAACAATATACCCAATCTCTCGCGATGGCGGCCAAGGGGACACCTCAGAAGGCTGAGTATAAGAAAGGCCCTGAACCAACATGTTTAGCCTACTTCTCCAAGTTGCCAGGGGCGCTTTCTTCCCTGTTCCAGTCCGTGGAGTTTCCCGGACCTTCGCACGGGAAGCTCCTCGCGGTAGATCAAACCCGGACATCGGCTCTTCATCGTCTTCGTCGAGTTCGTCATCGGCAGCAAAGTCTCTGTCAGGATTGTCGAACTCCCCCTCATCCAATTCGAGGCGCAGCTGAATTCCGGGGTTGAGGTTCGACAAGAACCCCTTCTCATCAGCCGCAAGCAAGGTAGCCCACAAATGCCTGCAGGCGCCATAGTCAACGGAATAAGGGCAATCGCAACTGCCGAATAGAGTATTCTTCTGGAGTTCCAAGATGACGTAGTATTCCGAACTGCCCCAAACCGTCGCCTCCACGGCAGTATCTGAGACCTCGTCCAAGTGCACGGAACCGCGAGAGTAGTAATCGGCCCCCCGAGACCGAATCCGAGCACTAAAGTAGCCCGACAAGCGGGCAGATATTCCCATGTAGTGGCGACTCCCCAATAAAGTAATAGTTTCAAATCGGGCGATTCCCAGTGCCAAGGTCCAATACTAGCATATCGGGTTCATTGACCCAGGGCGACGCTCGTGACAAACACTCGCTCTGCCCTGGGCTGAGCTATTCTGGCCTTTCAGGCCAGG
>JBGOTQ010000266.1:0-10889 GCA_041476565.1 Terriglobia bacterium | reverse complement strand
TGACACACCCCTCGATAAATCGAGGGGCTAATACTCAATACTCCAGGACTGCCTCTTTCTTCTCTAACCATCAAAACTGCAGCCGCAGCGAGAGCTGAATGACCCGGGCTGACCGAGCGCCATTGATCTGGCCGAATGTGGGGTTGATCTGTGCTCCGTTCGGATCCACCAGGGTGCCGCTGATAGTCCCAGTAATTGACTTAGCAGCCACTAAAACAACGAGGACGGCAGCAGAGCTCAACCCGGCATTTGTCTTACTCCAAATATTGTCCTCCTCTCCATGCCGTTTGAAACTTACCTCGTTTTCAATTTGAACCTTGATGTCCTTGAAGATAGGTTGTCCGAACAACCCTTGGCCATATTATCCGGAGATTGATATTGAGAAATCATTTGTCCAAGCGTTTTAGACCTCAGAAGTTTTCCAGCATCCATACAGTGCCTTCTATGGTCCAGCCCGCCGTTGCCAGAGGGCAACCGTCGGGGAAGCATAGCCTTTTGTGTGTCTTTGTAGACCCGCGGGGTGAGCTTCTTCAAGGGCAAGAAATCGCCTCCGTTCCGGGTCTGTAGCAGTTGGGTGAATTCTTGGTGGGAGACTGCAGCCATGTCAATCCCTCGAATTAACGAGCCTGACTATGACTGCCCGCGAGTATATCACTGGCATCTAAGATGTTCCACAGTTGACTTCTTTCGGGGTGGGCTTCACCGTTGGGCAAGAGAAAATCATAACAATGCCTGCCGATCTGAGTACTCGGTACGGAGCACTACAATTGGTTCGGCCTTCTTGACATGCCTTCTTGATCCTATATAATAGCCCCCCGGTATCAAATGGCCGGAAACCCAGGCCTTAAGCCTTTTTCGACAAGGTGTGTTCATGAAAATCCACGAGTATCAGGCCAAGGCAATTCTGTCAAAATATGGCGTGCGCGTGCCGCGAGGCGAGGTGGCTTACACCAAGGAAGAGGCCCGAGAGATTTCCAAGAAGCTGGGATATCCCGTGGTCGTCAAGGCACAGATTCATGCAGGAGGGCGCGGTAAAGGGGGTGGCGTCACGCTGGCTAAATCAGCTGACGAGACAGAACAAATAGCCGACAGGATGTTGGCCAGCCGGTTGGTTACCCACCAGACAGGTCCTGAAGGTCGGATCGTCAAGCGCGTTTTGATCGAGGAAGGCTTACGGATTAAGAACGAATATTATCTGGGAATCGTAATCGATCGTGCAGTAGCAAAGCCGGTGTTCATGGCCAGCAAGGCCGGGGGAATGGAAATTGAAATGGTTGCGGAAGAAACGCCGCATCTCATTCTAAAGGAACCCATCGAAATCTGCCTGGGGCTGACTCCGTTTCAAGCCCGGAAGCTCGCCTTCGGAATGGAATTGCCACCGTCCCTTGTCAATCAGGCGGCCGCCTTCATGATAGCTCTTTACAAGGCATTCCAAGACACGGATGCCTCTCTGGCTGAAATCAACCCCTTCCTGCTGACGGAGGAAGGAACCTTCTATGCTCTGGATGCCAAGCTCAACTTCGATGATAACGCGCTCTACCGTCACTCCGACATCAAGGAGTTGCGTGATCTTGACGAAGAGGATCCCCTGGAAATTGAGGCTAGCAAGCATAGTTTGAATTACATCAAGCTCGACGGGAACGTTGGTTGCATGGTGAACGGCGCCGGCCTGGCAATGGCCACTATGGACATCATCAAGCTGGCTGGAGGATCCCCCGCCAATTTTTTGGACGTCGGCGGCGGTGCCAGTGCAGACCAGGTTAAGAGCGCGTTTGGGATCATCCTGTCCGATCCGAATGTCAAAGCTGTGCTGATTAATATTTTCGGTGGAATCATGCGCTGCGACATTGTGGCCGAAGGTGTAGTGGAGGCGGCCAAAGCTGCAAAGGTTACCGTCCCTGTCGTGGTTCGGCTGGAAGGCACCAATGTGGATAAAGGTCAGGAAATCCTGCGAGCCTCGGGGTTGAAATTGACGGTGGCTCATGGCATGAAAGATGCAGCTGAAAAGGTGGTAGGTTTAGTCCAGGTGGGTTAGTACCTGGGAAAGGGGTATCTTCATTTGAGTATACTGGCCGACAAGAAGACGCGCCTCATTGTGCAAGGAATCACCGGCAGAGAAGGAACCTTTCACACCCTGCAGGCCAAAGCGTACGGGACTAACGTGGTGGGTGGAGTGACCCCACAAAAAGGAGGGACCCTCCACGAGGGGATCCCCGTGTTCAATACCATAGCCGAAGCCCGTTCAAAAACGGGGGCTAATGCCTCGGTCATTTTCGTGCCACCCCCCTATGCGGCCGATGCCATCATGGAGGCAGCGGATGCGGGCATCGAGTTGGTGGTCTGCATCACCGAAGGGATTCCCACCTTTGACATGATTAGAGCCTTCAATTTCGTGGCTGCGCGAAAAACCCGGTTGATCGGACCCAACTGTCCCGGCATTATATCTCCAGGTAAATGCAAAATCGGGATCATGCCCGGGGCTATTCACAAACAAGGTCCGGTCGGAGTCATCTCCCGGAGTGGAACCCTCACCTACGAGGCCGTGGGACAGCTGACATCCAGGGACATTGGCCAGTCCACGTGTATCGGGATTGGCGGAGACCCTATTATCGGAACCTCGTTTGTGGACGCACTTCAATTGTTCAATGAAGACCCAGAGACCCAGGTCATTGTCATGATTGGAGAGATCGGTGGAGCTGCGGAAGAAGCAGCTGGCGAGTACATCTTAAAGCATGTGAAGAAGCCAGTGGTGGGATTCATTGCAGGCCAGACGGCGCCCCCCGGGCGGCGCATGGGCCATGCCGGCGCTATCATCAGCGGAGGTAAAGGAACCGCTGCTGACAAGATGCAGGCTATGAAGGCGGCAGGAATCTATGTGGTGAGCAGCCCCGCCGCGATTGGCGAGGCCGTGGCTCAAGTGCTGAGCAGGTGAGCTAATCAAGAGGTCCTGGTGTTGCACTGGAAGCGGAGGCAGACTTTGTGAGTATCGAAAAGACCTTGACCATCATCAAGCCCGATGGAGTTCAGCAGAAGAACATCGGCGACATTATCAGGCGCCTGGAAGAGAACGAATTCAGGATCCGAGCCGCAAGATTTCTCCATCTAACTCGGATACAGGCTGAAGGTTTTTATGCGGTGCACCGCGAGAAGCCCTTCTTCAACGACCTCACCCTCTACATGAGTTCAGGACCGATTCTGGTTTTGGTCCTGGAAGCAGATTACGCCATTAACCGCTTGCGGGATTTGATGGGGGCAACTGACCCTGCCAAAGCAGCTAAAGGGACAATTCGACAACTGTATGCGACGTCCATAGAAAAGAATGTCATCCACGGGTCAGATGGGCCGGAGACCGCTAAGGCCGAGATTAGCTACTTCTTCACGTCCCTGGAACTGGTGTGAATTGTTTATGGGCAAGTTCTTCGTTTTGCTTGGACTGGCTTTTGTGGGGATTGGGCTTTTAGTAATCTTACTGTCCCGTTTCTCATTCTTCCGGCTGGGGAGACTGCCTGGCGACATTTTTTTCAAGCGGGGTGATTTCAGTTTCTACTTCCCATTGACTACCTGCATCCTGCTTAGCCTGTTGCTGACTCTGATTCTTTCCCTTTTCTCAAAAAAGTGAACCTCTTTGCCACGCGCCGAATCCACACCGTCTCTGAGATTACCGCTCAGATTAAAGAGCGACTGGAGACTGAGTTCCGAGAGGTTTTGGTCGAGGGGGAGATTTCGAACTTCACTGCTGCCGCTTCCGGCCATTTGTACTTCGTGCTCAAAGACCCGGGGGCGCAAATCAAATGTGCTTGCTTCCGGCAACGTGCCCGGTTCATGAAGTTCAAGCCTGAAGATGGCCTGAGTGTCTTGGCCTCCGGTCGTGTCGGGGTGTATGAACCCCGGGGCGAGTACCAGCTCTACGTCGAGAGTCTCGAACCCAGGGGAATTGGGTCTCTTCAATTGGCGTTTGAGAAGTTGAAGGCCAAGCTTCAAGCTGAAGGCCTCTTTGATGTCGGCCGCAAGAAGCCTCTACCCTTGCTTCCGCGCTCCATTGGTATTGTCACCTCTCCGACTGGCGCCGCCATCCGTGACATCCTGAGAATCCTCAAGCGGCGACACCAAAATCTACGCGTGTTGCTCTATCCTTCAAAGGTCCAAGGTGAAGGAGCCGCAGGGGAGATTGCGTCGGGAATTGAATACTTTAATATCCACGGCGGCATCGACGTTTTGATCGTGGGACGCGGTGGGGGATCCATCGAAGACCTCTGGGCATTTAATGAGGAAATTGTAGCTCGGGCCATTGCAGCCTCGCGGATCCCCGTAATCTCCGCTGTAGGCCATGAAATTGATTTTACTATCTCCGATTTTGTCGCTGATCTTAGAGCACCTACTCCGTCAGCCGCCGCGGAATTAGTGGTATTGAAAAAGAGCGAATTCACTGACCGAATCAATACCCTGGAGCAGCGACTTGCTCGGTCGTTCCAGTACGAACTCAGTCGTCTTCGAAATCGGGTTTTGTCCCTGTCTACGGATCGTGCCTTTGCATCCGTCCAGGGCCGCCTCCAACGCTATCAGCAGCGCGCGGATGAATTGGCGTTTCGGATAGGAACCTTTCTACAAAATGGTCTCCGGTCTCTCAGAAACCGTTACAACCTGGCACTCTCCAGCCTTGACCGGTACGACCCGGTGCAGAAAGTGCGTTTGATGCGGGAAGCCGTTCGGATCCGAAAAGAATGGCTTGTTTCAAACCAACGTATCAGCCTTCAGAACCTCAAGAACAGAGCCGCGTCCCTTGAAACAGCCTTGGAAGCTCTGAATCCTCAGGCTGTTCTCGAGAGAGGCTACGCAATTTGCAGGGATTCTCGAGGGAATGTTGTGAAGCGTTCACGTTCGTTGAAGCTTGGGGACCTATTCTCAGTGACACTGGCCGAAGGAGAAGTCCTGGGCAAAGCGGAACAGATCAAACCGACAGTTTTCGGTGAGGAACAGCAATGAACAAGAAACTGGAATTTGAGACTGCACTGCAGCGGCTCGAAGAAATCGTCAAAGCCTTGGAAACTGGTGAGCTGCCTCTGGCAGCTTCGCTGGAACTTTTCGAGGAAGGAATCAAGCTATCCCGCTTTTGTCATTCCAAGCTCGACGAAGCAGAACGCAAAGTCGAAATCCTGGTGAAAAGGGCTGATGGGAGCATGGAGGCCCAGCCCTTTGAGACTGAAGAGGAAGATGCCCAGGAATAAAAAAACCGTTCGCTAGGAAGCCTTTTAGACTAAAATTAAGAGCTGATCTGCATTCATGAAAGGACCTGCTTGAAGTATGAGTTCTGAACCCCAGGATTTTCCCCTGTTATCCAGAATCAATAGTCCCGATGACTTGAAGAAACTGGAACGGCACCAGCTCAATTCACTGGCCGAAGAACTTCGAGCCTTCATGATTCAAACGATTTCCAAGACCGGCGGACATCTGGCTTCCAGTTTAGGGACGGTGGAATTGACGGTAGCTCTTCACTATGTCTTCAATACTCCATACGATATGCTGGTTTGGGATGTTGGTCATCAGGCTTATGGACACAAGATTCTGACGGGACGGCGTGATCAGTTTCATACTTTGCGTCAGTATGGCGGAATCTCGGGCTTCCCCCGGCGTGAAGAGAGTGTATATGACGTGTTTAACGTGGCCCATGCCTCGACTTCTATCTCTGCGGCCCTAGGCATGGCCGTAGCGCGCGACCTTCAAGCGCAGCATCGATACATCGTTGCCATTATCGGGGACGGGGGCCTCACCGGTGGGATCGCCCTGGAGGGGATTAATCAAGCCGGCCATCTTCAGCGAAAGCTGTTGATTATTCTTAACGACAACGAGATGTCCATTTCTCCCAACGTGGGGGCTATTGCCGGCTACCTGAATCGTATTGTGACGGGTCAGGTTTATAACCGGTTCAAGAAAGAAGTTGAGTCCATGATTCTTTCTGTCCCCCGAATTGGCCCCCGGCTCTTGAAGATCACCAAAGAAACGGTCGACGCCATGAAGACCTTCATGGTCCCGGGCCTGCTGTTCCACGAACTCGGGTTTGACTATATTGGCCCCATCAACGGCCACCATATCGACACCTTGGTGGACACCCTAATCAAGGTCAAGGATAATGCCGCTCCCACCATCCTTCACGTGGTCACCAAAAAGGGGAAAGGGTGGTCTATTGCTGAGTCGTCGCCGATCAAGTACCACGGTCCCAGTGCTTACGACCCGCAGACCGGAGCGTTTCATCCCAGCCCGCCGGCTCCTCCCACTTATACCTCGGTATTTGGAAAGGCCATGATTCAGCTGGCCAAGAACGATCCCAAGATTGTGGCAATCACGGCAGCGATGTTGGAAGGTACGGGCCTTGTTCAGTTTCAGAAGGAATACCCTGAGCGGTGTTTTGACGTGGGCATTGCCGAGCAGCACGCAGTCACCTTTTCCGCGGGGTTGGCTACCCAAGGATTTAAGCCGGTGGCTGCGATCTACTCGACCTTCCTTCAGCGCGCTTATGACCAAGTCATTCACGATGTTTGCCTGATGGACTTGCCTGTAACGTTTGCCATTGACCGGGCTGGGATTGTAGGTGCCGATGGCCCAACCCATAACGGGCTCTACGACCTGGCCTACCTGCGAACAGTCCCCAATATGATTGTCATGTCCCCCAAGGATGAAAATGAGTTGCAGCACATGCTTTTCACGTGTGTGCAGACCCCTCATCCCTGTGCGGTCCGTTATCCGAGGGCGAACGGAGTTGGCGTGGAAATGGAGGAGCAGTTTCACATCCTGGAGATTGGGAAGGGGGAACTACTCCAGGATGGCCAGGACTGTGCGATTATCGCCATTGGCAGTATGGTTTACCCTGCTTTGAAGGCCGCTGAGAAGCTGACTGCAGATGGTATCTCCACGTCGGTCGTCAATGCCCGGTTCGTCAAACCGTTAGATGAGGAGTTGATCAGCTGCTTGGCCCAAGAGAAGCCTTTCCTTGTCACAGTAGAGGAGGCCGCTCTGATGGGTGGGTTTGGTAGTGCCGTCATGGAACTGCTGGAGACGCTTAACCTCTTAGAATGCAGAATCCTGCGGATTGGTATTCCTGACCGGTTGCTCCCCCACGGTAGTCCCAGCCTGCTTCACGCTAAGTACGGGATCGATGCAGACGGCATCTACGAGAGAATTAAGGATTTCATTCACGACCATTACACTACCAAGAGCCGCTCCTCCCGGAAATCGGGAGTGAGGACCAGTCGATCTCAGAAAGATTGACCGCCAAAGAGCGAATCGACAGACTGTTGTTGGAGCGCGGCCTGGTCAAGAGCAGACAGCAGGCCCAAGCCTTGATTCTCGAGGGAGCTGTCCTTGTCAATGACGAACGTATTGACAAGCCAGGAACTCGCGTTGACCGAGCTGCCGCAATTCGCCTCAAGCACCTCCCCTTACCTTACGTCTCACGTGCAGGTCTAAAGCTTGAAAAAGCTTTGGACATGTTTGCCCCAAGCATCGAGGGTTTCATTTGCCTTGATCTTGGCGCCTCGACGGGAGGATTCACAGACTGCCTGCTACAGCATGGGGCTCGTAAGGTTTTCGCCGTGGATGTTGGTCACAATCAGCTTGACTGGAAGCTCAGATGTGATCCCCGAGTGGTGTCCATGGAGGGGCTGAATGCCCGTTACTTGACGTTCGAGCAGATTGGAATCCAGATGGATCTGGTTACCCTGGATCTGTCTTTCATCTCGCTAACCCTGGTTCTACCTGTGCTCCACCCCTTCCTGAAGCCGAAATCTACGATCATCTGCCTCATTAAGCCGCAATTCGAGGTGGGCAGGGCGCAAGTGGAAAAAGGGGGACTGGTCACCGATCCCCGCAAGCACCAACAAGTTATTGAGAAGATCACGAGCGCAGCTTGTGCCGAGGCTTACAGCATCGAGGGGGTGATTGAGTCCCCTATTCTCGGCGCCGAGGGGAACAAGGAGTTTCTCATGGGGCTCCGAGCTCCGAAATGACATTTCAAAAAATGTGAGTTTTGGGAGGGCCGAGCTCCATGAGGCCGACGAGCGGGCAGGCGGAAAATGGCCTCGCAGGGTTACGGTGGTCACCCGCTCAGTCCAAGAAGCCCGCGATACCAACCTATTACGCTGGACTCCCTTATTTCCTTTTCCATTTTAGAGATTGACAGTATTCTACAGCCGAAATGAAGACACCGATCCAGCGAGTGGGAATCGTCGTGAAACCCGGATTGGGTTCCGCCGCAAAAGTAGTGCACCAGATTGCCGACTGGCTCACTTTTAGACACATCGAAGTCCTTTTTGAGACAGAGACAGCCACCTCGATTGGTGCCCTAGAAATGGGTGTCTCCAAGGCACAACTCTCAGCACAATCAGACCTGATCGTCTTGCTCGGAGGGGACGGGACGCTACTCTCCCTTGCCCGAGTCATGGAGCCACCGCGTCTGTCAATCCTGGCAGTCAACTTCGGAAGTCTTGGATTTATCACTGAGATTACCTTGGAGGAAACTTTCAGCACTCTAGAAAATGTTCTGTCTGGAACCGCGACCACCCAGATCCGCATGATGATCGACGTCTGTGTAGTTCGAAATGGAACCAACTCCGCCAGCTACAAGGCATTGAATGATGCGGTCCTTACCAAAGGAACCCTGGCCAGGATTATCGACATCGACGTTCGCATTGACAACCACTTCGTTGCCACCTACAAGGCTGACGGATTGATTGTTAGCACTCCGACAGGCTCTACAGCTTATGCCCTTTCGGCGGGCGGCCCGATTCTTTCTCCCACTCTCGGAGCGATGGTAATTACCCCCATCGCTTCTCATACTCTGACCTTTCGGTCGCTGGTTGTTCCCGACACGGCTAATCTGGAAATGAGTTTCAAGACTACCCAGGAGCCTGTCTTTTTGACCGTAGATGGCCAGGTTGGGCTGCCGTTGCACAGTGAAGACAGAATCCTGGTAAAGAAATCTGCTAGCAGCATTGAACTGATCGAGTCAACCAACAAGAACTTCTTTGACGTATTAAGGCGAAAGTTGAAGTGGGGAGAACGGTAATAGGTGCCTGGTATCAAGTGATCCAAGTGGCCACTCAACGAAGATCAAGACAGGTAAAACCACCCAGAAAGAAGCGACCCATTTCGCCAAAAGCGGTCGCCGTTGCGTTTCCAAAAACGTCCTTCTTCAAGCAAGTGTATCAGATTGTCCGCACTATCCCGCCCGGCAAGGTATTAACTTACGGTCAAATTGCCACGATCTTGGGAACCCCTTTCATGGCGAGGCAGGTCGGTTGGGCCATGCATGGATGCCCGCCGGGACTGCCTTGGCAGCGAGTAGTCGGGACCGGTGGCAGAATCCTGATTAACTCGCTCTCTCTCGGGGAGGGCCCGATTCTGCAGCGCAGGTTGCTCGAGATGGAGGGTGTAAAGTTCGTGAGGGACCATGTCGACATGGAAGCACACCAATTCAGGCCTGGAACCAGATTCTCCAGGTCAAAATGAGGTATTGCCAGCCATCTTGGTTTCCGGGTTGCCCTTCGCTTTTGCCAAATGAATGCCTAACTTAGGATGGTGTGGGGGTAACTGCAGCGCGCCCCGCAAGACTACGCGCCACTTATTTTGTGAGACTCGTTAGCTGCCGATCACCCCAATACGCGATTGCAGTGCCGGTGACCAAGGCCGTCACGTAGCCGTAAGGCACACTCGCTGCGAGTAAGCCCACGAGTAACACGATCAACAATTTAGACTTTGAATCAGCTGTATCGCGAACGAGCAAAAGCAGAGCCAGCCCTTCAAAAAACAGGATAATGCCCAGCACCGGCTTGGGGAACAAAAGGATCACTTGCTGGAAACTACCGCTTAAAAGGAACCCCAAAGGGAATCTGGATACCACCTGAGTTTCTTTTCCTGACCGCCTACCCCGCCTGGAAGCAGGGGCCTTCTTGGCTGGATGAGTCGGGAACGACCGGAAACGCTGTGCTCCCAGTAGACGCTGGAATTTGTCCTCTGGGACGCGATGGTGGCCCCCGACGGTCTTCACTGTCCGGATTTTTCCCTGATAAATTCACTGCTTCAGTGTCGGATAGCTGATCCCGATTTCTGTCGCCACTTCACGAAGCCTCCGGAGCATCAGACCCACCCAGCTGTCAATGGCATGACTTCTGGAAACCACGGTCAATAGATTGGTACTGAATGTTCGAGATAGACCATATAATAGCGCCTATTTTCATATAGAACCAATTATACGATCCTGCATATCTTGGTCAAGCGGAATTGGATAGGATTAGCGGTCACTCATGCTTGTTGGCTGATAGGGGGAGGATTGACCTGAGAGGGCAGGACCTCATTCTGCTTGAGGTAGCGTTTTGCTGAGATACTTGGTCATAGAGAGTTCTAGCCCGGAAGGCCCGTGAGAAATCCGTGCCTCGTCCATCAGACTCCGAAGCAACTTCAGATTCCAGACTTCCACCGCCGGCTTGGCTCGGAGC
This sequence comes from Terriglobia bacterium, assembly GCA_041476565.1. Lineage (GTDB taxonomy): Bacteria > Acidobacteriota > Terriglobia > Versatilivoradales > Versatilivoraceae > DATKMG01. The sequence goes on along the minus strand of JBGOTQ010000266.1, from coordinate 402 downwards.
TCTTCCTTGGGAACCAGAGGCTCGACCCGCAAATGAATGAGGAGTGCATCAGCACTGCCCTGAAAGCGCAAATGGATTTTCCCGCCGGGCGTTACGGCATATTCCTTAGCATTGATGCACGCTTCCATTACTGCCATCCGGATCTGTCCTTTGGCCTTGTCTTCAAAGTTCAAGTTTTCCGCAACCTGTTCCAACGCCCGGACAGGCACAAGCTCGGAATCTGCAGTAACTGGAATGACCATTTCAAAAGTTGTCAGTTCCCGAGACAGTACCTGTTCGGAAATTTGGCTGGTGGGAACCAACCGGTTCAACAACAGTCCGAATTGGCTCCAATTGGAAGTCATCACCGCATGCTCCCGGGCAAAACTCAAGGCAGCCTGATTAAAGCGGTTTTCCGCCAAT
>JBGOTQ010000265.1:0-10917 GCA_041476565.1 Terriglobia bacterium | reverse complement strand
GTTGAATATTTCCTCTATTTCGTCGCAGCTCCGATTATTCTGGTCTGGATTGTTGCGACGCTGTTCAATCGCAAAGAACAAAGCGCGTAACGGGTGCTCCACCGGACTCTTTGCCTGTTCCGTTCTCGGTAGCTTGCCAGAGTATGTTGCGGCAAAAAGCCGGTGAGCTTGAATGCGACATCCCCCAAGGCACTAGTCATGCAATCCTTATGGATTCTCGCCTGTCTTCGTTCCGAGCAGGACTTTCACTTCAGATAGTCGTTTTTGGACTTCTGTATCATCTGGCCTTAGCGCATTAGCCTTCAGGAGGAAGCCCATGGACTCTCGGTATTCCTTCTTGGACCATCGCTGCTGAGCCAACAGCATCGAGACCTTGAAGAGCAAGCTGGCCGCATCCCCGTCCTGAGGATTAAGCTCGTAGGCATGCGCCAGTACCGGGTAAGCGGCCTCATCCTCCTTTAGCGTGAAGAGAGTTGCTCCCAGTAAGGCATTTGAAGCAAAGAAATCCGGCCGTAGGTCTACTGCCTTCATGAGCGACCGTTGTGCCTCTGCATACCGTTTGAGGCGAAAATAGGAGAGCCCCAGATTGTAATTGGTTTCAAACGAATCAGGGTCAAGCGCTGCCGCCTTTTCAAAAGGCTCGAGGGATTCCAGGTAGTAACCTTGTTCCCCGTAGATCATTCCCAGGGTTGTCAGCTTGTCAGGATCGTCAGGATCGAAGAGAGCGCGACAGACCGCGCGAGCTTCTTCTAATGGGTGCTTTGTTAGTTCCTGAACGCAATCCACCGCCTGACGGGCGGCATCGTTGTAATGTTGCCTGCGCTCTGAGGAGACGGCAAACTGCTGTTCCGCTTCGGCGCGTCGCCCCGCTTTCAAGTACACTCGGGCCAAATGTTCCGGGGCCCGGAAATCGCGGGGATTCAAGTCGACCGCTTTTTTCAGCCATGTCTCGGCTTCCGTCAACCTTCCCTTTTTGAGGTAGGCGGAACCCAGATAGTAGGAAGTGTCGGGAAAGGGAGGATCAACAGCGATCTTCTCCAGTTGGCTGATCGCTCCTTCCAGGTTATCTTCTTGCAGATCCAGACGCCCCAGATAGTAGACAACTGCAGGATCGGGATTCGTCTCCCGGCGCAGCCGCTCAAATTCCCGCCGGGATTCCGGCCATTGCTGCAACGCAAAATAGCTCACTCCCAACTGATAACGAACTCGAGCTAACCCGGGATCGAGATCCAGCGCCTTTTGAAATTCCTGCACCGCCTGTTGATACTTTCCGTTCTGAACAAATTCGTAACCCTTTCCGATATGAGATTGTACTTCCGGCGGCAGTGCGGCTGAGTCTTCCTCAGCAGTCAGGGGAATCGGAGATGTAGAGCCAGGAGCCGAACCGAGTGAGAGAACCAAAACCCCGAGTCGGATGAGTGTACGAATCATTCCCTTCCATGCCTTTGCTCTTCTCATCGACGCCTGGTTTGCTTGGCTAGTTTCTGTCGCGAAACTGCAGGATTGCATGAACCCCCCCCCTCCTCGGCTGAGGAGGGGACGTGGCGCGTAGCGCCGCGGGGGTGGTGGGAGGTGCCTCAATACCGATACTGGCTTGGCTTTTCCAGGATTGATCGAACCACCCCGCCGCGGCCTGTGGCTGCCCCTCCTTATCCAAGGAGGGGAGCCTTCTTGCCGAGTTTCGCGACAGAAACTAGCTTGATATGGCTACGTCCTGCGCCCTGTTTTTCTCACATCTCTCTGATTGTTTCAATGCTTTTTAGAAGTCCTCCGAAAGAGGTCAACCCACACCCCCAACTGGTTCCCTTGATTTCAAGCGAGGACTGGGATACTCTCGACTTCTCGATTCAAAGAGTCGCAGGATGTCGGTAGCAAGAACTAGAAAAAGTCTTCCGATGACGCCACCCAGGGGGAGAACCACTCAGTACCAGTGGTCAGGCTGACGACCTTGGTCAGATAAACCCCGTGTTGGCGAGCTAAAGTCCTGAAATGAAATCTGCGAACTAGTCTGCCGAAAACCTTGGCATTCGACCCCAACTGTTCTGGCACCACCAGAAAGATCACGTGTTGAGGTGAAGGGAATGGGCAAGTCACTGAAATTCTGGATTCAATTCGCATCTGGATTAGTGGTTGGGCTCTATTTCCAGGTTCTTCCTTTTGCCGCCACTCAGGTGGAAGTCCAGCAGCTCTTTGAGCAAGCTCAGGAAGCGCGGGCGCGGGGAGACTTGATGGAGGCTGAGCAAAAATACTTGGAGGTCATTCATCAGGCGCCGCAAATGCCCATTGCGTATCACAACCTGGGGATTGTTTACTTCATGCAACGCAAGTATCCGGATGCAGTGGCTACCCTGAGAAATGCATTGAAGCTAAACCCAAACTTGCCGGGAGCCCAAGTTATGTTAGGTCTCGCCTATTATGAACTGTACAACCTGGACAAGGCAATTGCCGCTTTCGATGCTGCTCTGAAATTGACTCCGACCGACACGAATGCTCTTCTCTATTTAGGAAAAGCACAGCTCCAGAAACGAGAGTATCGAGCTGCACAAGGTACGCTGGAGAAATTGGTCGAGCTAAAGCCGCGGGATCCCGAAACACTCTATGACCTGAGTCTAGCTCATATGAAGCTCATGTTGGAGAATGTGAATCGCCTTGGGGAAGCGGCGCCAGGATCGTATTTATTCTCCTTAGTGCTCGCACAGGATGCCGAAGCTCACGGTGATGACGCAACCGCTATCCAAAAGTATCGAGAAGCCCTGGCCCTCCGCGGCAAGGGGGAGGTGGTGGGAATTCATTACGCCCTGGGGAGCGTCTACGCCAAAATGGGCAAAGATGAAGAAGCGGCCGAGGAGTTCAAGAAGGAGCTACAACTCAACCCCAATGATGCGCTGGCCTTGTGGAAGCTGGGGGAGTTGGGCCTGCGTACAGACCCCCAGGGGGTTCGGGGTTATCTCGAACGGGCTGTCATTCTCAATCCGGATCTTCCTCAGGCCGCTTTGGCCTATGGCCGCGTTTTGGCCCGCGCCGGCGAGACGGAAAAGGCAGTAGAACAGTTTCAACGAGTCGTTCGGCTGGCACCAGAAGAAGACTCAGTTCACTACCACCTGGCAAAGGCCTATCGTCTCCTGGGCCGAGCCGAAGAAGCCAAGATGGAAATGGCTCGATTTGAAGATCTGGCGAAGAAAAAATCCGAGCATACGAGGGAGATGGCTCGTCAACTGGTCGAGATGAGTCGAGCTATTCAGGAGTCAGAACAGGAACCGGATCCCGGTTTTTCTCCATCAAGGGATCCCGACCATCAGCTAAAATAGCGCCTGGCGACCCCGCTCCGGTTCGTTTTGACTACTTCCAAGAAAACTGGTTTGAGAATGGCTGCAATTCAAAGCGCGACAGAATTAACTCATTTATTCACGGTTCCGACGCCGCGGGATCGCGGCGTCTCCAAATCCCTGGAGGCGGGACGCCCTCGTCCCGCTTCCGGCAACGCACCGTGGAAGCATAGAGTCTCCAGTCGCGCTTCTAATTACACCCGTCGAGAATACGGCGTTTGCCTTTTTTGCAGCCGCTGTGTTATTTTACTGTAACTCTCAGAGGCAATTCAGGTCAGTCAATGGGCAAGGAAACTCAGGCCGTTTCAAGCCGGTGCTGGTTTACGCCGGACTTCCAATTCGGAATGCACCACTTTCAATATTTCGCCGACGACTTCAACTGCCTCCCCCACACCCATGGCGAGCACAATTTCATCTTTTGTTTAGACCACGGGTTTGAGTGCATCGTCAACGGGCGAGTAGAAAAAATGGAGCCGGGAGACCTGGTGGTGATCAATCCCGGCGAGGTTCACAAGAGCCGCTACGACTCGAACCGAGTGGCTTCTGAAGGGTTTACTCTCTACGTGTCGACGCGGATGCTGGAAAACATCCTGCGGAGGATGCGCATTCCGTTCGATGAGAAGCGACAAAGCCTTGAGTTTCACGGAAAGATTCACGACCCCAAGGTATTACAGTTGGTGCAAGACCTCCTCGATGAATGGAAGGAACGAAAGGCAGGTCATGACATCCTGATGGAATCCTGGATGGTTCAAATCCTGGTTTACCTCATCCGCAATCGCTTTCAGCCCGCGATTCATGAAAACAAGTCTGACTTGCCCCGCCAGTTGCCAAGCTGGCAGATGGACTGGGCGATCGAATACATGAACGCCTGTGGCAAAAGAGATTTCAGCCTCACTGAGCTCTGTTTAAAAATCGGCATCAGCCCCCCACACTTTATCCAGTTGTTCAAGAACTCAACTGGGAGAATGATTCCGCACGATTATTACAACAAGTTGTTGATCGACAGGGCCCAAAGGCTGCTCCAGACGGACGATTGCTCGATAAAGCAGGCAGCCTACCAGTTGGGATTTAAGAGCGACAGTCATTTCTGCAGTCTCTTTCGCAGTCACACTGGAATGACCCCGAAGATTTACCGTGACCTTCCTGCAACGGTGCGCGCATCGTCTGGAATCAGCGGGTTAGGCTCCTCGTCCCGAAGCTGAAGGCTTGAGAAGATTTCAGATTTCTTTCGTCCTTTCAGGAAGTCTTCCGCCCTTCCCGCCCGCCAGTTTTGATTGCACCCATCCATTTCGAGCAATTCACGAGTCGCTGGAAATGTATGTTACACTTTGCCCGAGTCCATTGGTTTGCTCGGAACTCTCTTGTCATACCCAGCCCGTATCGCCGCTGTGGAGACGATTTGCAATCCTTATAGATAGAGAATTGCAGAATTTAGTGACGCCGCCCCCTCACCCCAGTCCCTCTCCCCCCGGCGGGGGAGGGTGACCGAAGGTCGGGTGAGGGGGGGGGGATGTCGCTATGAAATGTAAGAGTCAATAATAAAGTGAACTTAATGAGATTTTCTCGCCGCGGTTTTCTAGACTCATTTTCTGTCTTATTGAGTTCAAAGCTGCTTGACGTTGTCACCACCCCCCTCTGGCGATGGGCTGGCTCTCCATCCGTCTGCATTGCCTCAGTTCCCCATCCTGATGAATCCTCACCTGTCACTTTCATCGACGTTTCTGAAGAATCCGGGTTGAACGTCCAAAACGTCTGGGGAGGGGTGAACAGCAAAAAATACATAATCGAGGCTAAAGGGAGTGGATTGGCCTTCTTCGATTACGACAACGATGGCTGGCTGGATATCTATCTGACAAACGGGGTTCGATTGGAAGAAACATACGAGCCTGGAAAAGCCCCAATTCAACATCTCCTCAAGAACAACCGGGACGGGACATTTAGCGATGTGACGGAAAAGGCTGGCTTGGGACGCACCGGCTGGGGCACGGGCGTATGTGTGGGCGATTATGACAATGACGGGTGGGACGACCTTTTCTGCAGCTACTGGGGTCACAATGTCCTTTGGCATAACAACGGAGACGGCACTTTTACGGACGTGACGGAAAAGGCAGGGCTCTCGGAGGAACGGGTCCGTTGGGGTTCCGGTTGCACCTGGATCGACTATGACCGCGATGGGTTTCTTGATTTGTTCGTCTGCAATTACATCGAACTTGATATCAAGCGTGTCCCAGTCCCTTCCCCGTCCGGCTATTGCAAGTGGAGAGGAATCCCCGTTATGTGCGGCCCACGCGGGTTGCCAGCCGGGATGAACATTCTTTACCACAACCGCGGTGATGGAACCTTTATTGACGTTTCGGAAAAGGCCGGCATCCTAAAGCCTGGACCGCGTTATTCTATCACTGCCGTATCCTATGACTTTGACAACGACGGCTGGCCGGATATCTATGTGGCAGTCGATTCGGTGCCGAGTCTCCTTTTTCATAACAATCACGACGGGACGTTTTCAGACATCGCTGTCACTGCGGGTTGCTCGTTTAGTGCCGACGGGCAGGAGCAATCGGGAATGGGAGTCGCAGTTGGGGACTACAACTGCGACGGGTCGTTTGACATTTTCAAGACTAATTTTTCTGACGACACCCCTAATCTTTACCGGAACAATGGGGATGGGACCTTTGAGGACGTCACGTTTCCTGCAGGCGTAGGGGTGAACACACAGTACGTCTGCTGGGGCGCTGGATTTATGGACTATGATAATGATGGCTGGGCTGATATCTTTCACGTCACGGGTCACGTTTACCCCGAAGATACAACTTTTAACAGCCCGCGCATTGTCTACAGGAATCTTGGCAATGGTAAGTTCAAAGATGTATCGGCCCAAATGGGGCCAGGCGTCAGTCAACGATTCTCTAGTCGCGGCTGTGCATTTGGGGATTACGACAACGATGGAGACATTGACGTGTTGGTCCTCAACATGAACGACAAGCCATCTCTCCTTCGGAATGATGGGGGGAACAAGAACAATTGGATTAAACTCAAGTTAATCGGTACGCGTTGCAACCGCACCGCTATTGGCGCACGTGCCCGCGTGACCATTGGGAAACACGCTCAAATCGACGAGGTCCATAGCGGGACCAGCGTGATGTCCCAAAGCGACCTGCGCCTTCACTTCGGTGTCGGAGATGCAAAGGTGGTTGACCTGATTGAAATAAAGTGGCCTACGACAGGTAAGTCTGAAGTATTCACAAAAATTAAAGTGAATCAATTATTGACCATAAAGGAGGGCCTCGGGATAATCAAGGTCGAGATACTCCAAAAGCCCGGGGAATTGGTCAGCGTAAAGTGATGCCCGAGTTGCCGTCCCTCACCAATGATGTTTGCAGAATCCAATGGCATTTCTCCGCCACTCCTGGCTACCTTCCACGGTCCCTTTGGGGCACTGGAGTTTGGACATTTTTCAAGAAGTCCAGCGGCAGGATACCGGGACCGCCGAGCCCCAGCTCGGCAGGGGCCGACGTCGGCGATCCCAGGCAGTCCTTAGGAGTTCGGGACCGCCGTTGCCCCTCGCGCCGCACTGGGTCAACGTTTCAACCAATTATTTCCTCTCCCCCCGAATCGCCAGTCATTCGACGATTCGGGATGTCGCGAGTCAAGTCCCCGTTCGGATTATTGCCTCCACGGGCTATTCGCCCTGGCATTGAGTGCTGAACAGGCGGCAGCAATAGCAGATGATTTCTAAGTCCCATCACAGAATCATAATTTCACAACATCGGTAATGCTTGCGATTTACGCCTGAGCCTGATTATATCCATGCGTCTGTATATCTAAATCTCTCTAGCTAAATCTCTCTAGTTTCACCTCTGAAGAGTGTCGTTTTGTCCGGGAGGATAAACATGTCTCGTGGAAGAACCATTCTCAATGTCTTAGCATTCACTTTTCTTCTCATATGGACGTTGCCTGTCAAAGCCCAGTTGAATCGAGGGATCTTGGAGGGGACAGTAACCGACCCTCAGGGAGCCGTGGTGCCGGGCGTTGAAGTTACCGTCACCTCCACGGACACTAACGTCTCCGTCGTCACCAAAACGAATGGCGCGGGATATTATCGGGCGGTGGATCTGGTCCCCGGAAATTACCTGGCTCACTTCGCAATTGGATCTTTTACGCCTATGGATGTTACCGGCATCCAAGTCCGTGCCGGCGAGGTCATCAAAGTAGACGCCCAATTGAAACTTGAGGCCAATCGGCAGCTGATAGAAGTCCAAGCCGAGATCCCTCTGGTCGAAACCGGCGCCTCCAACTTCAGTGCCAGCCTTGATACCAAGACGGTTGAAGAGCTCCCCCTGCCAGGCCGGGACATCCAGCAACTGATCTTCTTGATGCCAGGGATCAACCAGCAAGGTGGCCCGCCGGGAAGCAACTTTGGATTCAACAGTCAGTATGGGAGTTTCCCCGATCCTACCAACGCCTTCGGATCCCTGGTTTCGGTCAACGGTGGACAAGCGGGGGATAATGTCTGGTACCTGGATGGCAATATGAATCTCTCGGCCTTCGCCGAAAATGTCGCCGTTAATCCCTCGCCCGATGCAGTCCAGGAGTTTCAAGTCGTGAACAATGCATTTGCGGCCGAATACGGCAGAACGGGAGGTGGCGTTTTTAACGTGGTCCTCAAATCGGGCGGCAACGCCGTCCATGGCAACCTCTATGAGTACCTGCGCAACGATGCTACCAATGCTCGTAATCCCTTTACCTCCATAGACGATCAAGGAAGCCTGATTAAAGACCGGCAACTCCGCTTTAACAATTTTGGCGGCACTGTGGGCGGACCTGTCTACATCCCTAAACTGTATGATGGCAGGAACAAATCTTTCTTCTTCTTTTCTTTTGACCATCAGATTCTTCACCTGCTCGGTAACAAGGTGTTCACCGTGCCCACTCCCAGGATGCGTCAAGGAGATTTTAGCGAGGACCCCGACGTCATCTCCAATGGCTTGTGGAACCCCTATAGCACGGTCGGGCCGAACCCGACCACGGGACTCTTTGAACGAACGGCTTTTGGCACACCAGTCTCGGGAAATCCTTTTGGCAACAACGGTTGCCTGGCCTCCTCGGTTGAGGCAGGCCGAAACCAGGGGCTTCAGACCTGTAACTTTTCTCCTCAAATTCCTTCCAACCGGATGGATCCGGTAGCCAATTATTTCATTAAGTCGTTTCCCTTGCCCAACTACAACGACCCCTTGAGTGGCTGCCCTATGGGGTTGAATGGCTACAAGATTTGCAACAACTTCCTGGGCACTGTCGGAAGCAGCCAGAATCCGTACAACATCTCCATCAAGATCGACCATCAATTGAGCGAGAGAAGCAAACTCTTCGTGGAATGGCTTTACAATCCTGGCAAATACGACAATTATCGCGTTCCCTGGACAGGGGCAACTTTCCCCAACGACGCGGTCGGCTGGGGAGGCCAATACCCGATTGATTATCGGAACCAGATCATTGCCATCGGGAACACCTATACCTTGGGACCGACGTTAATAAATGATTTTCGTGGGAGTTTCAGCCGTCAATTTATCGACTCACATCCTCACCAGCCCTACCCGGACAGCATTACCGACCAATCCTCAGTGCAGAAACTCCTGGCGCCAATCCGGATTCCTCAAGACGATCTAACGCCCGTTCCCAACTGGAGTATGTCAACACCTGGCGGCGGAGGCCTTAGCTTCGGTCCCACACAATGGGTCGCCATGACAACGGCCGCCGAAGCTTACACCATCATCGACAATGTAACCAAGGTTGCCGGGAAGCACACTTTCAAAGCCGGACTCACTTACCGCCTCGAACACACCGGTTACTTTGGTCCTTATCCGACCTATTTCGGTTTTGGGGGTGAGCTGGCCCAGGATCCCAACACCAACCGGGGAGGCAGTGGTCTAGCCCAATTCATGATGGGCGCCGTCGCGACAGCTGGGCGCAACTCCTCCACTGGACTGCAGGGGAAGCCCTACAATCGCTTCCGATATTGGGGTTTCTACTGGCAGGACGATTTCCGAATCACGCCGCGCTTCACCTTGAACTTTGGCGTTCGCTATGACCTCAACGGTTATTTCAAGACCCGATTCGACCCCCAGAACAATTTCTGTCTGGAGTGTCCGAACGACGTCACCGGCCTGAAAGGCAAGCTTGTTTACTCCGGCGATCCGGAGTTGCCCAATGGGCATGACATCGCCCCCGCCAACAAGAACAGCATTGCCCCCCGGTTTAATTTTGCCTGGTCGCCCTTTGCCGATCAAAAAACCATCATTCGAGGCGGTTTCGATGTTTTCTACACCAACGCCATTGCGGCCATAAACGCACCCGGTCAGTCTTCCAACAATATGCCGGGTTGGGCCCTATCCTATGCCTGGCAAGGCAGTTTCTATCCGGATCAGTGTCTCCCCTTCTCCGGCCAATGCGTGGCCTTTCCCTTGAGCGATACGACCACGGACAAGGCCACTCTGACCACTCCGGCATTTACGACCCAATTCGCGGCCCAACGGCGCGACCCCCTTTTGGGGTTCAGCCATGTGGAATTTTTTACCCCTCCGTCTCACGATCCCATGGTGCAAAGCTGGAATCTGGAAATCCAACGCGAATTGCCAGGGAAAATGATGCTGAGTGTCGGTTACGTGGGTACTCACGGCACCCATCTCATGGGGGAACCTTTCCGGCAATTTAACTATGTTCATACTGCGGACAAGCTTAAATACCGCACGACGCTGGATGCCAACATCCCCATCACCGATGTCTATTCGGGAAAGACCGCCGCGCTCCTCCAGCAAGTGTACGGAAGTCCAACCCTGCCACGTAGTTTACTGTTGATGCCGTATCCGTTTTACGGAGCGGTTGAGGCGCTTCAAAATCAAACGGCCTTCGACGGAACAACCATTTACCATGGTATGAATGTCAGGTTCCAGAAACAGTATTCGCACGGACTCAGCTTTGTGGCTGCATATACGTACAGCAAGAAAATTAACAACGCCATGACCTCTTCACCCTTTGTCCTTGTGACCGATCCCATCCATTGGGCACGAGCCGGGAATATTGGAGGCAGAGCTGGACAATTGAACCTCTTCTCATCCTTTCAAGATCCGGATAATAGAAACGTGGACCGGGCTGTAGCTGCAGATGATATTCCGCACATGTTCAATATTGCCGCCACCTATGAGTTGCCTATTGGGGTCGGGAAGCCCTTTCTTAATCGCAAGGGGGCGGCCAGTAAGCTTCTGGGCGGCTGGCGATTCACCTCAAATTTCAACGCCCAAAGTGGTGTACCCCTGGCCATCAGCGGGCCGTGCAATGAAATTGGAACCTGCCGGCCTAACCTGATTGGCAATCCACAATTCACGGGAAACCGAAGTCGCGAGCAGCAGATTTCTCAATGGATTAACCCCGCAGCTTTCGAGCCCGCGTTTGGGAGTGACCAAAGCTTTTGGGCCAACTACGACCCTACCGATAACCGGGCCTGGTTGTTCGGTACGGCCGGACCGAGGCTGCCCGGAATTCGATCCCCCGGTTTTTGGAATGTGGATTCCGCGCTGGCCAAATCGTTTCACATCAC
>JBGOTQ010000264.1:0-10930 GCA_041476565.1 Terriglobia bacterium | reverse complement strand
CTCCCGGAAATAAGCGGTCGGCGTGGCTACCAAAACTCGCATTTTCATAAAAGTGCCGCATGACCTTATTCAAGCTCACCACCGCGGATGAAAATATTGGAGGTCGTCGCCATAAGGGTCGCGACGGAGTGCGACCCTCCACCCAAAGCCGTATTTTCATGAAAGCCTTTCATGCCCCCATGGTGGCGCCACGTATGATGAAAATCCCCTCCGACGGAGGGGAAGGCGCGGGCGACGGCGGTCGCCAAGCGCCAGGACTGGGTTTAAATCCGAAGTCCTTAACTTTCGACCCACCCCGGCGGACCTGCGGTCATGAAGCTTTATCAAAGCTTCAATCCCTCCCAAGGAGGGGATTTTCAAGAGAGGGATATAGGCGAGATCTGGTTGTACCTTCTCTGTGTCTCCTCGCCTCTGTAGCTGAAGGTAGTGGATTGGAGGATAATATTTAAATGACGAAAGGGGTAGGGATGAAAATACGATGGATGATGGCAATAGTAGTATGGATGATGGCACTCGGAATAGGGTTGCTGGCTGCGGTCGCCCAGGACACGTCGGCGCCGAAGGGCCCGAAGGAGAAGCTCAGCTATGCCCTTGGTATAGACCTCGGGAACCAACTGAGGAAGCTGTCGATCAAGGTGGACCCAGTCGTCTTTAGCCAGGGGCTTAAGGACGCTCTCTCCGGCAGCAACCCACAGATGACCGAAGAGGAGGTTCGCGCCGCCGTGTCCGAACTGCAGGCTGATGTAAAGCTGAAACAGGCGCAAGCCAGGAAGGGGATAGACGATACCAAGACTGAGGACGCTTCTTCACTCAAGAGCCAGAAGGAGAAGATCAGCTATGCCGTGGGCATGGATCTCGGGAACCAACTTCGGAAGATGTCTGTTGATGTTGACACGGCCGTTTTTGGCCACGGGCTCAAGGACGCCCTTTCAGGTGGTAAGACGCTGATGACAGAAGAACAGGTTCGTGCGGCCGTGTCCGAACTGCAGGCCGAGATGAAACGGAGGCAGGCATCAGCCAGGAAGGGAACGGACGATGATAAGACCGAGCTGGCGCTTCTGGCTGGCTACAACAAGAGAGTAGGGGACGCGTTCCTGGCTGAGAATCAGAAAAAGGAAGGGGTGGTGACGCTGCCCAGCGGGTTACAGTACAAGGTCCTCAAGCCAGGTGAGGGCAAGAAGCCCACCATAGACGATACAGTCGTCTGCCATTACAGGGGTACCCTGCTCGATGGGACGGAGTTCTACAATTCCTACAAGCGCAACCAGTCGATGACCTTCGCGATCAAGGGAGGAGTCATCAAGGGCTGGGGTGAGGCCCTTCAGCTCATGCCAGTAGGCTCGAAGTGGCAGCTCTTTGTCCCTCCCCATCTGGCTTACGACGATAAGGGATCGGGACCTATCGGGCCCAACGCGACGCTCATCTACGAGGTGGAGCTGCTCTCCATTAAAGACAGACCCTGAACCAGTGTGGCAATGTATTGCGCATTTGGACACCAGCACACTTTCTTATCGAAGAGGACGTGGAGTTATTGGGGCATCATTCATGTCAAAACGTACAAATGTCATCTTACTGTTAGGTGCGGTCGTCGGGGCCTTCCTGACAGGGAGCTGGTACACTCAGCGAAAAACAGATAATCATATATCCCCAGCGGGCAGCAGGATTCTTTACTACCACGACCCTATGCATCCGGCTTATAAGTCTGACAAACCGGGCATAGCGCCGGATTGCGGCATGCAGCTCGAACCGGTATACGCTGACGAGGGCCTTGTCACCGAGCGAACTAAAAGCGACCCGCCATCCTTGCCACCCGGCACGGTGGAAGTCAGCCCCGAAAAGCAACAACTCACCGGCATGCAGTTGGTGGCTGTAGAGAAGACCTCCGGCAGCCATGAACTGCGGACGGTGGGCCGGGTCACTGCCAATGAGGACCGCATCTATCGGGTAGTCGCAGGGACAGACGGATGGGTCCGCGAACTCATCCCCGGTGGTACTACCGGAAGCGTGGTGCAGAAAGACCAGTTGCTTGCCATGACTTATACGCGTGAGCTTCTGGCCGCAGAGCAGACGTACTTCTACACCCTCAATCTCCTGGACGGTCTCAAAACACAGCACACGGATAGCCCCCAACAGGTGGCGGCTGCGAATGCCCAAATTCGGACGACCGAGGATAACCTGTACGCCTTGGGCATGAGCGATTTACAGATCCAGGAGATTGCGAAGTCCCGGAAAGTGGGCACCGACATGGCCATCCGGGCCCCCGTGACGGGCCTGGTTGTCGCGCGGGCTACCTATCCCGGCCTGAGATTCGACCGCGGGACTGAACTGTACCGTTTGGTAGATCTAAGCCACGTCTGGATCCTGGCAGACCTCTTCGAGAATGAAACCCAATATTTTCGTCCGGGTGTTACGGCGCGAGTGACAATCCCTCACCAGCACAAGACATTCACTTCCCGGGTAAGCAACGTCCCGCCGCAATTCGACCCCAACACACGCACATTAAAGGTCCGCCTTGAAGCGGATAATCCCGGTTTCGTGCTGCGGCCGGACATGTTTGTGGATGTCGAGCTGCCAGTCAACCTTCCCGCCAGCGTTACTGTTCCTGTGGAGGCGGTGATCGATTCCGGGCTACGTAAAACGGTTTACGTCAATCGTGGCAATGGGTTTTTCGAGCCCAGGCAGGTGGAAACGGGATGGCAGTTTGGGGACCGAATACAGATATTGAAGGGGTTGGGGGCCGGGGAATCCATCGTGGTCTCCGGCAACTTCCTATTAGACTCCGAAAGCCGCATGAAAGCGGTCGCACAACGAGGGCCCGAACAGGCGCAGCATAAGGCTTCCGTCTACCAAGACCCCGTCTGCGGCATGGACATCGATCCCGCCAAGTCGGCAGGCAAGTCCGAGTACCGCGGCAAGACCTATTACTTCTGTTCGAAAATGTGCAAGGAGAAGTTCGACAAGAACCCGGAGCAATATGTGGGTAAAACAGTAAATCGCAAGGTCTTGTGATGATCTTCTGCAACCATGGTTGAAGAGTGGTGAACGCTCCAATCTGAACGAAACCGGAATCGCGGCCTGCTTTGCCTCCCTACTCGAGGGTAGATCTATATCCTTGCACCTGCCATTTGGATTGACACCTCACTTTCGGCCTTAATCTACCACCTAAGTGGCATTTCTATCCCACCCCTGGGGAATTGGCAAATTGCTCGTCTCGGATAATGCTTGCTTGCCTTAAGTCGGGTAGCAGCATTCTGCCTGCATCCGGGGAAGCTCAACCGGTCCTCGCCGCCAGAATTTTTGAATACCAGTTCGTGCGCAGGCAGGGAGCAGCCTCGATATGTGGGACGGAGAGGGCGCGAGAATTGTGGTGAGACCATCAATGCTACCAGCAGTCAGATGGGAAAAGGGGCACCCCCGTCAGGCCTTAAGATTTTCGCCCTCTCACCAGGAGAAAACAACCCCATTTCCATCCAACGTAATGACTTTGAGGGAAGTCTTCCAAGAACCACGAAAGGAGGTGAAGGATGCGCACTTGATGACATGCTGGTCCAGTCCAGGTTCATCAAGGGGTTGAGTTTTCGACCAACTTCAGACCCGGAGGCAGAGCATTCATTACTTATTTGGCATGGTATTCATTACTTATAAGGAGAGAATTCATGAATAGACGAAAGTTCTTGCAGCTCAGCGCCGGCACGTCGGCTTTTTTGGCCTTGCGCGGGCGCGCTTACCCGTTCGATCAAAGCTCGTTAGGGGTGACGAAGTTCACTGTCCCGTTGCCAGGGCTGGGACCAACTGGCATCCCGGTTCTGTCCCCAAACACGACCATGTTTCCAGGTATCGACTACTACGAAATTGAGGCCGCGCAATTTACCCAGCAGGTACACCCGGCGATTCCGCCTACAACCTTCTGGGGGTACGCAGACGCGGCGACAAAAAATCACCGGTATTTGGGCGGCGTCATCGTGGCCAAGCGAAACAGGCCAGTGAAACTCAAACTCACCAACCTGCTGCCGGCCCAGCACATCCTACCGGTAGACCCAACCCTCGTCGACCCTGCCATGCTGGCAGAGACCGGTGGACGCACCGACCGGTTAGCCGTTCACCTCCACGGCGGGCTAGTCCGTTGGGACATGGATGGCGGTCCATTCCATTGGTTCACGAATCCGGCCAACGGCGGTTTCGTGCATGGCTCCAGTTTTATAAACGGCCCGACTAGCGGACCGGGGGTAGGGTCAGCGATCTACGATTACCCGAACACCCAGAGCTCCCGCTTCATTTGGTATCACGACCATGCTTATTCGCTCACCCGCATCAATGCCTATGCCGGAATCGCAAGCGGGTATCTCATCACGGATGATGCGGAAGCACAGTTGATTAGTTCCGGGGTCCTCCCAAACTTCGACGGCTATCCGCTGGGGATTCCACTCATTATCCAGGACAAGACATTCTGGGACGGTGGTGGCAACGATCCTGGCTACAACTTGGTCGTGCCAGCGGGGGCATCAGCAGGATCTCTGTGGTATCCACACCTCTACGAAGGCACCTTGGCAGATGAGCTTCCTTCGATGCTCCTAACGGATTACCCTGCGGGCTGCGGCATCAACGGCACCGGCAGGTGGGAGGTAAATGGTGGAACTCCGTCCCCTGTTTCTACTGTTCCTGAATTTTTCTCCGACACAGTCCTGGTCAACGGCGCGCCCTATCCCACCATCTCGTTGCCTCCTAGAAGATTCCGCTTCCGGCTCCTGAACGGCTCCCAGGCTCGGTTCTATAACTTGCAGCTCTACGTCGCAGACGGCAGTCCTGATGGGATTACTTTGGTGGGCTCGGGAGACGTCGACACCAATGGCAATCCGATCTTGAAGCCGTCGAATCCGCCGGGGCCGGCTTTCATCCAGATCGGTAATGAGGCTGGATTCCTGCCTGCACCAGCGGTGTTCAGCAAGGACGGCACGAACAAGAACAGCAACAACTTCATCGGCTACAAACTGGCGGGACCAGCGGGCGACCCGACCGTGGGCAATGTCAACCGCTACAACCTCGTGATGGCCCCGGCGGAGCGGCCCGATGTGATAGTCGACTTCCGGGGTTTCGGGGGCCAGAAGCTCATCCTTTACAATGATGCGCCTGCGCCATTCCCGGGCGGCGATATCCGCAACGACTACTATGGGGGCGATACGGATCTTACCTGTATTGGCGGCGCCCCTTCAACAGTTCCAGGCAATGGCCCTGATACCCGAGTCCTCATGCGATTTGAAATTGGGACCACCGGAGCTGTAAAGGAATTGAGCTTTGCTCAGACGCTGGTTGCGTTGAAAGTCGCCCTTCCCATCACCTTCGTGCTCACGCAGCCTCCAACGCCAATCACATTTGCCCAGGCTAAGGTTAAGACCCTGAACGAAGACTTCGATAGTTACGGCCGCCTTAGGCAACGGCTTGGTGCTCCAGACGCGACGGACTATCTCTCCGTCCCAACGGATATGGCACACCGAGGTGAGGTGCAGCGCTGGCAGATCTTCAACCTTACCGGCGACACGCACCCCATGCATTTCCATCTGGTCAACGTTCAGATCCTGAAACGAGAGACGTGGGCCTTCGATTCATCGGGCGACCCAATCCTCCCATTGCGGGCCGTTCCAGGAACTGCTCGCCTGGCCGACCCGAACGAACGAGGCTGGAAGGAAACGGTAAGAATGAATCCCGGGGAAGTGATCACGGTGATCATGAAGTTCGACATGCCATTAGGGGCCCCCCCAAGCCCGCGGCTCCAAGCCAGTTTCGGCATCAATGGCGCCGAATACGTGTGGCATTGCCACATTCTGGAGCACGAAGAACACGACATGATGCATGCCCTGGTGGTTGTTTAGGCTGTATCATCCGATTCAATGCTCAGGTGGGGAGACTCCGGTTCCCCGCCGCGAATGAAAATGGCAGGGGTAGCCTCGATTGATTCGCTTCCTGAACCAAGCTTGGTTTCTTAGGGAGGACGAGAAAACCCACGGTTACTGCGCAAAATGCAGTAACCGTGGCTACCCAAGCGCGCATTTTCACAGAAATTCATGGTGATGTGCATGGGGGATCAGAGCTCGCGTTCCTAACCAAAGATAAACGCGGCTATTTGAGAACCGCTTATGTCAAAACCTGGTAAGGTCATTTTACTTCTGGCGGTGGCCGCCGGGGCATTTTCATTGGGCGTCTGGTACAACCAGCGAAAATCCGATTATCATATAACCCCGACAGGCCGTCACATCCTGTACTATCACGACCCCATGCACCCGGCTTACAAGTCCGATAAGCCAGGGATTGCGCCTGACTGTGGCATGCAGCTCGAACCGGTTTATGCTGATGGCGGCCAGTCTGGATCGCTGGAACCGCATGAGCCGATGCCTGGCGGCATGGTGCAGATCAGCCCTGAAAAGCAGCAGATCATCGGGGTGAAGATCGAAGAGGTCAAGAAGGCCTCTGAAGCCTACGCGGTTCGGGTGCTGGGCCGGGTTGCTCTTGACGAGACCCGCATTTTTCGCGTGACGGTGCCGGTGGACGGCCTGGTCCGCACAGCAGGGCCAATCGCGACCGGCAGCATCGTTCGGAAAGACGAGGTGCTGGCCACTTTCTACAACCGGGATTTCTTGACTGCCCAGCAGACCTACCTCTATGCCTTGAACACGATGGACCGGTCCAAGGACAAGGAGAGCGAGGAACAGTTGAAGCTCACCAAAGCCCAGATGCGGGCGGCCGAGGAGAACCTGGAGTTCCTGGGAATGGGAGAAATCCAGCTCCAGGAAATAGCGCGCACACGGCAGATAGCCAGAAACATCGAGCTGAGGTCGCCATTTGCTGGCCTCGTCCTGGCTCGCAATGCGTTTGCGGGCCTGCGATTTGAACGGGGTACGGAGTTGTTCCGGATTTCCGCCCTCAACCACATCTGGATCTATGCCGACATTTTCGAAAACGACTCGCAGCTCATCCACGCGGCGAAGAGCGCTAGAGTGCGTTACCAGGGCCGGTCGTTTCCAGTCCGGTTAAGCAACGCACTGCCTCAGTTCGACCCCGCTTCCCGCGCACTTAAGGTCCGGCTCGAAATGGATAACCCGAACTTTGTACTGCGGCCTGACATGTTCGTCGATGTCGAATTCCAGGTTGGATTGCCTTCGGGGATCATTGTGCCGGTGGATGCCGTGCTCGATACCGGACTGAAAAAGACCGTATTTATCGACCACGGTAACGGCTATTTTGAACCACGCAAAGTTGAAACCGGTGCGCGCCTGGGAGACCGCGTCTTCATCACGAGCGGCCTCGCGCCTGGCGATCACATTGTTGTTTCAGGTAATTTCCTAATAGACTCTGAAAGCCGCATGAAAGCCGCATCACAACCTCAGCCCCGACCCAAGCCGCACAATGCCACCGCCCATCAAGACCCCGTCTGCGGAATGGACATCGAGCCAAGCAAATCGGTAGGCAAGTCTGAGTATCGTGGCAAAACCTATTTTTTCTGCTCGCGGCTGTGCAAAGAAAAGTTCGACAAGAACACCGAGCAATATGTGGGGAAAACAGCAGCCGGCAGAACCGTGTTGTAGGGCGGGGTGCCGACCTGTAGGGCGTTTCTGTGAAGCGCCAGGAACCGGCGGCAGGCACAGCCGCCCTACAGAATGGAGTCAAAATAACGGAATACCATGATAAACCATATTATCGAGTTTTCAGCCAAGAACCGGTTGATCATCTTCGCCCTGGTGGCCGCAGCGGCCTTCGGCGGATGGTGGTCGATGCGGCACGTCCCGCTTGATGCCATCCCGGACCTGAGTGATACTCAGGTCATCGTCTACTCGCGCTGGGACCGCAGCCCCGACATCCTGGAAGCCCAGGTCACCTATCCAATCGTTTCGGCCATGCTGGGCGCCCCGCGCGTTAAGGCGGTGCGGGGGTTCTCAGATTTCGGTTACTCCTTCGTCTACGTGATTTTCGAGGATGGAACCGACATTTACTGGGCACGCTCCCGCACGCTCGAGTACCTCTCGGGGGTGCTGCCGCGGTTGCCCGAGGGGGTGAAAACGGAACTGGGGCCGGACGCTACTGGATTGGGCTGGATTTTCCAGTACGTGCTGGTGGACAAGTCGGGCAAACACAGCCTAGCTGAACTGCGCTCCTGTCAGGACTGGTATCTGCGTTACCACCTCAAATCCGTCCCAGGAGTGGCAGAGGTGGCGCCGCTGGGAGGCTTTGGGCAGCAGTACCAAGTGAACCTCGACCCGTCCCGATTGCAGGCCTACGGCATCCCTATGAGCCGCGTGGTGGAGGCGGTGCGCAGCGGCAACAGTGACGTTGGAGGCCGGCTGGTCGAGTTCGGCGGCACCGAGTACATGGTTCGTGGCCGCGGCTACGTGCAATCGATCCGCGACATCGAGAGCATTGTGCTGGTGGCCAGCGAAAGCGGCACCCCCATCCGTATCAAGGACGTGGGGCAAGTCGTGCTCGGGCCCGACCTGCGCCGGGGCGTGTCGGATCTCGACGGGACCGGGGATGCCGTATCCGGCATCGTGGTGATGCGGCAGGGAGAAAACGCCCTCGAAGTGATCGACCGGGTGAAGAAGAAGATCGGGCAGATAGAGCCCGGCCTGCCCGATGGTGTCCAAGTCGTACCCATCTACGACCGGTCGGAATTGATTCACCGCTCGATCGACACTCTGAAGTCCACCTTGATCGAAGTGATCCTCACGGTGGTGCTGGTCATCCTGATCTTTCTCTGGCACTTTCCAAGCGCCGTCATTCCAGTCATCACAATCCCGATCGCCGTGCTGATTGCCTTCCTCCCCTTCCGGGCTTTGGGGATCTCAGCCAATATCATGTCGCTGGGCGGGATTGCCATCGCTATCGGGGCGCTGGTGGATGCGGCGATCGTGGTAGTCGAACAGACGCACAAGAAGCTGGAGGAGTGGGAGAGAAACGGTCGCAGGGGCGACCACCGCGATGTCATCATCCGAGCCGTTAAGGAAGTGGGCGGACCCAGCTTCTTCGCACTGCTGGTAATCGCGGTTTCGTTCCTCCCGGTGCTGACTCTGGAGGCACAGGAAGGGCGACTTTTCAAGCCGCTGGCCTACACGAAAAACCTTTCCATGCTGGTGGCTGCCGTGCTGGCCATCACCCTGGACCCTGCGCTGCGTCTGCTGTTCACTCATATTCAGAACTTCAAGTTTCGCCCCTGGTGGTTGTGCAAGACGGTCAACGCAATCGTGGTGGGCCGGATCCATTCTGAGGATAAACACCCGATCAGTCGGCGGTTGATCCGCTGGTACGAGCCTGTGGTGAGGTGGTCGCTGCGTCGTAAATGGGCGGTAATCACCGCAGCGTTTGCCGTGGTCGCAATGACAATACCGGTTTATCAGAAGCTGGGCTCCGAGTTCATGCCGCCGCTCGACGAGGGATCGCTGCTGTACATGCCGTCCACTATGCCGGGCATATCCATCGGAGAAGCCCAACGGCTGCTTCAAGTGACCGACCGCATCCTCAAGCAGTTTCCGGAGGTAGATCGGGTCCTGGGCAAGGCTGGCCGGGCGGAGACCCCTACCGATCCTGCACCGCTATCCATGCTGGAGACCGTGATCATCCTCAAGCCGCAGGCGGAGTGGCGCAAGCTGGAGACATGGTATTCCGCGTGGGCGCCTGGATGGCTGAAGCCCGTTTTCCGGCATGTCACCCCGGACCATATCTCACAGGAGGAACTGGTCAGTCAATTGAACGACGCACTCAAGCTGCCCGGGCTTTCCAATGCCTGGACCATGCCTGTTAAGGGGAGAATCGACATGCTGACCACCGGGATCCGTACCCCCATCGGGTTGAAAATTTCCGGCGCTGACCCGGGAAAGATCGAAGAGATTGGAACGCGAGTGGAGAAGCTGTTGCTGCCCGTCCGGGGGACTCGCAGCGTTTTCGCAGAGCGCACGGGCGGCGGCTATTTCCTCGATTTCGAGTGGGACCGCGATGCGCTGGCACGTTATGGATTGAGCGTGGATGAGGCGCAAACCGCGGTGCAGAACGCGATTGGAGGGGAGAACGTAACCACCACAGTCGAAGGCCGCCAGCGATATCCGGTCAATGTGCGCTACATGCGGGATTTCCGGGCCGATTTTGCCGCGCTCGGCCGGGTGCTGGTGGCAGCTTCAGGAGGACAACGCCAGGTGCCGCTGGCTCAGTTGGCGGCCATCAAGACAGTGAGTGGGCCTGCTATGCTGCGTGACGAGGACGGCTTGCTGACCGGCTACGTTTACGTGGATATAGCCGGGCGGGACCCCAGCAGCTACATGGAGGAAGCGGGAGGAATGCTTGGGAAACAACTGCAGCTTCCTGCAGGCTATGCGATGACCTGGAGCGGCCAGTGGGAGGCCATGGAACGCGTCAAGGAGCGATTGATTATGGTGGTCCCGTTGACGCTGTTCCTCGTCTTTTTGTTGCTCTACTTGAACACGCGGTCAGTGGTCAAGACAATGATCGTTTTATTGGCGGTGCCGTTTTCGGCCATCGGCGCTATCTGGTTCCTGTACTTGCTGGGCTATAACATGAGTATTGGCGTCTGGGTCGGGCTGATCGCTCTGCTGGGAGTGGATGCGGAAACCGGTGTCTTCATGTTGCTTTACCTCGACCTGGCTTATGCACAGGCGAAGAAGGAAGGGCGTCTCGACAGCCTTGCCGAACTTCAGCAGGCCATCGTCCAGGGGGCAGCCAAGCGTATCCGGCCCAAGTTCATGACCGTAGCTACCACGTTCATGGGTCTGGTGCCAATTATGTGGGCGACCGGTACTGGTGCAGATGTCATGAAGCGGATTGCCGCCCCCATGATCGGTGGGATCTTTACTTCCTTCCTGCTTGAACTGGTGGTCTATCCGGCTATCTACGAGATCTGGAAGTGGCATTTTGAGCTTAAAACGCGCAAGACCCG
>JBGOTQ010000263.1:0-10968 GCA_041476565.1 Terriglobia bacterium | reverse complement strand
GTACTTGCGAGCATGGGTGCTTTACTGCTTCTTATTTTAACAGTCCAGCCGTAACCCTTCCAGCAGCGGCACGCACCGGTCGCTTCAGCTTGATTAGCGACGCAGTCGTGCCCCACCTATTGTTGAATAAGGAGGGCAAAGCAGACGGCGTGGCCTACATCGAGCGCACAACGCATGTTCATAAAGAGGCCCTTGCTAAAGTTGTTGTGCTGGCCGCGGGTGCTTTGGAATCCACTCGCATTTTGCTGAATTCGACCTCACGACATTTTCCTTCCGGGTTAGGCAATTCACACAATGTGCTGGGGCACTATCTGATGGATCACTTCACGATTGTCGGCGCCGGTGGGTTGATTCCTTCGCTGAAATCCTACGTGCGCCAGGCTGAGGGTCGCCCATCTGGATACATGATCCCCAAATACACGAACATTGGTGGGACAAAAACGAATAAGAATTTCTTGCGCGGGTATTACTTCGGTGGAGACGGCAGCCAGTTGTTGTTTCAGCACGCGTTTTCGATCCCTGGGTATGGAAGCGAGTTTCGCGAAAAGGTTCGCCAGGAATTTCCTTACGATTTTAGTATCTTCGCGCAGGGTGAATGTCTTCCGCGCTACGACAACTACGTCAAGCTTGACCCAATAAAGAAGGATAGATGGGGCATCCCGGTCCTTCACATCAATGCTAGCTACGGCGAAAATGAGAAGGCCATGGCAAAGGCCATGCGGCAGGACATTGGCGATATTAGTGATGCTCTAAAACTGGAGAACCCGAGGCAGCCGAAGGAAGAGTTGAGTGTTTTTGGCAAGAACATTCACGAGTGTGGGACTGCCCGGATGGGCAACGATCCTAAGACCAGCGTTGTGAATCGCTTCAACCAGATTCATGACGTCAAGAATGTATTTGTTACCGATGGCGCTGTCTTCGTAACCCAGGGATGCTATGAGCCGACCCTGACTATCATGGCGATTTCGGCTCGGGCAGCAGACTATATCGCTGACGAGTACCGGAGAGGGAACCTCTGATAAACCACATCCTTGTTCGGTGATAAAGAAGCAGGCGCACCGGAAATCCACAATTGGAGTAGTGACCATGAATAAGATGGGGAGAATAAACAAACAGTGGAAAAAGAAGTTCACGCGCCGGCAGTGGCTCCTGCGGGTTGGAGAAGCTGCCTTCTTGACGGGCCTTAACGGTGTAATTAAGAGTGCAGAAACAGATACGGCTTCAGCCTTGCTCACTTCCAATCTTGGTATAACGGTTTTTCCCGCCGGTCTCTACGAACCCTCGACCGATCACCTGGGACATGCTTTGGCCAGTAACGGAGTTTTCCATTCGATCCCTTTCGACAGCGAAACTGATTATACGCACAAGCGAGTTGGCCCTTTTCAATCGCGATTTTTTTCGTCGCGCGATTTTGAGGTCGTGCACCGAATCACCGAACTCATGCTTGGGAAAACGCCAGTGACCTCGAACAAGACTGGGGAGGAAGAAACGAATGACGAAGAGGTAAGTGTTGAAGTGGCCGAATGGATCGATCACATTTTCGCTAGCGCAGTGGCTGTCCGAAATGTGGCCCAAGGCCTTGGTTCAAAATATCGATTGTTGGCGATCCATCATTATGGCTTCGCCGTGGTTCACGATTTGGAAACCGATAATCCAGAAGGAATCTGCCTTGAAGGAATGAAGTGGCTTGCAACTGAATCGAGTCGACGATATGGCAGAGCATTCCTTTCATTGGATGAGGCCCAACAGGTCGAATTGCTAAACGCCATTAGTGATGAGCGTGTGGATCGATCAATTGAGAATGCAGGCACTCGCTTCTTTGGACGGATGAAACATGAAATCATCCGCTGCTTCTACACCTCACGAGCGGGCCTAAGCGAACTGGACTACAAAGGCAACTCTTACTATGTGGATTCCCCGGGGTGTGATCACTCGCTGAATGTACATGGGCCAGGAGGCAAGGAGGACATTAGATAAGCCAACCAACGATGAGTGAACCCGCTTGTGGAATTGCGAGTCACCTGCGGTGGCCAAGGGTTTCTAAAATAGAATATTTGATTAACGGATATCTCATCCTTAGCACATGAGTTCATAAATATACTAACGTATTATTGGCTTGAATATATGGTATTCAAGTGGCATCCTGTGATTCAGACAGGAGCCTCTCGATGCCAAGAAAAAGCTCATTTTCAATTGTCCTCTCTCCGGATGAATCGTCTGAACTGGTTCGGCGATCCCGGAAATATACGTTGCCATATTTTCAGGTCCAGCGCGCCAAAATGATTCTGCTGGCCGCCGAAGGGTGGGACAACGATGAGATTGCACGCTGCCTGGGGACCCGACGGGAAGTGGTATGGCTCTGGCGCAAGCGGTTCTTCGAGCGGCGCCTGGAAGGCCTGGACGAATTACCTCGCCCGGGCCGTCCCCGGGTTTTTCCCCCCAGACCTCGTCATTCAGATTAAGGCTCTCGCCTGCGAGTTCCCTTCCAGCGTCGGTGTACCCCTGTCGCGCTGGAGCAAAGCAGAATTGGCGGCACAAGCCCGTCAATCGGGGCTGGTGGCCACCATCAGCCAAAGCACAGTCTGGCGTTGGCTCAACCAGGATGCCATCAAGCCCTGGCAGCATCGCTGCTGGATTTTCCCCAGAGACCCGCTCTTTGCCGAGAAAGCCGGACGCATTCTGGATTTGTATGAGCGCCGCTGGCAGGGTCGGGATCTCCAGGACGACGAGTTTGTCCTGTCCACGGACGAGAAGACCAGCATCCAAGCGCGGGCCCGCCTTCGTCGTTCGCTGCCGCCCCGATCCGGAGTCCCCATGAAAGTAGAGCACGAATACAAACGTTGCGGAGCTTGGGCCTACCTGGCTGCTCTCGATGTTCACCACGTCAAGTTGTTTGGCCGTTGTGAACGCCAGACCGGCATTGCACCCTTTAGCCGCCTGGTCGCACAGGTCATGGCGGAACCGGCCTACAAAGAGGCCAGGCGGGTGTTTTGGATCATGGACAACGGATCGTCCCACCGTGGCCAGAGATGCGTTGAACGCCTCACGTCGAAATATCCACGGCTCGTACCCGTCCATGGGCCCATTCATGCCAGTTGGCTGAATCAAATCGAGATCTACTTTTCGATTCTGCAGCGCAAGGTGCTGACACCCAATGATTTTACTTCGCTCAGCGCTTTGAAGCAGCGCATCCTGGACTTTCAATGCCATTATGAATCGATCAGCAAACCGTTCGAATGGAAATTCACCCGGCGTGATTTGAACCATCTACTCTCCAAACTGAATATGGCCGCGTGACCAGAAAATACGTTAGGGAACTTATGAACCAGAGTACTTAGATTGCGTTAGTAAGGAGTGGAGAAATGGACATCAGCCAATTGAAAATGTTTTTAAGTGTTGTGGAACAGGGGGGCTTTAACAAAGCCGCTGCAAAGCTCTATATTTCGCAGTCAGCCATCAGTCGAAAGATTAGCCTTCTCGAGGCGGAGTTAAGGGAGAAGTTATTTCTCCGAGTTGGCAATCGAATAATGCTAACGCCTGCAGGCGAGGCCCTTGTCCGCCACAGCCGCTTCATCCTCCGACAAATAAAGACAGCAACCGTAGAAATATCCGATATCGCAAACCTAAAAAGTGGGGAACTCTCGATTGGGGCGGGAATGACGGCTTGCGTCTACCTGCTCCCGCCAGTTCTTAAGAAGTTTCGCGAAACTTTTAACCAAGTTGATGTGAAAGTCTTCACCGGCGGGACTGATGACCTTGTATCCAAGATCAGAGACGGGCGGATCGACTTGGGCATTCTCACCCTTCCAATAGTCGGTGATGATTTGTTGATAACTAAGTTACTTACCGAAGAGCTAGTAATAGTGGTGAGCCAAGACCATCCATGGAGCAAGCGAAGTCAAATAAAGGCGGCGGAGCTAGAGAAATATCCTCTTATAATCTTTTCCAAGGAGACCAACACTAGACACCTTCTCGACAGGTTCTTCAAGGAGCTCGGCGTGACACCTCCGATTGCAATGGAGCTGTCCAACTTTGCCACCATAAAGCCATTAGTAGAAATCAATCTGGGGATCAGCATTCTTCCTTATACCTCAGTGGAGGCGGAGATCGCGAACAAACGATTACATGTTGTTCGCGTCAAGGGTAATCGTTTACAGCGTGACATAGGGCTTGTCCACCTAAAAGCGGAGGCCTTACCAAGGGCTGTCTCAGAATTGATTCGTTTCTTCAGCCGGGGCAATAGTGACGGGCCCGCTTCACACACCTAAAGCTTTGTTACTTCTCTCCAGCAGCAGGTCCATGGTCAGAGTGTTTTTCCAGTAAAACTCCCTCAAAGTAGATCCAATCCACAAAAGAGAATTATAAATTGTGTCGAATATGGTTCAAGAACGTAATGAACTGGTTATCTCGAATCTAGATCACCTGTATAGCATATTTCTATTTGACATATAAGCTAGCCTAGCTACAATGTCACTAAAGTTTAAATGAAGACCCAAGGTTAATAGTAATGAATTGCATTTGAAGAACACACTCCTTTTATAATAAGGCATCAACGCAATTTTGATTGACTGAAAGTGATTGACCGAAACCGACACCGTGCTGCCGATCTAGAAGCGTTCTAAATTATTCCGCAGCCTAGAGTTACGTAGCGCTGGTGCTCATCGTGAGAGCTTCTTTGAACAACTTGGGAGTTGTTTTCAGACCACAAGCTGTTAAGCGTCAAGCGTAGGTCCGATTGTTAGTTGGTTTCTATGTTTGCTAAAGGAGGGGGGAGTATCTTGACCAGAGGGGTCCTCCGAGTCATTATTGGCAAGCTCCCAGCGAAAGAACAAAGAGAGAGGAGAATAATGTGATCGTCCGATCACTGGTGCTTACGATACTGCTTTCGCTGACATCCTCGTTAGTAAGAGTTTTAGCCGAAGGTACGGTGGAGATTTCGTTGGATGGTGAATGGGATTTTACTTATACGCGGGCGTCAGCCTTGAATATTCCTGACCTTCCGACTTCCTTCGCTTTTGACGCGAAAGTGAAAGTGCCCGGTTATTGGGATGATCAATTAGATCGTTTTAAGGGGACGAAGTGGTGGTCAGGCGCAGAATTCATGACGCGAATTTCTCCAGTTCAATATTTGTCTGGGATCGGCTGGTATCGCAAGGTGATCGATGTCCCGACCGTGTGGGTAGCGCGTGCTTCGCTGTTAACGATTGGCTGGGCGGTTGGGGTCACAAACGTCTGGTTAGATCGCACGCACATCGGAACTTACGACTACGGCGTCTATACGCCCTACACACTCGACTTGACAAATCACCTCAAAGCCGGCAAGAAGAACGAATTGATCATTGCGGTTGATAATACGAAGGGCTTTGCCGGTGGCTCGGCATTTCTTGGCTACGTAGGCAAGGCCAGTGGAATCTCACGTCCCGTGACGCTCAAGGTTACAGGTGGGCCGGGTCGGATCACGGACGTATATGTCAGGCAAGATTCTGACCAGAAAGAAATCACATGGCAGGTTGACCTGGAGGTGCCGACTGCGGGGTACACCGCTCCACACTCAAAACTTTTCTGGGATGTTCGTGAAGCTGATAAATGCACTGTCCTAGCGCACGGTTCAGTCGACGTCTTATCTTTTGCCAATCACCACCGGCTGGAGTGGAAGGCGCATCTTACGAGCCAAAATACAGAGATAAAGTCGTGGAGTCCCGCACAGCCGAACCTCTACTGGACCCGTCTCCGTTGGGTCACTGTCAATGATGAGCTTTGGGATACATTGGATCAGCGTTTCGGGCTGCGACGATGGACCCACGAAGGTCGGAAGCTGGAGCTCAACGGAAGCCCCATTTATCTGAGGGGCGAACATGGAGCATATTACTTTCCGGTGCAGTGTAGCACCCCCACTTCGAAGGAGTATTGGCGAGAGCACATTAATCGAGCCAAGCAACTGGGAATGAATTTTATCAACTTTGCCGGCAGAGTTTGTCCCATCGAGTTGATGGAAGCTGCTGACGAACTTGGGATGATCTTGCAGTGTGGTGACTACATGACAGTGCTGAAGCCCTACAGAGACTTCTACAAGGAAGTGTGGACACCAATTCTGCTCTGGACTCGCAACCATCCAAGCATGTGCATCTACGGTTTTGATGGGGAAATCGAATATTATGAAGGAATTATCGATCAATTCAAGAGGCAGTACGACCTCATCAAATCGTTAAATCCCGAGTCAATGGTGATGCCGCAGCAGGCCATACGCGGAATCGACTACGCGTTTGACGAGAGAGGCAGCAAGGAGCTCACACTCAAGCCATTTCCGCATCATGCCGAACGGTTGGCACAATATGCAAAGGCAAGTGACCTGTTCGGCCATCATTCGAGCGGTGCCTTCGGCTACAACTACTTCGATACGCCGTGGCAAGAGATGGAACAGCGCTTTGTCATATACAATCATCCGCTCATTGCACACGAACTTTTTATGGGCACGTCATACCTGAATCCCATGAATGCAAAGAAGTACACCGGGCGAATCCCGCCGTACTTGTACAGCAAGCTTGAGTCTGACCTAGCCCATGCAGGTCTTTCCGATAAGTGGCTAATCTATTACAACAATAGTTCTCGTCTGCAGTCCATCTGCAGGAAATACTGTGTTGAAAAAACACGCAAGTGCGGCGACCTGTCGGGTTATGAACTGCTTGGCCTGACGGATCAGCACGCTATTATGCCGCACTATACGACAGGCATTCTTGATGAATTCCTCGAACTGAAGCCAGGAGAAACGGTCCCGGCTATCCTTAGATACAATAACGAAAATGTCTTATTGCTCGATTTTGCCGGACAGAGCATTAATCGATCTTACTGGGCAGGGGACACTTTCGAAGCGGACGTCATGATCTCTTTATATGGCGATGTCCCCCTGCACGAAGGCAAGTTGATGTGGGTCATAAAGGAAGATGAAGAGATTCTTTTCAAGAATGAAGCTATGATTTCCGATGTTCCCAATGGCTCTGTCACTAAGCTCGATACAATAAAGTTCTCATGGCCTTCTATAGCGAAGACCAAGCGACTCAACCTCTCAGTAAAAGCTATGGCTTTGGGCGACGAAATCATCAACGATTGGGACTTCTGGGTATTCCCTAAGGTCACGGCCCCCGAGGTGGTTGCAGATGCTGACGCAAGTTGCCTCAACCTTTTGGCACCGCGTTACAAGAGGCTGGTGCAATTGAGTAAGAAATCAAACCACAAACTGCGTGTCGTTTCGGAGTTGAGCGGGAGCGAGATCGAGCATATGGAAAGAGGAGGCGACGTCCTTCTGCTCGGAAACAAGCCCTTCCCGATTCATACTGCTTATCGATCATTCCGCCCGGGCCTCGGTGGGCGCCACATTAGTGACGTGGGCACGGTAATTAGCAAACATCCAATCTTCGAAAGCCTCCCTAACGAAGGCTGGGGCGACTGGCAATTTTACCCAATCCTTGAAGGCACTCCTGCTGTTTTATTCGATAATCTGAAAACGAAATTCGATCCCATCCTAGAAATCATTAGCTCCGCTAGCCAAGTACGAAAGCAGGCTTCCATCTTCGAAAAACGAGTCGGCCAGAGTCGCCTCTTTGTATCGACATGCGTCATCGATCTCACCAATCCATCTTGTGTCGCACTGATGGACTCAATTCTCCGATATGTCCAGAGTGAGCGGTTCCGACCCGAAAGCGAGCTCAGCGCCACTGCATTGACAGGGCTTCTCGACCCGCTCAAGCCCCTAAATGACAACTCGGAAAAGCCCGAAGCCACAATAACACTTGCCAAATCTTGGTATAAAGAAGCGCAAACGCTCCATTTTAAATCCAAAGTCTGGTTCCGTATTAACCAGGGCCACTGGAATCTTGGCTCCGAGGTAAGGATTACGCAAGAAGGCATCAACAAAGTACAGATCAGAAATTCCGAGAACGACAAGACATATAAAACCCATGAGGTCCGTATCGACGTTACTCCACCTACCATAAAGCTCGTAACCAATCCAATCATCGACCAGGAGGGCGGCCTCTATTTCGCAACTCAGGCCACAGTCTTCGCCATCGAGGCCCATGATGAGCTTTCAGGCGTGAAGACTGTGGAGATTTCAACCGATGGCATAAATTTCACGCCTTATCGTGAACCCTTCAAGCTGGCCCCGGGGAGGTATGAGATCAAATGCCGGGCCATTGACGTCGCCGGAAATCGCAACACGTTCATCACTTACAGGCCTGTTTCAAGCGACAACAAGGAAGTCATAGAGATCGAAGTCAGATAGCTTCTGTGCAATCGTTGCGGTTGAAAATGACAGAAAAGGATATGAGAAAGTTCTTCTATATAGGTATGGAAATTTTGGAATATTAAATCCGGATCTCGAGTGTTCGAGGACTGCTTCGAAATCCTTAAACATATTAACTGCGGAAGAATCGGACCTGTGGCAGGAATCTATAAAGTTGCTAGCATGCAAATGAGAGCAATTAATCGGAAAAATTGATGTTCCCTTCATTACTTTTTGCTTTTTGAAAGGTTCGTGCATGCAAAGGGCTAAATCAGTACTAGTAACCGTTGAATCGGTAGTGGGTTTGATCCGATCGGACACATCCTGATACATCTATTTGATCAGTTTGGGGGCCTGATTGTAATGGCGAATGGAACGCATCAGTTTTCGGGACAGATCCCGGACCGAGTTGAAGATGTCTCGCGCAATCAGGACTCGTTTAATCTTGGCGAACCACAACTCCACCTGGTTGAGCCAGGAGGTTTAAGTCGGCGTGAAATGGAGGCGAACCTGAGGATGAGCGGCCAGAAAGTCCTCCACACACCGGGTCTTGTAAGTCGCCAGGTTGTCAACAATGACGTGGATCTGGCGACCTGCCTGCCGGTGGGCCGTCAGGTCGGCCAGAAAAGGCACAAATTCATGGCTGGTTTGCCGGTTGGCCGTTTTCCCGAAAACCTCCCCCGTCCGGGTGTTCAGGGACGCATACAGCGAGATGGTTCCATGGTGGTAATACTCAAAACCGTGCCGTTCAGCCCGGCCCGGCGACAAGGACAAGACCGAAGCCAATCGGTCCAGAGCCTGAATGGCCGACTTCTAGTCCACGTAGAAAACGACCGCATGCCGAGGCGGATTGACATACAGACCAATAATGTCGGCCGCCTCGGACCCGAAATCAGGATCATTCGAGGCCAGGTAGCGTTCCAGCCGATGAGGTTGCAGACCTGTTCGTTTCCAGCCCCGAGCCACCATCATGTGGCTGACGCCCAACTGCCGGGTCAGCTTGCGCGCGCTCTAGTGAGTCGAGCCGTCCGGCGGCGACTGGCGAGTCCAGGCCAGAATGCGGACCTCCAACCGGGGCGTCTGTTTTTTGACGGCGCGGCCCCGGTGGCGAGCGTACGAACGCGAAAGCCGACCCTCGAGAAAACGCTTTTCTCGACGGCTGATGTAGCTGCCGTTACATCCCAAAGTTTGACAAATCTTCAGGTAGGAGTGGCCCTGATCCCAGCATCAGAATCAAACGGGCGCGCCGAACGTCTTCGGCCGACAACGTGCGGCTGCGACGCTGGCTTTCCAGTTCCCGTCGCTCAGTTGCAGTGATTCGAAGGACACGAGTTCGCATGCTCTATGATGCACAAAACTAGTACCAATATCAATGTTACAGTCCACTAATCGAGACGTTGACATCTCTTGACAATTACCATTACAAAGGAGAAAAGCTATGAATCACATCATGAGGCTTGCAGGTATCGCCGCACTTACGGTTTTAGTCATCTCTTCAGCAGCTGCTCAGACGCCAACTGGAACCGTAGTCGGGCGGGTGTTGGATCAGCAACAGGCGGTTGTACCAAAGGCGACGGTGGGACTCAAAAGCGATACCACCAACGTCGAGAGGCTGACCACCAGTAATGAAGAAGGCAACTATCTCTTCACCCTCGTCTCCCCGGGGAGGTACACAGTGAGGGTGGAAGCAGGCGGTTTCCAGCCTGCCAAATATCCTATTGAAGTCGCCGTTGCGGCGTCAACCCGACTAGATATCACCCTGGGGCTTCATGAACTGCAGCAAGTGGTGAATGTAGCGGGTGAATCTGGGGTCGCGGTGCAGACGGAGAATGCGATGCTAGGCACTACGGTCAATCAGAATCAGATTATGGAATTGCCCTCCGTGAGTCGCAATCCTTACGATTTTGTGGCATTCGCGCCAGGCGCAACCGACGGCCGTTACGCCAGGGGCATCGGATTTTCTGTGAATGGCCAACGGTTAGAGAGTAGTAGTTTTCTTCTCGACGGCAGCGACAACAACAACGCTTACTCGACGGGTCCAGGGCAGCTTGTTCCCCTCGACGCGGTCCAGGAGTATCGACTGCAGACCAACAATTTTACGGCAGAGTACGGACGGACAGTGGGTTTCATCGCCAATGTAGTGACTAAATCGGGCAGTAATAACTTTCATGGCGGTGCTTACGACTTCATTCTTAACTCAGCGCTCTCCACCAATACCTTTGAGAATAACGCGCGTGGGCTCCAGAAGCCAGTTTTTAATCGACACCAATTTGGCGGCACCGTCGGGGGACCCATCAAGAAGGACAAGGCGTTCTTTTTCTTTGCAATCGAGCCCATCCTGGTCCGCAGCTCGGGCCCAGTGAGTGGTCGTGTGCCGACGCCACAACTACTAGCGCTCTCTTCCCCCGGCACACAGGAGATATTCAAGAGATTCCCGCTCCCCTCCAACCTCTCCACAACGGACGTATTGACTCGCACCGTTTGTCCGTTTGGCTCAACCTGCAACTCACAAACTGGTGCAGGGTTGGTCACCCTTCCAGCGTTGGCCTTCGTTTCGGCCGGCAGAGGCCCGATAAATGCAGGGGCTGGCCAGCCACAGAACACATACTTGTTGACATCGCGAATTGATTACAGCATCGACAACAAGACCACGCTGAGTGGCCGCTATGCATTTCAAAATACGAATCAGT
>JBGOTQ010000262.1:0-11054 GCA_041476565.1 Terriglobia bacterium | reverse complement strand
TTCCTCAAAAGTAGTGCGGGACTGGTCTCCGCGGCAGTCGGATTGTACGAGGCGCCCGGCGCTTTTGCCGAAACTGCTGCACCGAAAGAGGAAGGAAATACTCGTTCTTACCCAGTTCGCTGGTACGAGTTTACCAAGCATCCGGAGTCAGATACCTGCTGGTCGCTTTCCGTCGGCCCGGATGGTCGCATTTATGCTGCGGCCTGCGCCGAGGGGGTGCCTGGTGGCGTAGTAAAGGTGGTGCGTTACAACGAGCAGAAGGATGAATTGGACTACCTTTTCGCCGTAGACGAAAAGGTTAATGATCCAGGAGATTCCGGACGAGCAACACAGTGCAAGATCCACTACAGTTTCGCGCCCTCGATGCACGACGGCATCCTCTATATGGCTACGCACCTCTCCGGCCCGCCGATCGATCAACCGGCCTATTCGCCCTGGCTTTCCTGGCATGATGAACAACGCTGTTTCCGCGGGAGCGCTTTGTTGGCCTTCGACACCCAGACCGACGAAGTCAAATGGTGGGACACCTTGATTCCCAAGGAAGGCTGCCGTTGTCTACTTCATGACGAGGAGCGGGAACTGCTTTATGCACTCAGCTACCCGCGCGATCATTTCATCATTTATGACCTCAAAAGGCGTAGCCGAAAAGATGTCGGACGCATCGGGTCTGTCAACTCACAGACCCTGTTTTTGGACAAGAAACACCGGGTCTGGACGACCAGCGATTATGGGCACCTGGTCCGCTACACTCCGGAAACCGACCGCCTGGAATATTCGCCCTCAGTCCTACCGCACAATCCTGAGTTTCAGACTGGATTTCACAGCGTGTTTTACGATGTGGCTCCGTCTCCCGACCGCAACTGCGTTTACGCAGTCACTTGGATTGCCAACTCCTACCTGATGCGGATCTGGCCGGATGAAGGGGACTGGCCGCGAGTCGAAGACCTGGGGCCAGCGACCCAGAAGAGGGACCCGACCATTTCTGTGGACACGTTTGTGGACCATTGTGGTGGATTGACCTTTGCTGGCGACGGCCAGCTCTATTACGTTGCATCGCGCTGGCGTGACCCTGTCTACAATCCTATGTCCGCAGGGCACAAAGAGCGCGAAGGTGTCGTCTGGCGGTTGAATCCGGCCACTTTGCAGCGTGAGGAAGTCACGCGCCTGGAACACCCGAGGGAATTCGCCCAGTACGTATCACGCGGGGCTGTGGACCACAATGGTGACCTCTTCTTTGGCCATGTCGGTTCACACCCGTCCGGCATCTTCAAAGTCGAGATGCCCCGAGAGCGCAAGAAAACAAATGCCCATCTACCGATTCGGATGTGGGGATAGGGAGACGACCCATGAGCGAAGAGAAAAAGAAATTCGATATGAACTCTCCAGGAGCCCAGGCCCTAATGGACGAAATCTTGCACGGGACCTTCATGAAGGAAGGGGCCATGGTGGCCTTTCCCACTTGTTTTCCGGGCGCATCGGTTCCGATCATGGCCGACGAGAGCCGGATTACTGCGCTGGATGCCACTCCCGAGGGGATCATTTATGGCGGTACCAGTGGCCGTCGCTCTCATGTGTTTGTGGCCATGTTTCATGGTTCGACCGGTATGGTATTCGATTTGAAAGCAATCGATGGAGCGACCGAATGCGTTGCCGTTTGCTGTGGAAAGAAAAAGATTCTGGCCTGTGTCAACGGTTTGCAGGGAGGTGGCCGGATTCTGGCCACCAGGCTCCAGCCATTACCTTATGACTGCA
Organism: Terriglobia bacterium; assembly: GCA_041476565.1. Taxonomy (GTDB): domain Bacteria; phylum Acidobacteriota; class Terriglobia; order Versatilivoradales; family Versatilivoraceae; genus DATKMG01. The sequence continues at coordinate 9,302 of JBGOTQ010000262.1, read as the reverse complement.
TCCAGGAATGGGGCTTCCAGAGACCCGACTTTGAGGACCTGGGAGTTGCCGCAGACGGAGAGCCTATTGTGCATGCTGTTGCCACCACGTCGCGAGACTCCATGGTTGGGGTGACCTCCCGCCATCTATTCGTTGTCGATCCGGAATTATCAAAGGTCCAAGTGGTCGGGGAGGTACCAGGCTCGGGCCGAATTGCGGCAACCTCTAAGGGTTCTATTGTTGGTCTCGATGGCCAAGGACACCTTTGGCGCTATGATCCTCAATCGCGTAGCCTCCGGCGTAAAGCGTTCCCCCTCCCGGATGGGACATGGGACCGGGCCCCTCTTACCTGGGCCAGGGACAAGCAGACTGGTTTGCTCTACACAGCTGACAGCCAGGGGCGGATCTTTTCGTTTGATGAAGACAAAGGATTCAGCAAGTTGCTTGGACAGACACAGCTGAGGCCTGTTGGCCCGATGGCCGTGACATTTGACGGCCGTGTCTTCGGATTTTGCGGCCGGGAAATGGCCAAAATGTTCTGTTACGATCCAGCTCGCAGAGAGATCACCAATCTCGGTGTGGCCCTTTCGGTGATTGAGCGGCGGCGTTACGGATATGTATTTGGCGATGCGGTCACGGGGCGCGACGGCGAAATCGTTTTCGGAGAGAACGACAACCTGGGACATCTCTGGCTCTACTTCCCCAGAATCAATACAGTTCGGACCTAGTAGGATCCTGGATCTTTTGGGGGGATGTGGCGGCGCGAATAATACGGCAAGATTGCAAATGGCGACCAGACGCAAGGAACTTATTGAGCATCGCGAAAGGAACTGGTGCAGAACTTATCGGCCTGTCGATGGACCGACTCTGAGAAAAATGCCGATGGAGCGGCCTCTTGGCCCGCGGTTTGCCCTTTCGGACAGGCCGGCTAGTCAACTCGCCCATATGCGGCGGCAAGCGCCACCGCATATGGGGAGAAGCATCGGTTCCTCGGGAGGTTACCAGGTTGGTCACTGCCCCGGCGCGCGGTAGCTGACACTCTTCTTTGTAGCTTCATCCATCTCTTCGGGTGTGAACAAAACTGTGGTCTTCAATTTAACCGTCCCGCTGGCGTTAACTGCCAGGGAAGCGGCGGCAGCACTGGCGTGGCCTGGGAAGTCTGCTATGACGAAGACATCAGACTCTCCGAAAGCATAATAGACACCTTCGAGTTCCCCCCCCCCAGGCCCTTCACCAGCTTATGGTCTTCGGCACGCCGCTTGGAACCGCCTTCCTGTAAAAGCCCTTTTGTCCCGTCCGGCGTGTAAGACGCCTGCAAGAGATACTTGGGCATACGCCTCGTTTCCCCCGTTCTGGGGGAGACACTAGTTAGTTGTTCGTAGTCAGTCGTGAATGACCCTGACAATATCACAGTTCGGGCGGGTCAGAAAAGGATAGGTCGTATCCAAGCCAAAAGGGGGGTGTAATCCCTACCCATCAGGCCAACGCATTAGGCGATCGCATCGGGTATCTCCGCAGAGATTTGGCCAAATCCACTCGGCCGCGGTTAACCCTGGATTTCACTGTGCCATCTGGAATGTTCAGAATGGCTCCTATTTCACCGCAGCTGAAATTCTCCAGGTCCTTTAAGATGACAGCTTCTCGCAGGTCCGGGGAGAGCTGTTGCAGCGCCCTGTGAAGCGGGGCGACGCTCTCGTTTCCCTCCCATACACCTCCCGAACTTGCATGAGAAAAAAGTATTTCGCTCGAACTGATTGAGGCCTCATCTTCAGTTGCGTCTGTTGCCACGGCCGCTCGGACGTCCCTGGTTTTCCGATACTGATCGATTATGAGGTTTCGAGTGATACCGACAATCCAGGCCAGAAGGCTCCTCTGTTCCTGGCGATGTGTGGACAGATGCTTGAACACTGTAATAAAGGTTTCCCTGGTTAATTCTTCCGCCAGGTCCGATCTGCCAACAAAGCGATAGCAAAGGTTAAAAACCCGCCCGGTGTGCTGCTTTACCAATTGTCCCCAGGCCAAAGGATCGCCGTTTTGGACCCGCTTGATGACTTCCGTATCGGATCGGAACATGATGACTTTGATTCGCTCTTGCCCTCTGGTTTCAGACTACTGCCACCTGCCGGAGGGTTGGCGTCGTAGATGCCGGTGTTACAATCATGCGCATGCGATGACCGCCACTCTTTCGGAATAGGCTGAACGCCTAGCTCAGAGCATCAGCTCAGGCTGAGGAAAAAGGCGCCATCTTTATACTCTCGCAATTATCTCTCCAGTTCGCCAACCCCCAGAACACAATCGTTCTTTAGGCAGTTAGCGATATTGTCTCACCCTATGCTAGGAGATCATGTGTTCATTTGTGGGACTCACTAGTCTCATTTTCGGGATCTATCCGTCGTTTTGTCGAGTTCTCACTACCTTCAACCAATACCAATATATGTTTCACTCAAGCCCCAAAGCAAATAATGAGGCCAACAACGACGATCACTATTACGAAGGTTCTCGTTGGTAAGTTGCAGAATTCGATTTTTCGTTGCATGACCAAGCCAAAGACTGCGGAGGCCTAATTGATCTCTCTTGATGGGGGCGATAATGACTACTAAGGTGCAATTCTAAGTGCGACTGTCTACCATCAAAGCCCCTTTTACTTGCCGCACTTGAATTGCACCCATTGAAGGCGTTGACACTCAAAGTCATCCCATGATATAAGTTTTAGGATAAGAGGCACGTGGCAGATAACCCTTTGCGAGGCACGGGTGGAAAGGGATGGCCCCGGCTTACGTATTTGCTGGTTAGTCAGAGAAGGTTGCGCAAGCTCAGATCCACTCTCGCGCTGAAAAAAGGGCTTCTTTTCGCGAAAGTGGCGGAATTGGCAGACGCGCTGGACTTAGGATCCAGTCCCGCAAGGGGTAGGGGTTCGACTCCCCTCTTTCGCACCATATCTTCCAAGCTGGTTTTACTCACCCGCAAATATTCTGGAAGTATATCCATCGCATTAAAGTTGAGGATTGTGCATTGAAGACCGAAGTCAATCAAATTAGTCCATGCAAGCGAGAAGTTCATGTTGAAGTTCCGCCCGAGAACCTAAAAGATGAATACAACTTGCTTTGTGAGCGCTATCGTCAGAAAGCCAAAGTGCCTGGGTTCAGGCCAGGCAAAGCGCCACTTTCGGTGGTGCTGAGGCATTATCGAGCATCGCTCCGGGAAGATTTTTTGGAGCACGCCGTTCAAAACCACCTTCTGAAGGCGCTTGAGGGGGAGAACCTGTCTCCGCTTGGAACTCCTAAGGTCCAGGAATTGAAATATGAGGACGGCGGCACATTGAGTTTTAGCGCCTCCTTCGAAGTCCTCCCCAAGCTCGAGATTTCCAATTACCGGGGCCTGGAGGTCCAGAGGATCCTTCCAGAGGTCAAGGAAGAGGAAATCGAGAATACCTTGGGGCAGATGCAGGAACGCTTGGCGGAATTTACCCCCATTGAGGAGCGTGCCATTCAGGACGGGGACTTCGCCGTGGTTGCCTACAAGGGGACATACTTGGATGGGAGTCGATCTGACTTTGAGTCCAAGGAAACATACATCGAGGTCGGCGGAAAGAGCACGATTGAGGAGTTCACCAGGAACCTCCAAGGGGCTAGGCCCGGCGAAACCAAGATTTTTTCAGTCAGCTATCCTGCCGATTACCCGGGCAGAGAGATGGCAGGCAAAGAGGTCCGGTATGTCGTCCAGGTTCAGGCCCTTAAGTCGAAGAAAATCCCCGAATTGAATGATGACTTCGCGAAGAACGTGGGAGACTATAACTCATTAGAGGAACTGCGTGTCAAGATCCGTCAAGATCTTCAGGCCAGCAAAGGGCAGGCAGCCAGGAAAGAGATGGAGGAGAAACTCCTGGAAACCATTTTAGATCTGAGTCCGTTCGAGGTTCCCCAAGCACTGGTGGAGCGTCAAACAGAGGTTCGGATGAACGAGTACGTTCGGGGCTTGATCATGCGAGGAATCCACCCCCAGACACTGGACGTCAACTGGTCTGATCTGCGACAGCAGCAAAGGCAGCGGGCCGAACACGATGTCCGAGTGTCGCTGCTCTTGGATTATATTGCGGATCAGGAGAGTCTGGAAGTCAGCGATGAGGAACTGGAGGAGGAGATCGTGAAACGCGCACGGGAAGCGAAACAGAGCGTAGAGGCGTTCAAATCGCGCTTGACAAAGGATGGGGGCGCCGATAGAATCAAAACCAGGATAAGAAACCGGAAGACGATGGACTTACTATTGAGCTTGGCCTCGTTCAAGGATCCTCAAGGAATGATCTTGCAGTCCTAATATTCAAATTTCCTGCACAACCGTTTGAGGCATTGAGCCAGATGTTAGTACCAATGGTAGTTGAGCAGACCAGCAGAGGGGAAAGGGCCTACGACATCTATTCCCGTCTGTTGAAAGACAATATCATTTTCATTGGCACTCCGATCGATGATGCCATTGCCAACCTTGTTACTGCTCAACTTCTCTTCCTGGAGGCGGAGGACCCCCAGCGAGACATTTCCCTTTACATCAACAGTCCTGGCGGTTCCATCACGGCGGGGTTGGCCATTTATGACACCATGCAATTCATTCGGCCAGACGTGACTACCATCTGTGTGGGACAGGCTGCCAGCATGGGTGCCTTGTTGCTGACTGCGGGCACCAAAGGGAAGCGCTTTGCATTGCCCAACTCCCGCATTCTGATTCATCAGCCTTCAATGGGAGGACTCTCCGGGCAAGCATCAGACATCAGCATTCATGCCAAGGAAATCCTGCGGTTGCGGGAGATGACCAGCAAGATCCTGGCTGAGCACACCGGGCAGCTTGTAGAGAAGGTTGAGCATGATGTGGAACGCGACTTCATCATGTCCGCTGAAGAAGCCAGGGAGTATGGTCTGGTAGATCAAGTTATCTACCGGCACGAGTAATCCGGATTTGATGGATTCCTGACTGACAGTCTGATTTTTTCGCTGAAGAAAATTCCCGTAGTTATCGATATGCCAGATTGGGGATGGTTGGGAGCGATCTTCTGGAAGGAGGTTGCATGAAAAGAAACAATGGAGAAGAGACTCTGCGGTGTTCGTTCTGCAACAAGAGCCAGAATGATGTCCGAAAGCTGATTGCAGGTCCTACCGTATTCATTTGTGACGAGTGTGTCCGTGTATGCAACGACATCATTGAAGATGACCAGACGGTAGAGGTAGAAGGGAAAAACCATCCTCTTCCTAAACCCCATGAAGTTAAGGCTTACTTGGACGAATATGTTATCGGGCAGGAAAAGACCAAGAAAAAACTGGCCGTCGCCGTTTACAATCATTACAAGAGGATTGAGTTGTCAAAGCGGCGAAGCGAGATTGAACTCACCAAGAGCAACATCCTTCTCATCGGCCCCACGGGCACAGGCAAAACGCTCCTGGCCCAGACCTTGGCGCGTCGGCTGAGCGTGCCTTTTGCCATCGTGGATGCCACGACGCTGACTGAGGCTGGTTACGTGGGAGAGGATGTTGAGAATATCATCCTGAAGCTCCTGCAGAATGCGAGTGGTGATGTGGAACGATGCCAGCAAGGGATCATCTACATCGACGAGGTCGACAAGATTTGCCGCAAAGACGAGAATCCCTCCATTACTCGAGACGTTTCCGGAGAGGGTGTGCAGCAGGCGCTATTGAAGATTCTGGAAGGAACGGTAGCCAATGTGCCGCCTCAAGGCGGAAGAAAACATCCCCACCAGGAATTCACCCAGGTCGACACCACCAATATATTGTTCATATGTGGTGGTGCATTTGTTGGGCTGGAAAAGGTCATCGAGCGTCGCATTGGCAAGAAAACGCTGGGGTTTCGGGCGGAAGTGATGACCCTGCAGGAACGGAGAAATCTCGAAATACTCGAGCAGGTCGAGCCTATGGACCTCATCAAATATGGTTTGATTCCGGAATTTGTTGGGCGCCTGCCTGTAGTGGGTGCGCTGAGCGACCTGGACAAGGCTGCGCTAGTGGAGATCCTGACAAGACCGAAGAATGCGATCGTCAAGCAATATCAGAAGCTCTTCGAATATGAGGGTGTGAAGCTTCGCTTTGACGAAGAGGCCCTCGAGGCCATTGCCGATCTGGCACAACAGCGTAAAGTGGGTGCCCGCGGATTGCGTATAATCATTGAGGACTTGATGCTGGACTTGATGTATTTTCTCCCTGCCCAACGCAAGTTGAAGGAATTTGTGATGACCAGCGAGATGGTGAGATCCAACCGAATCGACCTTTCTCTCTTGGAAAAAGCCGGATAATTTGACTGCCTTCGGAGTTAAGGCCTGACCAGGATGTTTAATAAACCCAAAGAAAAGTCTGATTTTTTCACATTGCCCATGGTGCCGATCCGGGATGTAGTTCTATTCCCTTACATGATGATTCCCTTTGTGATCGGCAGACCTGCTTCCGTGAAAGCCCTGGAGGTCGCCTTTAACGGGGACAAGCGAATTTTCCTGGCCACCCAGCACGACGCTGCCTTGGACGATCCTAAGCCGAACGAGATCTACTCGGTGGGCACTATAGCCAACATTGTGCAAAGCCTTCGACTTCCCGATGGCAACATTAAGGTGCTCGTGGAGGGTGTAGAGCGAGCCAAGGCTGTTCAGATCTTGGACGAAGACCGCTACTTGAAGGCGGTGTTGAAGACCGTCCCTGCAGCAACTCCGGCCATTCCTCCAACGGAAGCCTTGACCACCAAAGTCACGGCTCTGTTCGAGCAGTATGTGAAGCTCAGCCAGAATCTGAACTCCGACACGACACTCTCCGCTATCCGGGTGGAAGATGTTGGACGTCTCTCGGATACGATTGCGGCAAACCTCACTATCAGCATTGAAGAGAAGCAGGAATTGCTGGAGATTTTCAACCCGGTGGAACGGTTGAACCGACTTTGCGACATCCTGGATATCGAGATTGAGAAGCTCAACATGGATCGCACTATCAATTCCCGGGTGAAACGCCAGATGGAAAAGGCTCAGAAAGAGTACTACCTGAGCGAAAAGATGAAAGCGATTCAGAAGGAACTGGGCCGCAACGAGAAATCAGAGATCGACGAATTGAAGAAGAAGATCGAAACGTCGGGGATGCCCAAAGACACCATGGAGAAGGCGCTCCAGGAACTGAAACGACTGGAAATGATGCCCCCGATGTCGGCGGAATCGACCGTTAGTCGAAATTACATCGACTGGCTGTTGGCCGTGCCGTGGAAAAAGCGGTCCAAGGAAATTCACAGTGTTGAGAGCGCCGAAAAAGTCCTGGAAGCCGACCACTACGGGCTGGAAAAAATCAAGGAACGGATTATCGAGTTTTTGGCAGTTCGCCAGTTGGTCAAGAATCCCAAGGGCTCAATTCTCTGTTTTATAGGTCCGCCTGGTGTCGGGAAGACGTCCCTGGCTACCTCCGTTGCTCGGGCCACAGGGCGGCGATTTGTGCGGCTCTCCTTGGGGGGGGTTCGAGATGAGGCTGAAATTCGCGGGCACCGCCGCACGTATATCGGCGCCTTACCCGGGCAAATCATCCAAATGATGAAAAAGGCAGGGACCAAGAACCCGGTCTTCCTGCTCGATGAAGTCGACAAAATGAGTATGGATTTCAGGGGAGATCCTTCAGCAGCCTTGATGGAGGTTCTTGATCCGGAACAGAATCATACCTTTGTCGATCACTATCTGGATGTGGAATACGATCTTTCTCAGGTCATGTTCATTGCCACCGCCAACGTGATACACACGATTCCGCAGCCCCTCCAGGACCGAATGGAGATCATTCGGATTTCGGGATATACCGAGCCGGAGAAACTGGAAATTGCCAAGCGGTATCTGGTCAAGAAGCAATTGGCTCAAACGGGGGTGACGGAGAAAAATGTCACTTTCGCTGACGATGCCATACTTGGGATTATCCGGAACTACACGCGCGAGGCGGGTGTTCGAAACCTGGAGAGGGAGATCGCATCGGTGTGCCGAAAAGTGGCGCGGCGGGTCGTCAAGGAAGGTTCGGATACGACAGTCGCTGTTGACGGCAACAATCTGAAGGATTCCCTGGGCGTGATCAGGTTCAGAAACACGAAGTCGGCTGAGAAGGATGAGGTGGGTCTGGCCACGGGGTTGGCGTGGACGGAGGTGGGCGGTGAAGTGTTAGCCACTGAAGCCACCTTGATGGAAGGGAAAGGGCGCCTGACGCTGACCGGGAAACTGGGAGACGTGATGCAGGAGTCGGCCCAGGCGGCCATGAGCTATGTCCGGTCCCGCTCCAGCCTCCTCGGGGTGGCCCGAGATTTCTACCGCCGTTTCGATGTGCATATCCACGTCCCGGAAGGTGCCATCCCCAAAGACGGTCCATCGGCTGGAATTACTATGGCCACTGCGCTGGTTTCCGCTCTAATCAAGATCCCAGTTCGCAGTGACGTGGCCATGACCGGAGAAATAACGCTGAGGGGAAAAGTGCTGCCGATCGGTGGAGTCAAAGAGAAGTTGTTGGCAGCTCACCGTGCCGGCATGAGCACAGTGATCCTCCCCAAAGACAATGAAAAGGAGCTTTCCGAAATTCAAGCTAACATCTTGGGACAGTTCCGGGTGGAACTGGTGGAAACGATGGATGAGGTCTTGAAGATCGCGCTGGCCGGGCCGCTTCCTTCAGCGGGGGAGAAAGCTGAGGAGATCGGGGAGTTCAGCCCTCCGATGGGGGGTGATTTCTCTCAGGATTCTGTGACTCATTGAAAATCGTTTCTGCAGAACTGGTCATCTCTGCTATCAAGCCTGCTCATTTTCCATTGGAGGACCTCCCGGAAGTCGCAATCCTGGGGCGTTCTAATGTCGGCAAGTCCAGCTTGATAAATAGTCTCTTGGGGGGGAGGCGCCTGGCATTCACCAGTTCAACACCGGGAAGGACCCGACAGATCAATTTTTTTCGAATTAACCAAAGATTTTTCTTTGTAGATTTACCCGGTTATGGTTATGCTAAAGTAGTTCGTTCGCTCAGAGGCGTCTGGGAGGAACTCATCGGAGTTTACCTGAGCGGACGGAGCCAGCTTAAAGTCAGCATCCTAATTGTTGACTCCCGGATTGGTCCGACAGATCAGGATCTGCAAAGAGTAGGGTGGTTGGAACAGAAACCCCTTCCTTTCTTCATTGTTTCTACGAAAGCCGATAAATTATCCAGAGTGGAATTGCAGAAGTCGCTTAAGCACACACAGTCTTTATGCATGAATACGCCCGTGGTGATCTACTCCGCCGTTCAGGGAACGGGCTATGACGAAGTCTGGGCGAGACTCCAGCCTTATATCAGCATGAGATCATC
>JBGOTQ010000261.1:0-11055 GCA_041476565.1 Terriglobia bacterium | reverse complement strand
GCAGATACTGTTCCAGAAACCGATTGGCTGCCGCCAGGCTCGCCACTCGCGCCAGGCGCATCTCCTTGATCAGGCGATCCTGAAACGTCCCAAACAACCGTTCAATCCGTCCCTTGGCCGCCGGGGAATGGGCATGAATGACTTCCACCCCTAATTCGCTCATGGCCCGTTCGAATTGACTTTGCGAGCGTTCCAAGCCCTGCAATTGTTCCTCTCGCGAGGGCCCCTGCCGGGACCGATAGGTGGTATGTTTGTCCAGATACACACTGGCCGGAATCCCATAGCGCTGGACCCAACGCCGCAAGCTATCCAGAGCGGGAACGGTCCCTTCATGATCATAGAAACGAGCCTCCACCGTGTTGGTGGCATCATCAATAGCCCCCATTAACACCAGCTTCGGGCCTCGCCCTTCCAACCAGTCATGATGCGATCCGTCCATTTGCACCATCGTTCCAAAGCAGCTGCGGCGAGGCCGCCACTGCCGGTGCGGTCTGGCTTTTCGCTGCCGGTAAGGCAACTGAGCCTGCCGTAACCATAACCGCAAAGTCTCGGCATGGACCGTGATCCGGTGCCGCTCCCGCAACTTCTCGCTGGCTAAGGTCGGTCCAAAATCCCCGTAGTGCTGCTGATAGAGGTGGAGTACCTTCTGTCGCATGCGCTCCGTTATCCGTCGATTCGAAGGCTGCCCCCGCTGCCGATGCAGAATGCCTCGATCCCCTTCCTGCTGGATCCGTCTCATCAGCCGTCTCATCTGTCGGGTGCTCAGCCCAGCTACTTCGGCAGCTTGCTGCTGGGTGATCTTCTTCTCCAAAGCTTGATGAATCAGGTGGAGTCGTTTGATCTCACGCGGTTTCATCATCAGTACGTCCTCTCTGTCCACCCTGTTCTCCTTTCCTAAAAGGCAACAGAGTAGACCTTCTTAAGAGGACATTTCTACTTTGGTCAAACCGGACATTATCATTTTGGGACAACAGAAGATCTGCATCGACGGGTGCGATTCAAAGTGCGACAGGAGACTCCGCGCCCCCATACCGACCTGACCGGTTCTCTCGATAGAGGGACAACCCCCCGGCAGCCAAGGCTGTCGACCCCCATTATTAGGAGGGAGTTTCATAAGAGTGCCCCAAGACCTTTTCAAGTTCACCACCGCGGATGAAAATGGCAGGGGTAGCCACGGCGAGCGCTTCATGTAAGCCGCGGTTTTTCGTGGATCCAAGAAGCCCACGCTTCACGCAAACATCGCGGTCAGCGTGGCTACCAAGGCCCGCACTTTCATAAAAGCGATGTAAATTCAGCGCATCAAAACTCACGGTGTGCCTGGAACAAAGCCTCCATTGTCGCTGCGTTCATCCTGAAATTTAGTGTATTGCCGGGTTTCATTGTGAATCAGAGCCGATTCCGTTATCCGTATGCTTCAGCCTGTAAGTAGTCACCACGGTGACACTGCGCGCAGGGAGGCTTTCTGTAAATCCCGGATCCTGCGTTTCTACTTTGATCTGCCGCAAGGGATCCATGCGGTAACCGGGTTTTGAAACCGCTGCTTCCGTGGCCTGATACACATTGAGTTCCAGATCTTTTATCAATCCCTCAAAGCGGGCCGCCACCTGCACCGGGCGGGTTTCTAAGTTGAGAAGATAGGTAGTCAGGTTTCCGGCCGGGCTTTGCATCGTCACGGTTAGAAGGTCTCCAGGGGTCGCGCCCGCACCAATCACTTCATCTTTCAGCTGGCTGGAATACTTGCTCAGAAAGCGGGTCATGATTCCGTAACCGAAATAAGCCACCGGTTCCGGAGTCACTTCCGGATAATATCGCTTTCTGGCAATATCATAGGTTCGGACCAACTGCCACTGCCCGTCCAGATCTCCACGATTCACGTAGCTCCAACGGTTGAAGCCGTCCACCCCGGAGCGGATGCCGCGGATAACGGATTCCGCATTGGAAAGTGCGGCAGCAAAACTGCGCGGCCAGGGGTTGTTTTTTCTCCAGCCCAGTTGCATATTCCCCATTTCACTGAGGAAGAAGGGCTTATTGCGAGCGTGGGCCCAGGCCGCCCACTGAGCCAATGTTTCTGCTCCTCTAGCGTCTACTCCTTGATAGGAGTGGATATCGTAAGCGCCCACGTAGTCGTCGAAATCAATCTTGCTGGCATCAAATGGAGGAAGGTCGGTCCAATCCGGTCCCGAAATTGGTATCTTCAGTCCGCGCCGGTCAAATTCCTCTCGGACTGCTTTTAGCCCTGCCGTGAAAGGAACACAGGGATAAGATCCCGTGCTCCACCAGTACCCCCAGGTGCCGCCGGGGGGTTCATTGGCAATACAAGCCCAGCGAATGCAGCTGAAATTCTTCTTGTTTACCAGGTAGTCCACCAGGGTGGCCAAGCCATCGGCATAGTCCGGTAACGACCGGGGGGCGCTGATCAGAGGCTCAACGCCCGGGTACGCATTCCATTCCACTTCCGTCCACATCTGTTGGAGGAAAACGTCAGCCTTGTTCTGCTGGCACCAAGTGAGGATTTTGTAGAGGGTCTGCATCTCCTCATTGTCCCAGTCAAACTTCCCCTTTTCCGGTTCATACATCAACTGATCGAGTTCCACGCGCACCCAATTTAGGCCGAGCCAGCTGGCATGCTGGAAGAGTTGCTGCCAGGCTTTGGCATTGGTCAGAGGAGGATTGCCTTGTAGCGCGCTACCACGCGGATCGCCAGCCCGCGCGGGATAATCCCAATCGGGATCCTTGTAGACCCCTTCCTTCCGGATAGCGTGCCACGAGGCTCCCAGGCCGCCCTTCATGGTGTGGACTGGCGATTGGACCTGTATCTTGACAGTCACCTGGGCCGGCAACGGAGACGCAGTACTCGGAACCAGGCAGATCAATAGTGCCAACAAAAAAAGCAGAATCCTCAAATAGGGTTTCATAGCAATCTCCTGTAAAGAGAGTACAAATTATTCACTGTGGAGGGCAACAATAGGATCAACCCGAGTGGCGTAACGTTCGGGCAAATAGCAAGCCCATGAACCGACCAGCGCAAAAAAGAGTACTACCGAAGTGTAGATCATAGGATCGAATGGGCGGACGCCCCATAACAGTCCTGCAAAATGCCGGGACAAAATGAAGACCAACAACACTCCTGAGGATAATCCCAGCCAAGAAAAATTTCAATCCCAGGCGTATGACCTTTCCAAGTTCACCACCGCGGATGAAAATGGGCTCCAGCCCACGAAGTGGGCGAAGGAGAGTAGCCCAGGGCAAAGCGAGCGATTTTTGGCGAGCGACGCCCTGGGTCATCGTATACCCCCAACTCTTACTCCTCGATCAGGCGCGGGCGGGCTTCCCGCGCCTGATCGAGGAGTTGAACTCTATTTCGGAATCTTATTCCCAGGGCGTCGTGGTCGGCAGTCGCCTGCCGGCTCCTGCTTCTCGCCCGCTTTGCCCTGGGCTATTTTCTTATGGCCCTTCAGGCCATTTCCATAAAAACCTTTCATGCATCAGGAGGCCCTTGGAAGATCCCAGTGAGCGGTCACGAGGAGAGGCGAGTACTTCCGTCTGTGGCCATGCCTGGCTTTTCACTCGTCAACGAAGGGATTTATCTCATTCCACCTGAAGCGTGAGGATGAGTCTAGCCTAGGATTTCAATTTGAACTCCACATACTCGCTATATCTCGTCACGATTCCATTCTCATCCTTTGGGTCCTTCGTTTCACCCAGGTAAAATTTCACCTTCACACTTTTCGAATCCAGGTCATAGATTGAATGCCACAGGGTCCGGGAAGTCGGCCATCTGGGGTGGTAATCAGGGGTCCAGGGTGTGACCTTGCTGTGAATCTGCTTGATCTCATCCAGTGTGAATGCCTTCTTGGCCATCGTCAGAGTCCTCAAGATATCCAGTCGTTCGATGCTTTCCTGAGGTGCATCCGCCAAGTCGGAGCTCGAGACCAAGTGATTGGTGATGCACTGGATTCCGTCACCATCCACAACATGAGATTGGTTTCGATGCCGGGAGAACTCAAAAACAAAGGATTTGCCTCCCCTGTCGGCCACTAGGTAATGCAGCCGGAATTGCTGATAATACTGCTTCAACCAGAGCATGCTTTCTTTGGCTTCTTCCACGTTTTTGCAGTAATCCAACAAATAGCGCATGACCTGGAATTCATTTAATCCAGCTTCAATGGAGGGTTCCACGGGATGACAATCGTTGTTGTTGACCTCATCCCCCAAGACGGCCAGGCTCAACCCTTCTGAATTGATCCCCTCCACAACGCCGCCCAACAAATCACTTAGACAAAGATAGAGGGAGGGGTATCCGGACTCCGGATAGACCTCGAAGAGGATCGGTCTTGAAAAGCAATGGAGCCCACCTGTGTTGATATCGATGGGCATATCCAGATTGCGGCTCAGGATGTTATGTCGGCTGGCCGTATACTGAGCCGGATAAAAGACCACGGAACAGCCTGGCTGGCCAGGAATGTAAGGGAGAGAAGACGCAATCTTCGCATAATCATCCATGTCGACCCCATACTCTTCCGCTACACCCAGCATCCTTTCGTAATGCTGGGGATAGTTCAGCTTGAAATACCGGTATTGCAGCTTGTTTCGAATAGGGTCTGATGCCGCCTTGATATCAACTTTCAAGGACTTCGCGATTTGTGCGAGTCTTCTCCCGATCTCCCTATTCGTCCCTTGAATCTTATAGTGCTGAACCAGTGAAAAATCATGTTCACTTCCGGCGATAACATTGTGTTCAAGAATGGCTTGACCAAAAGATAGTTGGGTATAGAGCGCCAAATAAAATACATAAAGATACTGTCTCATAATTCATCTCCATTCTTTGCGAGTCGGTCCAGGCCAGGTGGAACGTTATTTCTGTGGATGGTCCTGGCCGAGGGGAATAATCCCCATAGAACCTGTCCTGGGGGAACGATGTCGTTGCCGTAGGCCTGCCCCCCTTGGGATTAGAAACGCAAGGACATCCAAAAGGGTTCGCAAAATGCTGAAAAAAAGTGAATTCTAGTCCAACCGAATCCCACGGATAGGGATCCCCCCCCGTAGCCCTTTGCCCTCAGAATCCTGGAGGGCCAGAGTTCAACACAAGTGAGAGGGAATCTGCTTATTTGCGTCCGGGTTTCTCTTGAAAATCCCCTTCTTGGAGGGGGTGGAGCCGCTTGCGGCTCCGGGGGTGGGTTCGTTATGATCGAATCAACCCACCCCTGCACCTCTCCGGCGGAGGGGAATACCCATTTTCATGCTACGTGGCGCCCGTGGAAGGGGCACGAAAGGCTTTCATGAAAATGCGGTTCTTGGTGGAGGGTCGCGCTCCGTCGCGACCCTTATGGCGGCGACCTCCAGGATTTTCATCCGCGGTGGTGAGCTTGAAAAGGTCATGCGACGCTTTCATGAAAACGCAGGCTTCAAGGTGGGCGCCGCGCTGCGCGGTCGCTGTCGCTCCGTCGCGGCGATTCTGTCAAGCCGGTTTTGAAAAGCCGCGGACCTGGAAATCAGGTCCGCGCCACCAACCAGAACACAAGGGGCGGTTCATGGACGGCCAGAGGAGTGGGAGCACACGCTCAAAAATCCCCCGGGCGTAAAGTCACGTCGGCATTCTTCCAGGCTGCCATGAACTCCTTTTGCACCAATTGGGCAGCTTCCGTTTTGCCCTGAGCTTTGAGACTCTCCATCAAACCAAACAAGATTCGGCCGTTGCGCGGGCTTCGTCGCAATCCTTCGCGGAAGACGTCTTCTGCTTGCGCGTTGTGCCCCGCCCGGAGCAATACACCACCCAGGGACTCGCGGACTGGGTAGAACCATGGCGGCGGCTCATCGTAGGAGAGAGCATCTTCAGCCATCACGGCCTGTCGCCAGTGGGCAATGGCGTCAGAGGCGCTGGTGGACAAGCGCGCATCAAGGATTGCCGCCGGCACCCTTAGGAGGTCGCTGGCCTTGTTGTTGAGCCAGATCCAATCAGGCGGGACCTTCATGCGGGCTTTCTCAAAGGCCTGTTGCTCAGCCAGGGCCTCTGGGCGTCGGTCTTTCGCTGCCAGAGCCGTGGCCCGCCCGAAATGCCATAGGGCCGTGCTGGCGGCCAATTCTGCATCCGGCGGCTTTACCTGAAGAAGCTGGTCCCACTGCTGAAACCGGATCATAGCAAGGTACGGAGCGGGGACAAAGGCATCCACCATCATCGGCATCACCGAGGCAAAGGGAGATGCTGCGTCAGCCAGCTTCTCAGCGGCTTTCAAAGTATCTTTCATACGCCCCTCCATGGCCCGGGCATAGAGTATGAAGTGCAGGTTGTGAATATAGTATCCCGCATAAGAACTGCTGGAGACCCCTGTTTTTTGCATGTAATCCTGGTCCATCAAAGCTGCGTTTTCGTTGACGTCTCCGGCTAATTCATAATCGCCCAGACGTAACCAGATATGCCCCGGCATATGGATCAGATGACCGGCAGCCGGGACGATCCCCATCAATCTGTTGGCGCTGGGAATGGCGTGCTCGGGAGAGGGAGACATCTCAACTGCGTGTATGTAAAAGTGATTGGCGCCAGGGTGCTCGGGGGTGCGCCGCATCACCCCTTCGAGGACAGAAATCGCTTCTTTTGTTCCCTCTGCAGGCTTGCCATCC
This sequence comes from Terriglobia bacterium, assembly GCA_041476565.1. GTDB lineage: Bacteria > Acidobacteriota > Terriglobia > Versatilivoradales > Versatilivoraceae > DATKMG01. Next base: position 4,437 of record JBGOTQ010000261.1, on the reverse strand, counting down.
CGCCCCCACCATCTCCATCGGGCAGGAATCATGAGACTCTCGGCATAGAGCGTGGCGGCGTCAAGGTCGTCTGGATACCTTTGAGCCAGTTCGCGCATAGCGCGCTGGTACTCAACAGGACGGAATTCCGGACAGCGTGTGGCTGCTGCGGTGAGGTAGGCCACCTCCCGTTCGGAAGCCCCGGAGCTCAGTGTCTGGCCGTCACGAACGGCCTTGCAGGACTCCTGCATTTGAACATCTCCGTCCAGGTCCATGTTGATGTGGGGTCCGAGAGCCATGGCCGTGCCCCAATGCGGCATCACTGCCTTGGGATCAAGGTCGGCAGCGCGGCGGAAGGACCGTAGCGCTTCATACCGGTTAAACCCGTAGAGTAAGATCAACCCTTGATCGAAGAACTTCTGGGCTTCCGGATTACCGGTGTGAATAGCATGGGTGTAAGTCCCCAAACCGGAAAGAAGCACAGGAGGCCTCTCCTCACCTGGCGCCGAATGATGCTGTGCAGGCGACTGACTGGCCATCATGAATGATACAAATCCTGCAAGAGTGGTTAGTGCCCGACGCGCAATGTGCTTGTGCAAACAGTTGACGTGCATGTGGCCTCCCAACCTTGGTATCTCTCAACATTCCCGCGCTCGACGAAATAGAGCCCCTCCGTCCCCCATCTACTGCCAGGAGCATGACCCGAAATTGCTTTGTTTAAATTTGTAAGAATATATCGAAGGTGGTTACACGGTGTCAATAAGCGCAATGATCAACGCAGGAGTTCAGAGAGCCCACGCCAGCACGGGAAGAATCGTTATCGGGATCATTGACCCAGGGCGGCACTCGTGACAAACACTCGCTCTGCCCTGGGCAGAGCAATTCTGGCCTTTCAGGCCATTGGGGTTTGGACATTTTTTAAGCGGCAGGATGCCGCTTCTTCCACGTAGAGCCCTATGGGGGCGTGGGATCTTAGCCCAGGGCGCCGCCAGCGGCAGGAGCTCGGGACCGCCGTCCCCGCGGCGGCCGCCCTGGGTCAAGGTTTCCACCAATTCCTACCCTCTCCCCCAACACTCTTTCTGTGTTGGGGGAGAGGGCGAGGGTGAGGGGGCCCAAACATGTCGATTCGCAAACCACACGCTTCGTTCCAACTAACATTGAAAGAGGAACGAAACGCTGATTCGGGATTGGTCCAGGAAGCCCCCCCCCACACCCAGCCACTCCCCCCCAATCGCCGAAGGCGGGTGATTCGGGGGGAGAGGAGAGCATATTGATTGAAATGCTGACCCAGGGCGGCGCTCGTGACAAACACTTGCTCTGCCCTGGGCTGAGCTATTCTGGCCTTTCAGGCCAGGCTTTCGATGCTGCTACTTTGTCCGCCACTTTTAATTTCACCCATTCGAGTTTGTCCGGTTGCCACCTTCCAAAGAAAGGAATATCTTCTTTTGACCTGAGGATATCCTGCTATGAAGATCACAATGTTACTGGGGCCTATGCTTCTTATCTTGCCGTCTCTGCTATTCTCCGCAGACACGCCGCGCATCTACATCGCCAATGACGATCACACGGACTACATGTGGAGTGGAAACGAGGCCGATTACAGAAATGCCTTTTGCAGCATGATCAAATACTACCTGGATCGGGCCGACGCCACGGATGATCAACCCGCTGATTTTCAAGCCCGCTTCAACTGTGATGGCAGCCTGTGGATGTGGGAATATGAGCGGAACAAGCCTGACGATTTTATCAGGTTGATCAGCCGCATCAAAGACAGTCACATCAGCGTACCGCTGACGCCTCTTACCGTGTGTTACGGAGCCCAATCGGCCGAGGGGGTCCTGCGGGGAATGTACTACGCCGGTCGGATCGAAAGGCGGCACAGCCTGCGATTCCTCTCAGTACAACCGATGGAAGACCAGACGATGCCATACGGGCTGGGTTCGCTCTTCGCCGGGGCTGGGGCCAAATACTGTTGGATGGGCATTTGCAATTGCGAATCGCGCGTTCCCGATAACACTGAACCGCGGCCCTACGAGATATATTGGTGGCAAGGACGGGACAAGACCAGGAGGGTGCTGATCAAATGGAACTCCCTGCTGGCCCCTGTGGGGATGCCGGACAGGAACATGAGCCTGGGCGGGTATGCTGAAGCCCGTTATCCCGCCCAAATTGTGGATTATCTGCTCAATAATCCGACCTACAAGAGCCGGTGGCCTCACCCGTTAGTGAAAGCTGCTTTTGGCAAGGGCTGGGATGACCTTGAGACCGAAACCACTGAGTTCGAGGCCGTCTCCCGGCAGAAGAGTACGCCCGCCCTGCGTGTGAGAAATTCCAACGAAATCGATTTCTTCCAGGATTTCGAGAGGACTTATGCGCAAGACTCGAATTTTCCGCATTATTCCGCAGCTTTCGGGAATGAGTGGGATCTCTACACCGCCTCGGCCGCCGAGGTTACAGCCCGCGTAAAGAGGAGCATAGAGAAACTTCGTACCGCAGAAGCTATGGCCACGCTGGTTAGCCTGAAGAATCAGAATTTCATGAACGGTCGGGAGACAGAACAAGATCTAGCGTTTATGAATATGGGTCTTTATTTCAACCATGACTGGACGGCGGATCGCGACGATGTCTGGAAGGACGCGCTCGGGCGTTGGGCAAAACGAGTGGCGAGCCAGATTGAGAGCTATGTTGACAAACTGCAGAGTGAGGCCTCTTTCGCTTTGGGCGACCTGATCCAGAAGAGTGATCAGAACATTCGTTTCTTTGTTTTTAATCCGCTGAGCTGGGAGCGAACCGACGTAGCGGACTTTCCCTACTGGGGGCCCACTCCGGTCCGGGTGATCGATCTTACAACCGGCCAGGAGAGTCCCTCACAAATTGTAATCGTTGGCACCCACCAACAATACATTCACATTCTTGCCCAGAAAGTACCGTCGGTCGGATTCAAAGTCTTCGAGATTCATCATGGCCAGGGACAAACATTTGCCAACACGGTAACCGTGAGTGCTGGGAACGGCTCACTGTCCAACGAGTATTACTCGCTGACGGTGGGAGCGAATGGAGCGATAACAAGCCTCGTGGAGAAATCGAGCCAGAGACAATTTGTGAAGGAAGTCAACGGAAGGGCTATTAATGACTTGGGCGCAGGCAGTGGCGTTATAGAAGTGGAAAACGCAGGCGTTGTGTCAGCCACGTTGAAAATTAAGGATGTGCCGTCTCCGCTGGTGCACACGACCAGGGTCACGCTCTATCGCAGTTCCAACCGCATTGACATCCGTAACGAGATTACCCGGAACTTCGCTTCCGTCGGCGATGACCCGCCGGCTTGGGCGTTCAGCTTCAACTTGAGTTCTCCAGATATCTGGCATGAGGAGGTGGGGGACGTCATTCGCGCCAAACTTCAGCCCGACGGACATTATTCCAGGCGCCACGCCCGTTATGACTGGGTCACGCTCAACCATTTCGCCGACATGAGCGCTGGGGGTATAGGTGTGACGCTGGCCAATGCCGACTGTCTTTTCATGAAGACAGGAGGCAGTGCCTTAACTTCCTTGGATACGACCACCCCGCAAATCAACGTTCTGGTGGGTGGGCAGATCGACGGGCCTAAGCTCGGGGTTTACAATCAGGGTGGGGACAGTTATTTCCTGCAGCGATTTGCGCTCCAGACACAAGGGGCCTATGATCAAACTGCAGCTATGAAGTTCGGCCTGGAGCACCAGAACCCCCTGGTGACCGGGCCGGTTACTGGACACTCGACCGCCTACAGCGAGAAATCCTATAGTCTCCTGACAATCAATGACCCCAACGTGCTTTTGTGGGCGCTGAAGCCGGCAGAGGATGGCATCTCGAACGCAGGGATCGCGCTTCGCGTTTGGAACATGTCGGACTCAAATTCGGATTTCAAGATTGAGCTAGGAGGCTGGAACATCACTTTTGCAAATCATGCGACGCATATTGAGACGCCCACCGGTAAGGCCCGGATTGCGAACCATGCTCTGGCCGCTACCGCTGCAGGCCATGCAATGGAAACTTATTTGATCAGGACTGTCACGGGAGGGAGTTAAAGCAAATTGCCGACAAAAAGATACATTGAGCCACCCCTCAACCGGCCTTCGGCCACCCTTCTCTCCCACCGGGAAAGGGTCACGGGGTGAGGGGCAGATCTGCAATTCTAAGGCCTTTCATAACCATTTAAATGCAACTTGGTATTAGCGCAGATTTCTTCCCACCAGGATACAAGGACCCCAAGGCGCATCAGCCGTAGCCAAGGTGCAACTACACTCCCTTTCTCCACTCCTCGGCGTCGAACCGCTTCAATTCAATCGCGAGTGCTCCGTCTGCCTCGAGAGGTTGTTCGCACGCCCACTGTACCGGACGCAGAACCCCCTTTGTCTCGATCTCGGCACGCAGTTTCAGACGCTTGCCTTCCATTCCTGGGGGCAACACAAAGCTCGCCTC
>JBGOTQ010000260.1:0-11086 GCA_041476565.1 Terriglobia bacterium | reverse complement strand
GTCAAACTTAAGCAGTGTCTCCTTGACCATGCGGCGCATCAGGTCCGAAACGTCTGCCGTGTGGACCCCGTCACGAAAGCGGCCCTCGAAGCGGTCGCCATCGAGCAACGCCATGAAGAGCTGGAAGTCTTCCTCTTTACCGTTGTGCGGGGTGGCTGTCATGAGGAGGAAGTGCCGGGTGAGGGTCGACAGTAGCTGTCCCAGCCTGTAACGCTTGGTGTACTTAATCTCGCCACCGAAAAACGTGGCCGACATTTTGTGGGCCTCATCGCAGACGATGAGATCCCAGCGGCAGTCTGGTGCCTTGAGTTTCTCCTGCACGTCTTCGTTGCGCGCGAGCTTGTCCAGCCGGGCGATGACCAAGTTTGTCTCCAGGAACCAGTTGCCGGTACGGGCGGCCTCCAGTTTGTCGTTGGTAAGAATGTCGAAGGGCAGATGGAAGCGGCAGAACAGCTCATCCTGCCACTGCTCTGCCAGGCTGCCTGGACAAACGACCAGGCAACGCTGCAAGTCACCCCGCGCGACCAGTTCTTTCATCAGAAGTCCGGCCATGATTGTCTTGCCTGCACCCGGGTCATCAGCCAGCAAGAACCGCAATGGCTGGCGCCCCAGCATGGAGTCGTAGACAGCGGTGATCTGATGCGGTAGTGGCTCAACCACAGAGATGTGGACAGCTAGTACCGGGTCGAAGAGGTGAGCCAGTCGAATCCGGTGGGCTTCGGAAACTAGCCGGAACAGGCTGCCGTCACCGTCAAAGCTCCAGGGCCGGCCCTGCTCTACCACCTCGATACGTGACTCGTCGTGTCGGTAGAGAAGCTCGTTCGCGACTTTCCCGGCGGGGGTTTTGTAGGTGAGCTCCAGGGCCTCCGATCCGAACCATTGCACGCTCACAACTGTAATGAGAGCATCTGGAAGAATTCCCCGAACGGCGGCGTTGGGTCTAAGGTCGTCGAGTTTGCTCATCGCTTGGACCAAATGTAATCAGTATTGAGTTGGCTTATGACTCGAAAGGCATCCATGTGCGAGAGGCGATTCAGAGATGCAGTATGGCGCAGGGCAGCGCGCGAGGACGCAAATAATGTATTTCTTTTTTGCGGCGATTCACAGCAAATAGTTGACCACCTGGATTTGTAATGGAATGCATGCTTGAGAACCTACAAGAAAAACCCTCAATCGAACAAGTTTGGCTTCAGGGTGTTTCGGAATGGGCCTGGTGGTCGTCGCGAAGACTCCCTGGCGGCTGATGGAAAGCACGGTTGAGTGGCCATGGCCGGCTTGGTGGTGCCTTCATTTGGAAGAGAACAGTCTGCTTATCGTGGCTAGTACTCACTCATCTCAAAGCCACAGCGGTGTCGCGCTCCGCTTGCCACCGCACTCCAAAACGCTCCCCGCACCGTTACATTTGACCGCAAGGACCACTAAGAAATGTGGTTCAAAACGACTCTTCGACCGTCAAAGGGCCAGCTTCGTTTCCAATTTTTCTCAGCAAGCGTTCTCTTCGATAGACCCACTCTGCGATTTGAGGGCGGCGGTCCATTTGAACTAACCCCTCCAGTGCCCGTTCTGTTAACTCCAGAGCCTTGGCAAAGTCTCTTTCGCGGTGTTCATAGTGGATGGCCAGATTTCTGCCGGATTCCTCCCGAAAGACAACAGAATTCCTAAGCGCCTGCTCCCAAAGGGCCACTGCCTGGGAATACAGCCCTTCAGATTTGAAGGATGCAGCCAACCGTTCCATCGCTTGCAGTCTCAGTTCTCCGGTAAGTCCTTTCTCCAGGGCGGCGCGGTTGAATTCCAAGGACTTTTGCCGCTGGCCCAGGTCCCGACAGTATTTGCCTGCGCTGAGAAGATCCTCTCCCGGTTGGGCCGCCACCTCGCCGAGTCCGGTAAGCAGTCGACTGACCCTTTGAGTCAAAGCCGCCAAGCTCGCGATATCCTGGCGGTTGTGTTCAAGAATCCCCCGGATTCCGCGGGGGACCCCTGTACGAACGTAATTGAAATAGAGCGCCGGGATGAGTTGTCCAGGCACATCGTTTTCCCGGCACACTCCGAGAATCTCCCTTTCCAGCGTGCCTAAGCTGCAGTCTCTAAGGCGTAGTCTCCAGAGACGGCGCGCAGGATGCAATAAGTCCAAATGCCTCCCAGGACTGAGCGGCCAATGAAATCGGGAAAGGACAAAGCGAGTCTCCAGGATAGGCAAGTCGAAAGTTTTGCCATTGAAGGTGATCACCCACTGGGCCTGCGACAGACGGTCTCCGAGGGCTCGCAGCATGGCTCTCTCTTCATGGTAGTCCCGCATGAAGTACTGTTCGACCAGGAATTCCTGTTGTTCCCAATGGCCGATCCCGACCAGGAACGCATAGGTCCCAGTGCCTCCGGAAAGCCCTGTGGTTTCCGTATCGAGGAAAAAAACCTGGTTTGAAACAAGATCAAATCGTTTACCCTGGAGTAGTTCCAGCAACGATGGCAGCCCTGCCAATGAACAGGAAACAAAGGAACTCTCTTCTACTCCCGGGCAACATACCTTCTTGTAGGAATACAGGAACGAGCCAGCAGCGTTCGATATGATCTCACCTTCCAGATCTTGACGTTCCACCTCAGCCCATTGCAAACCCGGTGCGGATCGTTTCCCTTCCTGGATCGTGCGCAATCGCTCCAGTTGCTTGCAGATAGAGTCCTGGCCTTGAACTGGAGGCCCTTGGTTTGTCTCCTGAACTGCAAAGTACTTTCGAAGTTTGTCGGCTAAATCCATAACTTGACAGAAAGACTCTCCGCCACCGAGACACGGAGACGTCGTGTTGTGCCGCTCTTTTCACACCTTCTGACCCATTACGGCAACAGCAAGTTCTCCTTAACTCTGTGCCTCCGTAGCCGCCTTCTATAGAACCAGGTTCAAGATTTCCAAAGCCACTTTCTTCCCGAGGTCCCCAATTTCACCTTTAGGTCCGACACAACTCGGGCAACCGTCTTCACAAGGACAACTGCGGATGAGCCGGGCCGTCTCAGACAACACTCTTTCATGCATCTCGAAGAGTGGCTGGCTCAGTCCAATTCCGCCAGGGTAATTGTCGTAAATAAAGAGATTCGGTTCAAAAATGGCACTAATCGGCAACTTTCGTCTCCCGAACCGTGACTCCTGAGGCTGAACCTCAATTGTGTCCACTAGGTTCTCTTCGATTGCGACCTGGATGTCACGCGGATCACACATCACGAACAAAGCCGAAATTTGTCTCAGGGCTTGGACTAATCCGCGGATGCCTCCGAGGCGGGCCGATTGTGTGTAGGGCAGACTGTCCATCGTGGTTCTTGGCAATGTGAGCCAGCAGGCAGTAGTGTGCATCTCCTGCTCTGGAAGCTCCAGGTCTCCAGCTCCCACGTTTTCCAGTGTATAAAATTTGATTTTCTTGAATCCAACAATTTGAGTGGTGAGATGGATCTCGCCGTGATTCTTGATTGAATTCCGGAGTATTTGCTTTTCAAACGTCTCCAGGATCTTTACCTTGGTATAAGAGATGGCATCCGTGAAGTAATCGGAGTCGGTTTTTTTGACATACGCCCGACGTTCCTTGTAGTCCATCTTCTCGACGAAGTACTGTTGTCCTTCATGAAGATAAATGGCCTTTTCGTGGAGTGCCGTCAAGGCACTGGTAAAATCTACCTTGCTGACAATGCGCGGTTCTTTGGTCGTATCGACCACAATGAAGTTGTCGGAACTGACTGAGCGAAGGCTGACTGCATCGGCTGGATAGGATTCACTGGTCCAGTGCCACTTTCCCATCGCGGCATGAACGAATCCGCCTTCCCGTAGGAATTTCAAGATGTCTTCAGACTCGACTGTCCCGAATCGTTCACCCTCACTGAAGGGCAGTTCAAAAATAGCGCATTTGAAGTGATTTAACAGGATCCCCAGATTGTTAGGATTGACTAGTCCATGTTCGGGAGATTGCCCAAAAAAGTATTCGGGGTGTTGAACGATGAACTGGTCCAGCGGGGAGCTGTTGGCCACCAGTACGGCAGCCGAAGTGCCGGTTCTGCGGCCAGCCCGGCCGGCCCTCTGCCAAGTGGAAGCGATGCTGCCTGAATAGCCGGCCATGACACAAGCTTCGAGGCTGCCTATATCAACACCCAATTCCAGAGCGTTGGTGGCGACCACCCCCAAGATCTTCCCTTCCCGCAACCCCTTTTCCACTTCTCGCCGCTCCAAAGGCAAGTAGCCTCCGCGGTAGCCGCGAATCAAGTCCTTGGATAGGACTTTCTTCTCCAAGGCGTCCTTCAAATAAGTAAGCAGAATTTCCGTGACCAATCGGCTGTTGGCAAAAACCACCGTTTGAAAACCACGGCGCAGAAATGAAAGCGCCACATCGCGGGATTCATTGACATAAGAACGACGAATGCCCAGCTGTTTATTGACAACGGGAGGATTATAAAAAACGAAGTATTTCTCCGCTTGGGGCGCACCGTTGTTGTCTACAAGATCTACTTCCTCTTCCAGCAGACGGACTGCCAGGTCTCTAGGGTTTGCTATGGTGGCCGAACAACAAATGAATTGCGGCTTTGAGCCATAGAACGCACAGATCCTTTTTAGTCGGCGGAGGACGTTGGTGAGGTGACTACCAAAAACTCCCCGGTAGCTGTGCAACTCATCTATCACCACGTACTTTAGATTCTCGAATAGCTGAACCCACTTGGTGTGGTGGGGAAGGATTCCCGTGTGAAGCATGTCGGGATTGGTCACCACAACATGCCCTTGGGATCGGATGGCCTTCCGGGCGTCTTGGGGAGTGTCGCCATCATAAGTAAATGTCCGGATGTCCTTCCCGCTAAGTTGAATCAGCTGGTAAAGCTCCTCCATCTGATCCTGGGCCAGGGCTTTAGTTGGGAACAAGTACATCGCTCGGGTGTCCGGATTACCAAGGATTGAGTTTAGAACCGGAACGTTATAGCACAAGGTCTTCCCTGAAGCAGTCGGGGTTACGATTACGACGTTCCGGCCACCCAGCACCTTCTCGATGGCGTCCGCTTGGTGAGAATAGAGCTGTTCAATACCTTTCCTGGCAAAAACCTGGCGCACCAAGGGGGCAATTCCAGCAGGGAAGCTGGCCCATTGTGCCTCGCGAGCCGGGAAATGTTCGATATGTGTGATGCAATCCTGAACTCCGCTTTGTCGCTTAAGTCCCTCGACAATCCGAGCAATGGACAGCGGAGTGTGGTCCGATGAGGGGATCAAACCTTGATCAGGCATCTGCTTCCTTCAGATTCTCCGTCCTTCTCGACATGTTTTCCGCTAACAAGAGCGACCCAAGAGGTTTCTTGCCGAAGTTTATGGCAATGGCTCCGCCCAAAAGGTTGACATGGCCTGTCTCAACAAATCCTGTGGTCTTCATCATCGCTTCCAGTTCCACCTGGCCCGGGTAGAACTTCAGAGACTCCGGAATGTAGCGGTAAACGTCGGGATCACCATGTAACAGCAACCCCATCGCCGATCCCACCAGGAGAAGATAGTTCAGGTATATGAAGCGATAGAACCTACTCGGGGGTTTTCCGAAATCCAAGGAGAGAAATCTCCCCCCCGGCTTGAGGAGGCGAAAGACTTCTCTCAATAGCCCGGGAATGTATGGAACGTTACGGACTCCATATCCGGTGGTGATCCGGTCGAACCGATCGTCGGGGTGTCTCAACCGAAGGATGTCACCCTGTTCAAAGCAAATGCTGTCAACTCCCAGGGCCTGCCGTCTCTTCTCCGCAATCTCCAGCATTCCCGGCGTGATGTCAACTCCGACAACTTGACCACACGTGATCTTGGCAGCCAGCAGGAAGGCAATATCCCCAGTGCCACAGGCCAGGTCGAGGACATGATGGTCGGGTTCGATCTCCGCCTTTTCTACGAGGTTGCGTTTCCATTTCATGTCCGCCCCATAGGAGAGCACTCGGGTGACCAGGTCATACCTCGGTGCGATCCGGGCAAACATCTGATTGACGTAGACCTGTCTTTTTTCCACGGAACTGATATATTCCTTCATCGGCAATCTAGGCATTGATCTGGCAGTGAACTACGACTGCCCCTTTCGCATCTGACTGATTTTTTCGCGCCAGAACTGCAGTCGTTCGCCGAGGGTTTTCTCAAATCCGAACTTAGAAGGTTGATAATAAACCCGGCCCTTTAACGTCTCGGGAAGACAAGACATGTCGGTGAGACCATCCTGAAAATCGTGGGCATACTTGTATCCTTTCCCGTATCCCAGTTCTTTCATTAGTTCGGTCGGGGCATTCCGAAGATGAACAGGTACTGGCTCTGCAATGGACGTCTGCACGTCTTCGAAGACCCTTCCATAGGCAGTATAAAGAGAATTGGATTTGGGGGCAGCCGCCATATAAACGGCGGCCTCTGCCAGCGCAAGATTCCCTTCCGGAATTCCGATGAAATGGAACGCCTGCATCGCGCTGATCGCGATGGGGAGTGCCTGGGGATCGGCAAGACCCACATCCTCGGAAGCAAATCGCACGATGCGCCGAGCGATGTAAAGCGGGTCTTCCCCGGCCTCCAGCATCCGGACCAGCCAATATAACGTGGCATCGGGGTCGCTGTTGCGCATTGACTTATGCAGGGCCGAGATCAAATTGAAGTGTTCTTCCCCTGACTTATCGTAAAGCAGCATCCGCCGCTGCATGGCGTCTTCCACGATCCCTGGGGAAATCTTCTTGCGCCCCTGGCTATCCTGAGGTGCTGACTGAGCCGCGATTTCCAGGATATTGTAAGCGATGCGAGCATCCCCGTTGGCGAATACGCTGATCTGGTGCAGCAACTCTTCTTCAATCTCGATGGCTTCTGAACCCAGCCCCTTCTGGGGATCCCCCAAGGCCCGTTTGAGTAATGTGAGAGTGTCCTCTATCGACAAAGGCTCCAGGACATAGACCTTGGATCGCGAGAGCAAGGCAGCAATGACCTCAAAGGAGGGATTCTCAGTCGTGGCACCGATCAGCACAATGTTGCCGGTCTCCACGTGCGGCAGGAAAGCATCTTGCTGCGATTTGTTGAAGCGGTGAATTTCGTCAACAAAGAGAATGGTTTTTTGGCCGTGACGGCGCAACTTCTCGCCTTCGGTCATGACAGCTTTGATTTCTTTAATCCCTGCCAGAACCGCGCTGAACGGAACGAATCTCGAGTTTGTCCTTCGCGCTATGATCCGGGCCAGTGTCGTCTTACCGGTGCCGGGCGGGCCCCAAAGAATGATGGAGCGGATCTGGTCCCTTTCGATGGCGACCCTCAGCGCCTTTCCGGAGCCCAAGAGATGTTGTTGGCCGACAAAGTCCTCCAGCCGTTCCGGTCGCATCCGATCTGCCAGCGGGGTATCTCGGTCGAATTGTGGATGTTCAATCGGTTCTAGCTGAGAAAACAGGTCCATGTGTCGGTACTCTTTCATGAAAATGCGGTTTTGGTAGCCACGCCGACCGCTTCTTTCCGGGAGGCGTGGGCTTTTGGTTGTCAGAAAGAAGCCCACGGTTCGCGGCGACTGCTGTCGCCAATACGCTCACCGTGGCTACCTCTGCCATATTCTTTTGCCGTGGTAAGCTTGAAAAGGTCATGGGGCTCTCCTATAAACAACGCTGACGCCAAGACTCTGCCAGGATGATCGAAGCTGCCACCGCTGCGTTCAAGGATTCGATGCCGGCCTGGGGAATCCGGACTTGGACATCAGCTGTTTGGACAAGATGATGAGGTAGTCCTCTTCCCTCATTACCGATGAAGAGAGCGTTGGAACCTTTGTAGTCGACCTGCCGGAAGTCGGTTCCGTAATGAGAGGAGGTAGTAATGAGTCGGAACCCTCGTCGGCGCAAGTCTCGCATCAAACGCCCGGGATCGTCCCATTGGAAACAAGGTACTCGAAAAATTGAACCAGCCGAGGCCCTAACCACTTTCTGATTGTAAGGGCTCACAGTGCTTTTTGCGAGCAGGACTGCCTCAACTCCGAAGGCACTGGCTGAGCGAATTAGAGTCCCGAGATTTCCGGGGTCTTGCACTTGCCACGCGACCAGAACCAAAGGAGACATCGATGATATCTCCTCCCAGCTGAAACAATGAAGCTTCACCAAAGCCGCAACTCCCTGGGGAGATTCGGTCTCGATCATACTCGCGAAGACTGGGTCCTTGACCAGGACCCAACCTGAATATTCCTGTGAAGCAACCAGTGCCTGTACGGCTTTGTCCTTAACCCGGCTCTCAGCCACATAGAGAATCTCTATCGCAAGACCCGATTCCACAGCTTCCCGGATGAGCCGAACCCCTTCCACTGGAATTCTTCTCTGGAGGTCAGTCTCCCCATTGCGCATCATGTGTCGAAAGGCTTTGATTTGGGGATTCGAAGAAGAAGAGATTACACTTGGCATGATTGTGGAGGTTCTGAAGCGACGGGAAGAACCTGGGCCGAGACCTCTGACCTCGTGTACATCTCCAGGGAGATCCCCAACAAAGTGAGAGGTTCTTCAATTCAATTGGATTATACTTCATCCACAGCTTGGGGTGTTCGACAAAAGGCCGTCTGGCCGCGGTCGTATCGATTCCCCCCCCCCCGGCAGGACCGTCTCGTCGGATGTTGACCCTTTCCAAGCATTTATGCTAAGGTTCCCCCCGATGCTAACACAACGGATCAAGATCCAAGGCACTGCTGCAGACGAAGCCGCTCTCGAAATCGCATCCAGCGCAATCCTGAGTGGGAGTGTCATCTCCCTCCCTACCGATACTTTTTACGCCTTGGGAGCCGATCCTTTCAATTTGAGGGCTGTCGAGCAGATTTTTCAAATCAAGGGTCGTCAACCCTGGAAACCGCTATTGCTCCTGATCGATTCCATGGAGCAGGCCGAATCGATCGCTCAGAAGATCCCGGACCTATTTTACGAAATTGCCGAAGAATTCTGGCCGGGTCCCCTGACCATCATCCTCCCTGCCGCCAAACATGTCCCGCTCAAAATCACGGGGGGCACAGGGACGGTGGGGATCAGGATCCCTGATTCCGAACTGGCCAGGGGCTTGGTCCATGCCATTGATGTCCCTATTGTCGGCACTAGTGCCAACCGGACTGCCTATCCCTCTTGCTCGAGTGCTGAAGAGGTTCTGGAACAATTCGGCGGCAAAATCGAACTGATCCTGGATTCCGGCAAGCTGACGGCCACCGCTCCATCGACCATAATTGATCTCACCAAGGATCCTCCCGCCTTAATTCGGGAAGGTGCGATCGCTTGTGATCGGCTGGAGAGGTACCTTTCCCGATGAAGGAACGCGGTAAGAAGCTCCTCTTCTATCTGTTTTTTGTCTATCTGCCTTCTCTCTTTTTCTTCTATGTTCTAGTCCTGTATGTCTTGATTCGCCACACAGCCCACCAGGATGAAGCCCAGCCGGCGGATATCATCCTTGTCTTTGGAGCAGCCCAGTATAACGGCCGGCCTTCTCCAGTCTTTAAGGCTCGTCTCGACCACACGGCCATCCTTTTCAAGCAAAACCTGGCCGGCAAGATTATGACGACCGGCGGTCATGGCGTGGACTCCCACTTTACAGAAGCTGAGGTTGGACGGAAATACCTGGTCAAGCAGAGTATCCCGGAGAATTCGATTTTCGTGGAACCCACCAGCCTTACTACCCTTGAGAGCATTCAGAGATTCCTGGAATTCCTGAGAGCGCAAAACATGAATAAGGTGATTGCCGTCAGCGACGGGTTTCACCTTTTTCGAATCAAACGGATCTTTCAGGATCACAACGTAACTGTCTTTGGTTCTCCTGCCCGAAACAGCCCAATCGAATCCAGTCTCAGGTCCCGTGTCTGGGCCTCCCTGCGAGAAGTCTTTGTCTATACAGGCTACATGGCACAAAAGAAGTTCGGAGTGCCGATTCCGTATGAAGACCTGGGGCCAAAAGAATAGATCCTTCGATCCTCCGCAAACCGGCCATAATTGCGTAATATATATTCAACAAGATATCATAATAGATGGAGTTCATCCTGGTGGAGGGATTTTAGTGAATGGAATGGAAGGTCCAGATACAAATGACCAGGGGATGACAAGAATGAATGCCCATGCAGCGGTCCCCGTTCCAAAGTTGTTTATGCCTCATCCGAATTTCGGCGACGAGGTGAATCGAAACATCGTGCGGTCGGAGATCGAAGGAGGTGTGTATCTGGACGATCTATCCGACGGCGAAGTGTTAGAAGTGCAGACGCAGAACCACGAGTACACCATCGTGGTTGGCGGCCATAACAAGGACCTGATCTGGGGACATCCATTGTACTGCCCCGATCCGGTCTCGGTGAGAATTGAGGGATCCACCTGGGGTGGCACCATGTTGAAAGTCCGATTTGTCGGACGTGGGATGCATCTGGAATTTCGGCACCCGACCTATCACACCATCGTGACGTCACCCATTGTAGATATTCGGTCCAGAGACCCTCTCGTGGGCAGGGCTTGAGCACCTGGTTGTTCTCAGATTAATGGCTCAACCGGATCGATTTCAAGAAATCATAGTCTCCCGAAGGGGACAACGTTAGTCCATTAATGCGCTTCTGGTAAACGCAAACGTTTTTGAAGTACCAGAGGTTGATGTAGGGGAGGTCTACCGCCAGGATTTTTTGGACTTCGGAATAATATTCCTTCCTGCGGTCCTGGTTTAATTCTGTTCGGGCCAGTTCTATGAGTTGATCAAGCCGCGCATTCCGGTAACGTCCCCGGTTGAAACCTCTAGGCGGAATTCGTCCAGAGTGAAACACAGTTTCAAAAATGTCGGGATCATTGTTGCCGCCGATCCAGCGCAGGGTGAACAGTTGGAAGTTGCCCCGGACAATATCGCCGTAAAAAGTGCCGAATTCAAAAGACCGGAGGTCCACCTGGATCCCAACGTTCTTCAGTTTCTGCTGAATAATAGTGGCAACCTGGCGAGTCGATTCCTCCGTCGATGTCTTGTAAGTCAACCTAAACCTCGGCAGCGGCCCGTCTCCGTCGGGATCCTTCCAACCTGCCAAGTCCAGGAGTTGCCGGGCTTTCGCAGGTTGATACGGGTAGGTGACCGTGTCCCCCTCATGGGCCCAATGATTAGGAGGCAAGATGC
>JBGOTQ010000259.1:0-11088 GCA_041476565.1 Terriglobia bacterium | reverse complement strand
TTCAAATGAAACAGGGAGCTGTTGCTGGCCAGATACAGGTCCCGGTGATATCCGAATACCAAACCAACCAGATTGATGCCGGCAACCGCCAGCGACGCTTCCCGATTCGGTGTGATTCGCACGATCCCTCGACGCCCGCCCAGGGATGCAGCGACGTAAAGATTACCCAGTGTGTCGAAAGCCATGCCTTGTGGCCTTCCCAGGCCTGTGAAGTAGGTCGAAACGTTTCCGTCGGAAGAGATCTTGTGAATCTGGTCATAGCTGGAGGTCGTGGGGCCAGTCACATAGAGGTTTTGTTCCAAGTCAAAAGCCAGATGATAGGCGGCCACACTGGGCTCGAGCGTAGCAAAAACAAAGATCTCGCGTTTTCGATCGATCTTGAACAAAGTACCAGTGCGGTCCCCAACGTAGAGGTTGTCCTTGGCATCAAACGCAATACCGGTGGCCACACCCATGCCCTTGGCATAAATCGACTTCTCACCAAAGGGAGAGATCCTGAAGATGCTGCCATCGTTGCGACTGGAAACGAACATCTCTCCCAGACTGTTGAAGGCAATTCCGGTGGGATTCATCAGGTCGGAAACGAAGGGCTGAACCGTTCCGGACGAACTGACTTTTAAGATGGAGTTCTGGACCTTTTCACCTCTCCTGCCGCTGAAAGTCGTAAAGAGGTTGCCCTCGATATCCAGGACTGGATTAGCCACAACGTGCAGATTCGATGCCATGAGCCCGGCGATTTCACAAAGGACTTTGTTACTCTGTCTCCCATCGAGACTCACATGGACCTCGGAACTGGTGATCTCCTCGGGCACATTCACCACAATCAGGTCGGCCGAAGAGGAGACCAGATGTCCTAGACTTCTTCCGAAATGGACGACCGGCCGAGTGTAAGTTCGGATCTCCGCGCCGGTCCAGCGAATGAAGATCTCTCCGCCCGGCACTGCGGCAGGTGGATTCAAGTCCAATATCTTAAGCATGTCCCTATTACTCAGCATTTCCTCAAGTCAGCGTCGGCCAGAAGAGATGGATCCCGAATATCACCAGGGAGGCGTAGAAACCGGCTGCCAGATCATCCAATACAATGCCAAAACCCAGCGGCACCTTCTCCAGCTTGCGTATGGGGAACGGCTTCCATATATCAAACAGCCGGAACAGAAAAAAGCCCACGATCAGGAGGGTTAGCCGCGGGTTTCTGAAGATCAGGCCGAAGGTCAACAGCTGCCCCACCACCTCATCAATAACAACCTGAGGAGGGTCCTTGCGCCTGAAATGCACCTCAGCTCTCGAGGCGGCCCAGATCCCCACGACACTGATCGCGGCGACCACCACCAAGTGGAACAAGAGGCGGCGTTCGCCGTGAAATTCAAACCAGGAGAGCCCCAGGAGCAGGGCTACTCCCAGGAGAGAACCCACCGTGCCTGGAGCAATGGGGAAATAGCCGATTCCCAGTCCAGTGGCAATCACCAACGCCAGTCGGTCTATCCAACCAGCTCGGTCTTCTCGTGTCCCCATCCTCTATCACTCATCAGAGGCCGTCTCCGCAGAATCGTCAGACTCTGGGCTTCCCTGGTCGGGCAGGCGATACTCCTCCGCAGCCCATTTCCCCAAATCAATGGTTCGGCACCGCTCACTACAGAACGGGCGGAAGGGATTTTCTTCCCAGAAAGTGTCCTTCTTGCAGTTCGGGCAATTCATGGAAATGATGGAAGAGAGCACCGGCTGGCCGGCTCAACGAGCGAACCGAAGCGGGAAAGCGCTCACGAGACTCAACCACGAGCTCACACCAATTTCCCCAGCAAATCATAATCTAAGGCCCTGGTAATTTCAACCGAACGGAAGTCTCCGGGTTGAGGCCATGCTCCCTTCACATCATTGATGTAGACCACTCCATCGATTCGGGGAGCCTGTGACTGCAGGCGCCCCTGCCAGAGCAGTTCCGTTTCTGCCGACTGCCCTTCGACCAGCAAAGGGAGAGTTCGACCCACCAATTGCCGGTTTCTGCGCCTGGAGATGCGGGCCTGCAACTTCATAAGGGAGCCCTTCCTGCGGTCAATGTCCCGTTCCTCCAGCTTGTCCGCCAGATCGTGACTGGCTGTGCCATCCTCATCGGAATAGGTGAATGTCCCCAGGTGGTCGAATTCCACGTTGGCAACAAACCGGCAGAGTTCGGAAAACTCCTCCTTGGTCTCTCCCGGATAACCCACGATCATGGAAGTTCGCAGCGTGATTCCCGGCACCATCTCGCGAACGTGGGTCAGCAGACGCATCAAGCTTTCAGGATTCCCACCCCGGCGCATGGACTTCAGGATCCGCCCGCTGGCATGCTGTAACGGCATATCAAGATAGCGGCAGACTTTCTCTTCCTCGCGCATAGCTATCAATAGCGCATCATCAATCTGGGACGGAAAACAATACAAGAATCGAATCCAAGCCAAGCCGGCCACTTTGGACAATTCCCGTAGCAGCGTTGAAAGCCCATGGCGGAGCCCCAGGTCGGTCCCATAGAGAGTCGTCTCCTGAGAAATCAACACAACTTCTTTGACACCGCTCTCGGCCAGAAACCGGGCTTCATTGAGAATGGAAGAAATAGGGCGGCTGCGGAACGGCCCGCGCAGCTTTGGAATGATACAGAACGAACAGGGGCGGTCGCAACCTTCGGCCACCTTGATGTAGGCCGTGAACCTTGGGGTTGACCTCAACCGGGGAACATTCTCATCATAGAGATAGTATCGGTTTTCAACCTGAGGAGCTTCTTGGTTCTCACAAACTTTGAGGATCGACTCGATTTCGTTGGTGCCGAGTACGGCATCGACTTCAGGGATTTCCTTTTGAATCTCACTCCGATAACGCTCCACCAGGCATCCTGTGACAACCAAGCGAGAACATCGGCCCGAATTCTTCAGCTCTGCCATCTCCAGGATGGTGTCGATACTTTCCTCCTTGGCCTTGTCGATAAACCCGCAGGTATTGACCACAATTACATCGGCCTGAGTCTCGTCCGAAGTGATTTCATACCCTTGTCGATTTAACAGACCCATCATCACTTCACTATCGACCAAGTTCTTTTCACAACCGAGGCTTACAAAACCGATCTTCTTCATAGACGTAGGCTGTTTCACCTTAGTGACCGGCCCGGTAGACAAGCAGCATCGAATCGCCTACCTGGGACCGCGATTAACTTTGCATCAGGCAACCTAACATCTTACCATTCAAATACCTGGGGAAAAAACAAAAACGCCGCTATTCTGGCCTTTCAGGCCAGGGTGTCAGAACTCTCCATTTGCCCGCCACTTTTGATTGCACTCCCCAATACCATTTCTTTTTGTTGACGCAAGTAGCCTGGGGTATACTGCGCGTGGGTTTTCAGCCGGTTCATAGAGAGGTTGTCCGGGTGACAGGAAATTCCTATATCAGGCGGCTCCTCCGCGTGGCATCATTCCAATAGTAGATAGTAGATAGAATGAGTCACCTCCGCCACGAAGGGACCGGACCGGAGACCAAAACGATCCCCTGGGTGTTCAAGAGATACGAGAAGTCGTTGGTGTACCTGGTAAACCGCCCGGTAAATTTCATTCAAACAAATCTGTAATCTCATCACTTGAGGTGTTGCCATGATCCGGTTGTTCCGTGCTGTATTACCATTGTGTGTGTTGGGCTTGATTATGAGCACCACTGATTCAAATGCTGGCGCTCCTCTATCCCTCCGGGGACTGCATTGTGCTGCACCCGATCGCGACGAGATTGAGACGGCGTCCCAATTCATTCGGGAAGCTTTGCCCAAAGAGGGGGTGAATCTTTTGATTCTGGAAATCAACTACAAGTTCCAGTTTTCAAAGCACCCCGAGGTAGCTGACCCAGATGCGCTTTCTCGCCAGGACCTACAGAAACTGGTGGCTGCGGCACATGATGCCGGAGTTCGCCTGGTTCCCATGATCAATTGTCTGGGGCACCAATCCTGGGCGAAAACCACCTTTGGCTTATTAAGGTCCCACCCCGAGTTGGATGAAACTCCAGGAAAGTATCCCAATAACGAGGGCATTTACTGCCGCAGCTACTGCCCTCTTCACCCGGCTCTACATGGCATTCTTTTTGATCTGATCGACGAACTGGCCGAGATTTGCGGGGCTGATTCCTTCCACGTGGGTATGGATGAAGTATTTCTGCTCGGGGAGGACGATTGTCCCCGCTGCAAAGGGAAGAACAAGGCTGACCTTTTAGCCGGGGAGGTAAAGGCGTTGCATGACCACTTGGTGCTGTCCAATCGAACGCTGTGGATGTGGGGAGACCGTTTCCTGGACGGCAATGTAACCGGTATCGGTAAGTGGGAAGCCAGCCAGAACGAGACAGCCCCGGCCATCGCACAAGTACCCAAAGACATCGTGATCTGTGACTGGCATTATGAGCGGGCCGAGCCGACGGCGGCCTACTTTGCCATCCAAGGGTTCCAGGTTCTGCCTTGTCCATGGAGGCAAGCTGATGTTGCCTGGGACCAGTTGGACCAGATCCAGGCACTGCGCAAGTCGTCGAGCGAACCTATAGCTTCCCGTCCTCTTGGGATGCTACAAACAAGCTGGGTTGGCATGGGATCATTCATAAAGGCGTACCATGGCGATGCATCAGCCTCCGTGGAAGCTCAAGAAGCCGTCTATTGCTTCAAGACGTTATTTGCCGAGGTCCGCAAACGAGGATTAAGGTGAAATGGGATGCCGGATCACAGCAACTGATCCTCCTCCCGGGAAGCAGGGGACATCCACCACGACTTTTCCTGTCGTCAAAATTCAATTGGGTTCTGTCGGTGGAGCTGGTATTTGTCCCAGTTGTGTCATAACCCAAGAGTGCGCTTGGCATAGGCAACCGAGCGGCGGATATTATCGTCTTCGACGGCCCGCATTTGAGAACTGCTCATCCCGCCGATTTTCGGGAAGGACCTGGTTGCTGCCTTGGAGAGAACTGTCGATTTGAACCTGTCGATGCGGCTTGTGTCCCGCTTTCCAAACACGCCCCAGAATGAATCGTCACGGTAAGCAACCTTGACGGGATCCCGGGTGATCATATCGAGGCAGAAGTGAATGTCGGATTTGGAGCGGCGCAGGAGCTCCATCAATTTGGCGAGCGGAAGGATGCCTTGCCCAAGAGGAACGTCAGCAATCATGCATCCCTCTTCGATTTCACTGATGGCAGCGTCCTTCAGATGGGAGGTCACCGCGTAAGGAGCCAGCTTCTGTACGACCTCAAGAGGATCCTCAAGCAGGGCCAGATTATTGGAGAAATCCACGGAGGCCCCGATGTGAGGGCTGCCGATCTTCCGCAGTACTTCTACCAGCTCATCCGCCAGCCAGTCCTGGTGGTTCTCTATGCCGAGCTGCAGCTTGGACTGTTTGAAAATCGGTTCAGCCTGCTGGAGCCGCTGATGCCAGTGCTTTAGAAACTCCTGCCATTGGCTGGGATCGGAAAAATCCTCGGTGCGCCGTCCTCCGGCAGCCAGCTGCAACCGCGAGACTCCGAGGTCTCTCGCTGTAGCCGCCGCGCTACTCAACAAGCTTTGATCTTCAAACAGCTGGGGATCCAGAGACAGTTCGAGAAACATTCCCTTGTCGTCGAGTGCCTGACGGATTTGCTTCAAATAAGCGCTGTCCCTGGAAGTCAGTTGGACCAGATTCATCAGGCATCCGTCTCCGCCAAAAGACTTGCAGAGATCGACAAACTTTTCAGCTGTAATCGACGCGTTGGCCTCGGCCCCGGAAGCCTGCGCGATCTGGCGAGCCCTGATTTGGAAGGAATCGCACGCAATCCCGAAGGTCCCCTGGGGCCCGACCTCTCTGACTTTGACCGTCTGGGAAACCAGTAATGCCGAAAATGAATAACAGAATTCTCTGCGAGTGCAGCCGGTCCTGTCCGGAAATGACGCCTTCATTGGGGTCTCACCTCGCATTCTCGCGTTTGATGGTAAATTGTTTCGCTAGTTCGAGCAGCCGGCTACGGCTTTCCACACGCTTTTTCCAGTCTTTGGGAATAGCATCGCTCCCCAACAGGGCACCGCTGATGGCCCCGGTGATTGAAGCAATAGAATCGGAGTCCCCGCTGTTGTTGGCGCCTTTTCTCACAGCGGCGCTATAGTCTCCCGGGCAAATCAGCACGCACGCTAACGCGCAGGCCAGGGCCTCTTCAGCGACCCATCCGCCCCCGACCAGGCTGCAGATATCGGGCGGGTTTTCAGACACGGCCCGAGGTACTTTTTCCAGCCCTGCCAGCAGTTGGTTCCATCCTTCCCTCAAGTATTCCGTCGGACTATTGAACTGTGCCCTCTCGCAAATATCGCCGAAGCGCGGCTCCCAGGAATCAAGGGAACTCCTCTCCAGGACTGCAATCCGGTCCAGATACTCGGCCGGCAGAACTCCCTGGACAGCCCAGGAGACGCAAAATGCTGTCACTTCGGCGGCCACCAGAGCCGTTGGGTGCGCATGGGTGACCAGCGCAGAGGCCCGCGAAAACAGGCGAAGTTGCGAGGGCTGGTCGAAGAAATAGAGGCCCACCGGAGCTACCCGCATGTTGGCTCCACAGCCCTTGGATTGCAGAATACCCGACTGATCCCAGGGTGTTCCGGTTTCCAGGTTCTGACAAGCGCGGATAGTGGTGTTTCCGGGTGCACGGTCGTTTTCGGGACTCCTGAACCAGGCCAGCAGTTCCCGTGTAAACACCGCCACAAAATCCCCGATCTCCTGATCTCCTGCCTCCAGCAATGCCTTCGCTATAGCCATGGACAGTTGTGTGTCATCCGAATGCAATGCCGGGTTGCCTCGGAGATCCAGAATGCCTTCCTGGCCAAAGCGCTGCTGGATTTCAGGGAAGGACAAGAACTCGGTGGGATAACCCAAGGCATCCCCAATGGCCAAACCCAGAAAACACCCCTCAAATCGATCTTCCAACGAGAGGTTAGAAACCATTTGCGAATTATAAATGATTTTGACGCGAAATCTCGACCGCTTTCTTGTTAAACTCTGGCTATGCCAACGTCCAAACTCACCATCGAATACAAAGGAACACGTTATCAAGGCTGGCAGGAGCAGGCGCAAGGGCGCACAATACAAGGCGAACTCAAAGCTGCCGCCGGGGACCTCTTCAAAGAAGAGGTCGACCTGGCGGGTTCAGGACGGACGGACGCGGGGGTTCATGCCCTGGCCCAGGTGGCACATATGCGCACCCTCCGAAAACGTCTGCCCGAACAGGTCCGCTATGGTTTGAATGAGAAGCTCCCCCCGGATATTCATGTCCTTAAGGTAGAGCCCACGACCGAGCGTTTTCACGCCCGCCACTCGGCCCTTTCCCGCTATTACTTGTACCAGGTGTCGACCCGGCGTACTGCTTTTGCCAAGGATTACGTCTGGTGGGTCAAAGACACCTTGGACATGGAGAAGATGAGGATCTGCGCCCGGCTGTTCCAGGGCCGCCACGATTTTCGTTCCTTTGCGGAAAAACCGGATGAACAGGGATCGACCATAGTAGTGGTTGACCAGGTCCGCTGTGACCAGGTCGATGACTTGATTTTGATCCGATTCGGGGCTTCGCATTTTCTTTGGAAGATGGTGCGCCGTTTAGTCGGCGTGATGGTCCAGGTCGGCGCCGGGAACCTTGAGATTGCAGACGCTGAGGATTTTATTAAGAAATGGTCGCGCGACGTCGGACAGTATACGGCGCCAGCTTCCGGGCTGTTCCTGGAGAAAGTCATTTACCCTGACGATTCTCCTCCCTCAGTTCTTCGGGCCGCCGTGCCTGTGTGTACGCCGTAAAAATTTGGCGGCCAACAAGCTCGACTAGTTTTCATTCGTCCCTACGGGACTCCCCCAATATTTGCACTTGCGTTCCCAGCGCTAAAGCGCTGGGCTATTTTCAATCTGTCCCGACGGGACAGAAAATACCCGACGTGTAACCTTAATCAAACTAGTCACCTCATAGTTCTCCAGAAACCTGAATTTTATCCTGCACGATCTTTCCGCCTGTCAGGCGACACCAAACCCGAAAGTCAGGACCTTATCTCCACCATGCGTTTTTCCCGAGACGAATGGTAAATAGCCAGGATGATTTCGATGGCTTTGAGGCCTTCACGGCCGCTGATGGCAGGGTCGCGATTGTTTTGCAGAGCCTCGACCAAATCCTCAATTTGACGGCGGTGTCCACCCACATCCAAGGCAAGGGGATCAGCTGACGCGTTCGAAGTGTCTTTCTCGGTCAACTGGTTCAACTCTTCTTCCTCCTCACCTACGTCTTCGAGTTTCCAGACCGCGATGTCGTTTCCATCCAGGATGACGCTGCCCTTTTCACCATGGATCTCGACCCGCCGCGAAAAGCCGGGATAGAGAGACGTGGTTCCTTCAATGACGCCGATGGCTCCGTTCTTGAACTTCAACACCGCAGCTGCAGTGTCTTCTGCTTCGATCCCGAGATGAAGCTTCTTCTCGGTGAACCCGAAGAGCGAAGCGACGGGGCCCACCAGGTATTGGAGCAGATCGATGGTGTGAATAGACTGGTTCATTAGTGCCCCGCCCCCGTCCAGGGCCCATGTGCCACGCCACGGAGTGGACTCGTAATATTCGCGGGTCCGAAACCACTTGATGTAAGCATCACCCATGATCAACCGTCCCAGCCTGCCCCGATCGATGGCCTTTTTGAGGATCTGAACTGCCGGTAGAAATCGGGACTGAAAGATCGCAGCCAGCTTGACTCCTGCCTCGTCGCAGGCGGCAACCAGGGCTTGGGCCTTTTCCAGAGTCACATCGATGGGTTTCTCCACAACAATATGCTTTCCAGCTTGGGCTACTTTGATGCCCAAGCCGGCATGAGTGCCGCTAGGCGTGCAGATGTTCACGACCTGGATGTCGGAACGAGAGAGGAAGTCTCGCAGGCTGGAGACCCATTCAACCTTGAACTCCTGGGCCCGTTTTTCGGCACGGGCCGGGATCTCATCAAAAAAGGCGACCAGTCGGGCTCCGGGAACGAGCTGAATGGCCTGCGCGTGAAACGAGGAAATATTGCCGCAACCAATAATGCCAAACCCGATTTTGGACAAGGCGGGTACCTCCCAATGAATTAGTCTCCAAACAAGTTTGTCGTCACTCTCAAATGATCCATCGGATGGGTGTTCAGGAAGACTCAGTCCGCCTGAAGTTCTCGAAGTTCCACCACTTTCCCAGACTTAGCCGATCGGTAGGCAGCCTCGAGGATAATCGAGGCCATCATGCCCACCTCTCCGGAAACCCGGGATTCCGAATTCTCACGAATCGCTCGATTGAAATCCTCAACTAGCGGTAAATGAACATTTTCAGCCTTAGGCAGTTCGAGGATTTCACAATGATCGGTGACAACCTTCAACAGGGGTCCATTCATAGGACCGATCTTGAGCTTGCCGCCGGTCCCCAACACCTCGAAATCATCCAGGGGTACCCGGACGCAGTGGCTGGCGAAAACCAATGCCTGGAGTCCATTACCGTACCGCAATAACAGGCTGGCGGTATCCTCTACTGGAATGTCCAAGACTCGCGTGGCAGTGAAAGCCACAACGGATTGAGGCAGCCCAAACAGCATGGCCAAGACATCCAGCCGATGGCTGGCCATGTCCATTAAGAGTCCGCCACCCCCGCCTTCGGGCAGGAACCTCCAAACCAAGGGCCTACGGTCGGCTGACTCAGCGTGCTCCACCAGTGTGGCCCTAGCTAGAATCGGCTTTCCCAAAACCTGGTTCTCGAGCAGTTCCCGGATTTTCAGAACAGCCGGATAGAACCTCCGGTAGTAAGAAACTCCCAGCTTGACGCCGTTGCTGCGGCAGGCCTCAATCATCTTGCGACATTCCGAGACGGTCATGGCCATGGGTTTTTCGCACAACACGTGTTTGCCATGCTCGGCCGCTTCTACTGTCTGTTGACAATGCAAAGCAACTGGTGTCGCAATGTAGACGGCGTCAATGTCACCATCCGCCAAGAAACTAGTGTAGCTCCGATATCCTTTGGGGATTTGGTATTGCGATTGAAACTCCTCCAGGCGTGATGAGTCTCTTCGGATGCACGCTTGCAACTCGCAATCGATAGACGACTGAATGGCAGCGACTACTCGCTTTCTAGAAATGTCGCCGCAACCTACAAGTCCCCAGCGGACCTTACCTCCACGCGCCATGTCAAAACCTCACAAAAAAGCCTGCCCGGATAGGGCAGGCTTGAGACAAGCTGGATTGGGCGGCCTGTGTTTATTTCTTTCCCTTTGCTTTCTTATGAGCTGGTTTCTTGGCTGCTTTCTTGACCGGCTTTCTGACAGCCGTCTTGGCCGTCTTGGCCCTGGCAGCGGCCATGGCTTTCTTAGCCGCGGGCTTGGTTTTCTTCACTGGAGGCTTAGCCTTTTTTGCAGGCTTTGTCTTCCGAGCCACAACTTTTTTTGCTGGAGCTTTAGCCGCCTTGGCAGGCTTTTTCGCAGCTCTGGCCGCTTTGGCAGGCTTTTTCGCAGCCTTGGCCGGCTTGACCACAACGGGCGTGGGCACAGGTACAACTGGCTTCGGCTCTGCCGCGGCAGGCTTGGGCACGACGGCCCGCTTTCGAGCCACGACAGGCTTGGGCTCGACCGCTGGTGGAGGAGCTACAGGTCCTGGGGGTTCGACGACGGGAGCGGCGGCCTCGGGAGGTGCAGCCGGAGTTTCAGCAGCAGCGCCTTCAGCCGAAGTGGGGTCCATAGGCTTTTCCGTTTCTTCGCTGTACACAGTCAGTCCTCCTTAAATAAATTTTCTCACTCAATGCTCAGGCGGGATAATACACCTCTCGCAGCCTCGCCAAGGTCACTAGCGGCTGGGATCCATAGTCATCACGGCACCCCAGCGAGGGTAGCATGAAATTTGGCTATATCTAAAATCTAAACTCCGGAAATGTCAACAGGAAAGGCCGAATTTGACTTGGCACTCGCGAATACATTTGAGCCCATGGACACCAGGACGGATTTGTTCAGCGCTTGCTGGAATCAACCGCCTTTGGCTTGCCAAAAAAAGCCACTCCCAGTATCCCCCCCAATGTTGTCAAGGCCCCGCACAGGATCAGTTTGCTCGCCAAACCCAAT
>JBGOTQ010000258.1:0-11088 GCA_041476565.1 Terriglobia bacterium | reverse complement strand
TGGCACCTTACTATGGTCTATTGGTAATCCCCTTTTTCTTCAGCAGATTCGTTTGGACCAGGGACTGTTTTACTGTTCTTCCCTTCTGAATCGGCGTACCGGCCGGGAATGGATCCACCCGACGAAAAGGTCAACGGAATTTCTGGTCCAGATTGGAAAATCCAAGGAACAAATTCAAACCCTTTCCGGCCAGGAGAAATGGAAGTATCAAGACCATTTTCTCCACGTTCGTGAACACGGCTGGAACGAATTGGAGATCAATCTCAAAGCCGAGGTCCTGCCCCTTCGAGTCAGCCGGCACTATTGGTGGAACCCGAAGCTGCCGTTACTCAGGCAATCTACTCAGATCCACAACGATAGCCCGGAGACACTGATCCTGCGCCGGGCAGACACGTTCCAGTTTCGAGTTGCTCCTGGTCCGGAGCCGCTAGTGCTTCATTGGATAAACGATTTCTGCCGTGCCATGAAGCCCAGCCCTGGAAATCCGATCCACTATCTCAGCATCGATGAGAATGTTGACCACACGGTCTGCTCTGGTCCCTACTCCTCGGACTGTGGCTGGTTTGGGCTTTGGATCCCCGGGAAACAGGAAGGATTGATTGGCGGGTGGGAATGGTCCGGCCCCATGGTCATTCACTTCGGAGACCAGCTTGACCCTTGCTTGATTTCTGGGGGTCTCGATCCTCAGGGAATGGAAGAGGAGCTTTTGCCCGGCAAGTCATTCAGCGCTCCCCTGGGGTGGTATGGGTTTGCTGATGGTGATCTGGACGAAGCCGCTGGCCTTAGCCATGATCTGGTGAGAACAGCGCTGGGACCTGAATTACCCAAGAAGGATTATCCTTGGGTGGGCTACGATTCATGGGCCACCTCCTTCTTGGATGAAAACAATCCATTCAACGAGAAAGGAACTCACCCTTGGTTCCCAACCCAGGTAAACCTGCTTTCTCAAGTAGAGGCTGCTGCCAGCATAGGCTGCGACTTGTTTCTTTGGGATTATGGTTGGTTCCCTCAAATTGGGGATTGGTGGTGCGACCCCAAAAGATTCCCGGATGGTCCCCAACCGGTTATCCGAGCGGTAAAGCAGCGAGGAATGAAACTTGGGTTGTGGATGGGGTTTGGCAATGCCAACGACACTTCAGAGGTGGTTCGCCAGCATCCGGACTGGCTGGCGAGCTACGGGGGCAAACCTATCCCGGACAAGTTTTTTACCCGCACAGCTGCGGAGGTCTGGAACACTCGCACCCTCTGTTTGGGACATCGCCCGGCACTCGAATGGATCAAGGGGCAATTAACTCGTCTTATCGAGGAGTTCGAGCTCGATTGGCTCAAGCACGATTTCGACTTAATTACCATTTGCCAGGATCGGCATCACACTCACACTCCCGGAGACGGCCGCATCGCTGCCTGTGAGGGGTTCTATGAGATTATGGAGTTCGTCCGGGAGCGTTATCCCCAGCTCCTCTGTGAGAACTGGATGAACAACAGTGCGGTTCCGGATTACGGAGTCTTGCAGAGGCATCACATGCAGTTGATCGGGGATGCCTACAATGCCTTCCAACTTCGCCAGATGGTGTATGGCCATTCCCAGATATTTCCTTTGGACCGGCAGCAACGCTATATTCGTTTTCAGGACTCCAAGGGTGATTTGAAAACCCTTATTCGAAGCGGTTCCATTGGAGGTCCATGTACCCTGCTCAGTGACCTAAGACTTCTTTCTGACGAGAAAAGATCCCTCCTTAAGGGGGAAATCGAGTTCTACAAAAAATTTAGGCACCTGCTGGCCACCGCGAAAGTCTTTCGTCTTATCGGCCGGCCTCATCCCATGGGATGGGACGCTTTTGAACTATACGATTCTATCCGTGGAGAGGGGATAGTGTACGCATTCCGAAATCGCCACCCGGAAACCAGGAGGGTCGTCGCATTGAGGGGATTAGAAGGTGACCGGAACTACAAGGTGACTTACCTCGATCGGCAGGAACTGAAGACTCTCAAGGGACATCAAATGACAAACCCAGGTATCATTGTGGACCTTGAACACCCCAACACTTCTGAGGTTATCCTATTCTCGCGACTTCCCGGTTAATGGGACCTTCCGGGCAATACCTCCATTTTTGATCAACTCGAAATTCTGTTTTCCGATAAGAGTCATGGGAGCTCATTTCGGTTCTACCGTACGTGATGTGGGGCTGAAGTCTACCAATATTCCGCGCGCCGTTACTAGCCGAAGAAGGGAGACTCATGAAACTGATTAAATACTCCTTGGGTAGTCGGCCTATATGTGTCTTGGCGTTTTTTCTCGTTTGGCTGGGGACGTTTCTCTCGGCACAAGCTCCCTACAAAATCATCCTGAAGAGCGGGACTGTAATCCAGGCAAAAACAAAGATGGTTTCGATGGAAGGTTTCTTCCGATTCACAGATCTGGACAACCGGTTCCGTTCCATTCCGGTAGACCAGGTGGATCTTCATGCCACAGAAGAAGCCAATGCTGGCGACCATCCCAAAACGGATATAACACGACCTGTCCAGAAACGGTTCACAAATGATAACCTTCCCGCCGGAATTGATCTTTTTCCCGAGTCGCCTGGGCCGAGAGGCAGTTCCCAGGGCGGGGCTACCGGGCAAGCTTCGAACCTGGTTGGCAAGCCGACTGGCTCCAGCGCAGGCCTGACTGGGTCGAGCGGTGTAGAACCGTATGACCAGGCACTCCGGGATCATTTGCGGACCGGCAAGCCCCTGGCCGTTTACTTTTACGTGCACTGGTGTCCTTACTGCGTCCAACTGGATAAGGAAATCTTGACTTCGCCCGTTGTACGGCAATACTTGGACCAAGTTCTCTATGTTTCCATCAATGCCGAGGCGGGAGAAAAAGAAATGGCTCTCTTCAAACGGTTGGGTGGGACCGGATACCCTCATTTTGCCATCATCTCGAACCATTCGGGTCAGATACAGAGAGTCTCGGCACACTTCCGAGAGAAAGGCCAATGGGTCCTTCGCCCTCCCTCCGCATTCGTTGAAGCGTGCCGGAACGCAGGAGGGTGAGCCTCACTCCCGAATGCGAGTTTGTGATATAGATTGGATCAGCATTTTGCGCGCTAGGAATCAGATGGTGCCCTGCCCAAACAACATACCAGTCATAAAACCTCCGGCAAACCCAGAGGCTTGAATTTGTGAACCGCTCAATGTGGTCCCTCTGAATTGACCTGCTTGAGCTCCAGAGGAGCGTCCTGTTTGTAGCAGGGTCCCTTCTTTTTTCCTTCAGCTCCGCTAGGAGCGTCCTGTTCCTGTGAGGGTCCTCCTCTACAGGTCACTCCTCCGGAGTTGCATCAACCAAAAAACACTCTTTCTCTACAAACAGACCGCTCCTGACGGAGCTGTCTTGCCCGGCGGGGGAACCTCCATGACAAATCCTGCAAAAGTCGGACTTCTGGAGTCCCCCGGCAGAGCCGGGGGTTTACCTAAATGCAATTGCCTTAGTGCAGCATCCTTTGAACCTTGTCGAGAGTCTCAGCCACGCTGGTTCTCTGCATCCAGGCAGGTGCAGTAATCAGGTCGGGATCGTATTGGAAGATTAACCAATCTTTTGACTCCCTCGGGTATTCCTTCCACTCTGGAAGAATCTTCTCCAAATCCTGAACGACCTGCATAATGGAAACCTTGTTTTCTTGCGAGCTGTCGCCATGGCCGTAGCCATACGACTTCCAGAGAAGTTCCCTCCATTTCGCGAAGGTCCGAAAGTATAGCCAGGTCAAATCTGCAGCACGGCGAAATCCTTTAATTGCGTCAGCCTCGGGCACGCTTG
The DNA here is from genome assembly GCA_041476565.1 of Terriglobia bacterium. Classification (GTDB taxonomy): domain Bacteria; phylum Acidobacteriota; class Terriglobia; order Versatilivoradales; family Versatilivoraceae; genus DATKMG01. The sequence continues at coordinate 7,289 of JBGOTQ010000258.1, read as the reverse complement.
AGGGATCGATTGAAAGAACCAATTCTCGAACTTGAGAGGCCAGCTCTAGTGCTGTCCTATCCGACTCCAGCAGGACTGAGAGCGGGTGTTTCGCATAAAGCTGGCCAAGAAAGGAATCCTTCCCTGCTTCTTTCTCAAATCCGGTCTGGCCGGGCTGAAACAGCATCGTCCATTTGAAGGCAAGCTGGCTCTCTGGGGTTTCATCCAGGTAAGTGGTTTTCCATAGCTGATAAGAAGTAAACAGTGCCTTCTGGACGGTCTTCGCATTTTCCCTCCCGAAGTGCAATTCAGCCCATCGATTGGCAATGGCTTCCACTGGCTCCTGAGGGTTCCAGGCCAGCCGGGAGAAAAGGTAGAGTGAGGCCAGGGCCGGTGAGAAGCCGTGCCGCAGGAAGTCATATTCATCGTACTTTTCCACCCACATCCCTGGGAATATACACCCACCCAGCCATGGACCCCAGGCATTGACTGTCGTAACACCATTCTTGAAGCAGCTTCGAAATCGATCCTCCCAGAAAGTTGGATAAAACAAAAGTCGGCCCCAGCCATCGTATTGTCGGAAGATGTCGAAGGTCACTGAAAACGGGCGAAGCCTGGCTGCGCCGTTGGGGATAAGCCGGTTCTCACCGGCGTTCAGGAAAAAATCCCCATTAGTGTTCTTGGTGTCAAACATCAGGTCCACTTCGGGAGCCCCCTTCAGGACCTGGTGGAACTCATCCACTGTGCCGGCGGCCCACCAGAGGCGAAAGATCAGCTGTTTACGTAACTTCCTCACAATAGTGTCGTAGTAATGACTGGCCATGCGGCCTGCACCTTCAGGCTCCTTCCAGAGTTTGAACCCCCGATAGGCGAGGCGTGGTGAAGGTTCAGTCGGCGTGACAGTCACTCCGTCGATCCTTGTGGCTTGGAACAGTTCCGTGAACTTGGCATCTACAAACTTCCAGGTCAGCTCAGTCTCATCTGACAAATTGCGGGCGTCTAAATGGTCAGGGAAAGAGAACTCGTAAATTTGCAGGAACAATTGCATGTGAAGTTGGTGGGCGTAATCGGCGAGTTCATTAAGGGCCTGGCGAAACACCTTTGATCGTTGGCGGTGAAGGCTATCAGGACCATACACCTGGTGGCCGTCGCCAAGAAGGTCGTAATTGATATAGTCCTCGACATTCAGGTTCAAGAAAGCCACAGTGTTGAATCCCAGCTTTAGAAGCTCGCCCATGGCCATCTTGGCATATGCGACCTGTCTAGCCAGAACCTCCTGGTTCACGAAGGGGGCGGATCTAAAGTAATACCCCTCATCGGGAAGACCGAATACTACACCCTGGTAAGAAAAGAATCGCTGTGGGAAAGCGGGAGTCTCACTGAGACGCAGCTCCCAATTGAGTCCATTAAGCCGAATGTCCTCGGCCAAGCAAAAGACCCCATATACCAGACCAACCCCTTCTGAAAAAACGCGTAAGCCTTTTGGTTCGGGACTAACAATGAACGACTGGCTGGCTGGATTCCGGTCTCTTTGGAAAGTGCCGATTCCGCACAGCAGAATGCTCTTTGAACCCGGTGAAGCCGTTTGCCCTATCTCCAATCGGTACCCCCGAAGTGCTAGCGCCCGGCCTAGCTCTTCAATCCCCAGGCGAAGCGCCAAGTCTTCGGTCGGGACACTTTGGAGAATGACCGGCACGGAGTGGGAACTTTCCTTCTGTCCTAGAGCAAAAGGAGTCAGCCAAGAGCATGCCAACAGGAGGAAGGTAACTGCCTTTCCGATAAGGCTCATGGTTATGCCTCATGACTTTCATGAAAATGGCCTGAAAGGCCATGGGAAAGTAGCCCAGGGCATAGCGGACGAATAGCAGGAGCCGAAGGCGAGGTGCCGGTGGGCACCGCCGCCCGCCATGCCCTGGGTCGACAATCCTTATTTACCGAGGTTTTCTCCTCGTGTTGGCGTGGGCGGACTCCCCACGCCAACACGAGGAGAGTCGTTGCCGATTCGCTGACCCAGGGCATCGCAGCGGTCAAGGCCCCTGCTCTGCCCTGGGCTACTCTCCTTCGCCCACTTCATGGGCTGGAGGCCATTTTCATCCGCGGTGGTGAACTTGAAAGGCCATGGGTCTCTCTTCGAAGTGTTCCAAGACAGGTAGGTCTGCCTGTCACCACTCAAAACTCAAGGTTGGCAACTCCTCACTCAGTGCCCTGCCATCTCGGCCCGATGTGGCTTGGTCTTTTTCATAAGGAAGATCAAAGGCACCAAGGCAATAAACATGACAGCCAGCAACCAGAAGGCGTCGACAAAAGCCAGCATTGCGGAGTGCCTCTGTAACATGCCGTAAAGCAAGCCCTGGGCCTGGGCTTGAGAGGAAAACGACCCTTGAGACATCAGAAATTGGGAAGAACTCTTTAGCGCCGCCTGGTAGTTCGAGTCGTAAGGAGTCATATGACTGACAAGGATGTTCTGATGGAACTGGGAACGACGGGCCAGCATGGTGGTTACGAAAGCGATTCCTGAACTGCCGCCAATGTTTCGGGCCAGGTTGATGAGGCCCGTTGCATATCCGGTTTTTTCTCTTGGGATAAAGTTAAAGGCCACCGCGTTAATAGGGACAAAAAGGAAAGCCATGCCCAGGCTTTGCACGATCCGGGCCATCACGGCCGTGCGATAGTCTATATTCAGATTGAACCCCGCCATATAAAACATCCCCAGGGAACAAAGGACCAATCCAAGGAGAACTAGCCAACGGGCCTCGAACCTGGAAACCAGAAAACCCACCAGCGGCATCAACACCAGGACGGCCAGCCCTCCGGGTGACAATACCAACCCGCTCAAGGTAGCCGTATACCCCATCAAGGTTTGCAGAAAGATGGGGAGCAACACGGTACTTCCGTAGAGAACAAATCCCACCATAAACATAATGAAGGTGGCCATGGCATAATTGCGTTCCTTGAGCAGATGCAGTTCGACTATTGGTTCTTTTTGACGCAATTCCCAGAACACCACAATGGTCAGGCAGATGGCAGCGATGATGCAGGAAGCGACAATCAGGCCCGAAGAGAACCAGTCCTCCCGCTGCCCTTCGTCAATAACGACTTCCAGAAAACCCAAGCCCACGCTTAGCAGACCCAACCCGATGTAATCGATCTTTATGCCGGACCCCAGTTTCTTCCGGACCAGGTAGGGCGGATCATGCAACAGCATTGAACTCAGAAGGATCGAAAGGGCACCTACAGGAATATTGATATAGAAGATCCAGCGCCAGCTATAGTTGTCCGTGATCCATCCACCCAAGGTAGGCCCGATGATGGGCGCCAGTACTACCCCCATACCATAAATGGCCATGGCCATCCCTTGCTTATGCTTAGGGAAGCTCTCGACCAGTATTGCCTGGGAGATCGGTTGGAGGGCACCTCCACCGAGTCCTTGCATAACACGAAAAATCACCAAAAGGGTAAGGGAAGGCGCCATCCCGCAAAGAAAGGAACTTATAGTAAAAAGGAAAACGCAAAACATGTAAAAACGCTTGCGCCCGAAGATAGAGGAGAACCACCCGCTCATAGGCAGCACGATGGCATTCGACACCAGGTAGGAAGTCAGGACCCAGGTCGTCTCATCAATGCCTGCTGACAGGCTGCCGGCAATATGCGGCAGGGACACATTTGCCACGCTGGTATCCAGCACTTCCATAAAGGTCGCCAGCATGACGGTGAGCGCGATGATCCAGGGATTGACTTGAGGTTGCTCTGTTGCGCTTTGGGTCAAGAGAGATGCCTCCCTACTGAATCAGGCCTAAGAGCCGCACCTGCTTTACATTTACGCACAGACTGGATCGCCTCGTAAGCTTCCTTGATCCAGTGCCAAGCATGCAGATCCGCGCGACGCAATCTGAAACCCCAAGTTTCAGACCACTCACTTTATGAAAATAGTCGCCACAACGTTCATCCCGGGTCGCAGAACTTCCTGGTCCAAGACGCCGGGATCCAGCACAATCTTGACTGGGATGCGCTGAACCACTTTGACATAGTTCCCGGTAGCGTTCTCAGGGGGTAACAGGCTCAAGCGGGCTCCTGTAGCCCCAGCGATAGAGTCCACCTTCCCTTTGAACGTCTTTCCGTACATGTCCACTTCGATTTCGACCTCTTGCCCAGATCGGACATTGTCCAACTGGGTCTCTTTGAAGTTGGCCGTTACCCACACATCATGGAGTGGAATGAGAACCATCAATCCTTGTCCCGGCTGGACAATCTGCCCCACTTCAACGGACTTCTTGGTAACGACTCCATCGCTCGGTGCGACGAGGGTGGTGTAGCTCAACTGTAGTTCTGACGCAGCCAGGTTAGCCCGGGCCTGAGAGACCGCGGCGACTGCTGAAGAGGCTTCGGCAGAGCGGATGGTCACCTGCCTCTGGCCGGCTATGGATTGCGCCAGCACGGCGCGAGCCTGGTTGACTTTGGCGGAGGACGAAAGCGTCTTGGCATGCGCCGTTTCGATCTCTTGGCGGGCGGTTGCAGCCTTCTCCTGAGCGGCCTTCAGTTCGCTTTCAGCCACCCGGGCCGTGGCCAGGAAGGCATCATATTGCTGTTGCGAAATCTCGGCCTTATCCACCAAGGGCTTCATCCGGGCCAGGTCTGCCTTGGCCCTTTCGTAAGCTGCCTGCCGCGCCTCGATGTTTGCCTGCGCATAGGCCAATTCAGAGGTGGCGGCCTTCTCCTCCGCCACCTTGGACTGCTGATAATCAGCTTCAGCGGCAGCTAACTGAGCTTCCGCTGCGGAAGTCCCGCTTTGGGTCGTTTCATGACTTAAGGGAACTCCAACCTGGGCCGCATGAGACTGTCCCTCTGCCAGAGCCAAAGCGGCGCGCAATTGATCGACTCTCGCCTGGTAATCTCGTGGATCAATGCGAACCAGGACTTGTCCTCTTTTGACCTTCTGATTGTCCTCGACCAGCACTTCCAACACGTTGCCGTAGATCTTAGACGCAATCGGAGTGATATGACCGTCCACCTGGGCATCATCGGTGGTGACCCGATAACGATAGTGCTGGTAAAGAGCAACAGAAACGGCTGCAATCACCACAATCAAACTTCCCAGAATCATCTTGCGGAGGTGGGGGTTGGGCAACCTGTTGTTCCGGGTTCCACCATTCTGAATCGGGATTTTCACTTCCTCATTGGTTTCTCTGACCGTCGTGGCCATGGTTTGGCTCCCTTACTTGAGATACATCTTCTCAACCTGGCCTGTGGCATGTGCCAGATCGGCTCTCGCCTGATTGTAGCGGTACAAAGCGGCAATTTGACCGTCGTTGGCGCGCGCCAGCGAATCCTGAGCATTAACAATCTCGATGTTGTTGGTTACCCCCGCCTGGAACCGGTCGCGGGATTGGCTGACCTCTTCTTCAGCCAGCTTCACAGCCAGATTAGCCACTTCCACTTCGTGGCGCGCTGAGTCAATTTGGGCGATGGCTGTCTTGACCTGCAAGGCAATTAAACTTTGGAGGTCCTGCCTCTCCTGCCGAAGCTTCTGGAGTTCGAGATCGGCCCTGGCCTTCTCTGCACGAATCCTCCCGCCCGTAAACAACGGCATGTCCATCGTAACCTGGTAGGTGTAGCTCGGGATGGAGGTGGAGAAAGAAATTCCCTGGTATCCCCAGTTGCCCGTGGCTGTAACTGTTGGCCATCTGGCATCCGAAGCACCTTGTTTTTGGAACTGGACGATCTTCTCACGCGACTCCAAGGTCTTAAGCTCCGGACGGAGCGAGTATGCCTGCTCAAGTGTTTGCTCAGTTTGAACTGCCGGTGTCTCAAAGAAGCTGAGTTCATCTGACAGTTCCAGTTGCTGCCGAGGGTCGAGGTTGAGCAGCTTCACCAGTCCGTATAAGGCTATCTCCTGCTGAGTTTGTGCAACTATGAGATGCTGCTTTTCGTTCTGTAGCTCCACGTTGGAGCGCAGGGTGTCCAACCCGGTACCCACCCCGTTTTTCTGCAAGTCTGCAGCCTGGTCGTAGAGTGCTTGAGCCAGGTCGACGCGAGACTGCCCGGCCCTTACGTTGGCTGCTGCCCGTTGCGCCCCGAGGTACTGGGAGACGACGAGCAATACTGTCTGTTCCCGAATGCTCAATTCCCCCGCTTGTCCAGCTCGAACTGCCTGTTTCGCCGCCTGCCAGCGCCGCCACAGAGTCAATTCAAAAAGCGGGGCCGAAAACCCTCCCCCCATCTGCATCTGTTGAAAGGGGCCTACTTCCTTGGGAAAGCCGGGGACGGACCTCCCCAGTAATGCTTCCGCGTTGTACTTCTTTGCTGAATCATACAGCTCGGCTCCCACCTGCGGTAACAACCCCGAAAGCGCGATGTCTTTGTCTCGTTCGCTCTGAGCCACGTTGAGGTTGGCGATTTGAACCTGGGGGTTCTGTTTGAGTGCCAACTGAACCGCGTCTTGCAGGGTCAAGCGCAATTTCGGGGCATCCTGAGCCCAGGCCGAGTGGGGAATCAAGAGGATTCCTATCAATAGACAAAGGATCCCGGAGCCTGGTTTGGACGGGTTGTGTCGCTTTCCCTGCGCCTTCTCCCCTTGAACGCCGCGGAGAATAGCCTCCACCATAGCCCTGGTCATGCATCCTCTGGTGGCCCGGAGTTCAGCCCCCTGCTGACGCATTCGGGCGAGTAGCGCCTTTCCGGAAGCGTCGATGAAATCCACTGCTCCCAGGTCAACAACTCGTTTTCCTTCGCTTTCCGAAGGTCCGAGCTGCGACCAGCAGTTTTCCAGCTCCGTGACAAACGGTCCAGTCAGTTTGCCTTCGAGCTTTAACGTCGTGATGTCTCCTTCGGTTTGCTTGGTAATCCGAAGCATGGTGTTTATCTCCTGTCCTGCTCAAACACACGGCACAAGAGTTGCCAATCGGGGAAAGGCCCAGACCCATTTTACAAGTGACTCGATTGGTTTAGATTAGGCGAGAATTCGCAGAGTGATGCTGATTCAGCAAGAGAAGAAGTGCCGATGCCAGCTGCCGGGATTTCGGCTCATGCCGAAATGTCGGCAGGTGTGATGAGGATTAAGTGTGGGCACGATTTACATAAAAGTGCCGCATGACCTTTTCAAGCTCGCCACCGCCGATGAAAATACTGGAGGGCCCCGCTTCGTCGGGGCCGCGGTCGCGACGGAGCGCGACCCTCCACCCAAAACCGTATTTCCATGAAAGTGCCTCATGACCTTTTCAAGTTCACTACCGCGGATGAAAATGGCATCCAGCCCACGAAGTGGGCGAAGGAGAGTAGCCCAGGGCAAAGCGAGCGATTTTTGGCGAGCGACG
>JBGOTQ010000257.1:0-11118 GCA_041476565.1 Terriglobia bacterium | reverse complement strand
GGATCCGGTCAATCGCATACCGGTCTTGGATGAGATCCTCAACCTGGATGAGTCGCCTCTCCAAAAGCTCCAATGTCCTGCGGATATGATGCAGGCTAGCTCTGGTTGTACCGGTGACAATCAGCTGCCTGTAGTGGATGAGATTCGTGTTCAGAGGCACTATCGCCGTTTCTGCGGGAAGGCCGCCGAAGAAGATCACCCGGCCATTGATGGCAGCTAATTCCAGAGCTAGCTGCTGTGCTGCCGGTGCCGGGCAGGCGGTAATTCCCACGTCTGTACCCCGGCCACGTGTCCGTTCCTTGATTTGGTCTCTAATTTCCGGGCTAGGGATGGGAATGAAAGCCGGATCCAGATCCGTGCATTGCTCCAGCTTAGCCTGATTGATGTCATTCATCATCACTAATGAAGCCCCGGCCATTTTGGCCATTTTGGCGTGCATCAAGCCAATGGGTCCGGCGCCAAAAATAATCACGGTATCCCCGGGTCGTATGTTGGCACGTTCGAAGCCATTATAAACACAAGAAAGGGGTTCAATTAGAGATGCTTCCACCCAGGAAAGGTGAGGCGGCAATTCGAAGATATTCCCCTGGTACACGGCAGCTTCGGGGATGCGTACGAACTCAGCAAAAGCCCCATGGATATGTATACCCAATGCCTGATAGCGGGGGCAGAGATGCGTATTGCCACTGATGCACAGTTCACAGGTGCCGCATCCCATGTTCGGGCCGATCATCACTCGCATGCCTTCTCTATACTGCGTGACTTTTCCACCCACTGCTTCGATGATTCCGCTCATTTCGTGCCCGATAATGAGCGGGGCGTCCGGGGTTGCGAGCTTGTAACCGTTCTTGTACATGCGGACATCGGTGCCACAAAGGGATGCGGCTTTAACGCGCAGCAGAACCTCGTGTTCCTGAATCGCCGGAACAAGGGTTTCTTGCAGGCGGAGATCTTCTTTGCCAAACAGAAACGCTGCTTTCATCGGTACCTGTTAGTTGACCAATTCGATGGGGCGCTTTTCCAGGATTGAACGATTCCCGGCAATAACTACTTCAACTGCTTTCTTGCCATCAGAGCCGGTAGCCCTCGGAGATTTGTCGTCCAATATGCAACGGACAAAGTCCTTGTCCTCGGCCAAATACGCTTCCATAAAAAGATTGCGCCAACTTGGCACAATCGATTTCACACTACCCTGTCTCGGGTTGCAGCTCACCACGCTGCTTGCGTCCAGGCTCCCAATAAACAGGATTCCATCGGTGCCCAGGATCTCCACGCGGGCATCGTAACCATAACGAACCGCTACAGCGCCCCCAATCAAGCCCTGTTTTCCATTCTCGAAACTGGCAGTCAGAACCACATTGTCATAGAAGTCCGGATGATCCTGGCGAGCTTCAGGGCACCGGTAATTGCCCCCGATGGCATAGACGGTCTTGAATTCACTTTCTGCAAACCAGCGCAGGACATCAATGTCATGGCTGTTGACTTCTGCCAGGGGGCCGTTGCTGCGGGCAACGTCATACTGCCATGCTTTCGGGATACTCGGACCGTGAGTCAAGGATTTCACCAATACGACGTCACCAATTTCTCCGCGCCCAATCCGCTGCTTGGCCTCCAGGAAATTCCGGTCATAACGACGCATAAAACCGATCTGCAGCTTGACCCGATTTTTCTCAACAGCTTCGATCATGAGATCGCATTCCTGGGTATTCAAGGCCATGGGCTTTTCGCAGAGAATGTGCTTTCCGGATTGAGCAGCCGCCATAACGATTTCCTTGTGCGAGTCGGTTGGAGTGGCGACGACAATCGCATCAATGTTTTCCAATAGACCCTGCTGCCATTCGGTTAAGCATCTTCCCGGGTGAATCTCTTTAAGCGCACTCTCCAGAGCTTCCGGATTTGGATCCACTACAACAGCGAGTTCGGCTTCCGAGACTGCAGCGGCAAAGTTGCGCGCATGGATCATGCCGGCGCGCCCTAGACCAATGACACAGACACGAACCTTATTCATGACCGTTAATAGCTCCGTGACCAGCGGGAATGTCAACTAAATTGCGGGAGATTGCACTCTTCAGTTCGCCCTGTTTTTGCATGCGCACCAATTCCACTGTGAACTGTGAACGGTCGCCGCGATGCAGGGCATGATAAAATTCAATCGGCGTGCCATCGGCCAAATAACTTACGCTGTCCAGGCTGATGAGGGGCGCGCCTTTTTTTTATTTCCAACAGTTGGGCTTCATACTCGTTAGCAGCCACAGCTTGAATGATCCGCTGGCCGTAGGCGATCGCGAGCCCGTATTTGTGCTCGAGCAGTGCGTAGAGGGATTGGGCTTTTCCGATCGATTCTGGTTTTGAGGGGGCCGTTGGCGATCATCTCGGCTCTCCTTCGATGCTCTTTCATATCAGCGGCTGAATGACACCATTACGGACCAAACGGACCTAACCAATGGTGGAAAAATCAATCTCCACCCTGTCACCCTGTAATCACAGCACGATATGATAGAGACGGCCTTCCGTATTGTCCACGATTTTTCGGATTGACAGGTCGGGGGAGAGAAAGTCCCAATCATCGCGCAGTCGAAAGGATTAAACCACGGGGGCTGGCTTTATTTCAAACCTCTTTGGGGGCGCTCGCCCATCAGCGACGAACATCAGACGATTGTTGAGGTTGAATACGGAACAGGTCCACGCGCACATGGCCCTTCTGCTCAACACCCGCCAGTGAGTACACGCTCCCGTCCTTTGCCACAGCAATCGAATTCACCAGAGAAGGCCTCTGCCCATCAGGAAAGAATATGGCCCCATGATCGGCGTAACTTGCCGTTGGAATCTCGTAGGTGAGGAGGTGAAGGTCTTCCTTGTCTCCGGAGCCCCCCGTACCGTCTTTGTTTCCCGTTACTCGCCTTCCGTTGTCGGAGATGGGGCCGCCGGTCAGATAGTACAGGGTATCCCCGTTCGGACCAAGGGCGAAGCTGAGATACCCGTAGGTAAACTGGTCGTACATACCGCTTCGTTTCGAGGGCTCCGAGGTTATCCTGTCCAGCACGTCCACACGTGCTGCACGAGGGTCGAACTTGAACAGATAGCCCGAGCCGCCATGAATTCCGTAAATCGCCTTTTCCGGCGCGTACCAGACTGTCTGTCGCCAGTTGTATCCCATATGTCCGGGCTTGGAGGGGTCCCACACTCCGAAGTAGTCCTTCCGGAGGTCTTCTGCCTGGACGGTTTCAATAGCATCGCGATCATACTGGTATCGCAGGATATCGCCGTCCGATGTCGTAAAGTAGACCGAGCCATCCTCGGGATCGACAGCCAGGGACCGGCAGAGAACCCGGTACGTAGGCCCGCTGCCGTTTTCGCCTTCTTTGGATACCGGACCGAGACTCTTCATGCTTCCCGTCTCCAGGTCATAACGCAGGAAGTAACCAGAGGGCCAGGTTAGGCCATACAAACGTCTACGCTTTGTGTCCATGTTCATCGAGAGGATGCCCTGGCCAGCCGGAGCAGTCGCCAAATTCTCGAATTTTCCGGACGGCATGTCATAAGCGAGAAAGTGACCACCGGGGTAAGGCTTGTAGCCAGGTGGAGGCACCCCCATGCTCTCCCGACCGTCGCGAATCGTGTAATAGCCCACATGGGTAGCAAAGTAAAGCTTCCCATGCCATTCGACGAAATTCACATGGCTCTTACCCTGCGGAATAGCTTTCGCGTCCTTCTCCCCTGCGGCTTCCGTCAGGTCCCCCAGATGGCGGATGGTATCGGTCGCCGGATCGTAGGAGTACATCTGTGCACCTGTGTCGATCGAATCCGAGCAAAGCACGTAATAAATCCTGCCGTTGCTCGCACACAACATGCCGTTGAAGGTGCCGTGCGAGAGGTGGAAGCCGGAGTTGTAACCGTGAGCGATGAGTTTTTTCGGCGCCGGTAAGTCAGTCGACGTGCCCGTCTCCCCGGGTAGGATCCAGGCGCTTCCCACGCATGCCGCGAAAATGACGCACCTGAACCCCCGAAAATGACCTATTTGAGTTTGCATGGAGCCTCGCTCGGTCTGTCGGATGCTCCCCTCTGAACATTGTGCCGACAAAGCATTGATATCTTATACGCCGTTTCTAGCCGGGAACGTGAGGACCTTTTGGTCCGCACCGGGACATTATTGGTAGGAACCACCAGGATGCCAACCAACATTAAGGATAGACGAAGGCCCACTATTCCTTGTCCTCGCTCGAGAGGTGGATGTCTGTTCCAGGTCCAACCATCTCCGCAATCGTCCTTAGCGCATTCCTAATCTGAAAGGGTTTTGTAATGGTCCTGTGCGCTCCCAACATCTGCGCGGTCGAGAGATATTCCTGGGGGCCAATCTGGCCTCCGCCTGACATAGCCAAAATCTTGAGTTCTGGGTACCGGTGCTGGAGGCTAATGATAAACTCAAAACCCTCCATTTCGGGCATAAGGATGTCGGTGATTACCAGGTCTATTGAAGTTTTGCTGAGCGTCTCCAAGCCCTCCTTGCCGTTCGATGATTCCCTGACTTCGTAGCCTTCGCGCGTCAATACGTTACGCAACAATCCGCGGATTCCAGGGTCGTCGTCGATGACCAGGATGCGTGGCATAGGCCAATTTACCTCGAGCGAAACGAAATGAATTACGGAGTCGATTCTCTTTTCATATCGAATCGCTGATCTAGCCCTTGAATGATCTCCCTGAGCTTTCCAACTTCAGTCGATTTATCTAAATAAAAGTCCGCTCCCGCTTCTAAGCATCTTCTGTAATAAGGGGGGGTGGTGAAGTCTGTCAGTACAATCACTGCCATGGAGGAATCCTCCTGCTTAATATTCTTCAGAGCCTCAATTCCTCTCCCCCGGATTACCTGTATGTCTAGTATTAAGACATCGGGTTTGCATGTGAATATTGCGTGAAAGGTTTCTGGCCAATCTTGCGTTTGACCTATGACTTCGATCCCACTCAACTCGGAGAATAGGCCGATTATCCGTTCCCGCAACATGGCCGATCCATCTGCAACAAGTACTTTCATCGTCGGCTCCCACGGTGAAGACGAATTGGTTCAATATTGATGCTCCTCGGACTTTAGGTCCTATGTTAGGGTAGAGCATCGAAATCGAAACGTCTATCGGGCCAACATTGAATTTTGCGCCCGAGGCTGCCTTACAGAAGTGTCAGTGGTTGCACTACAAATTCATTTTTGTTGAGGGATGAGGGACATGCGACGCTGGGAGGAATTAATAGGTCAGCGGTGGATTAAAAGCTGGACAGTCCTTCAGTAAAAAATGGCCGCAGTTTGCAGTTCCGGGTTTCGTCGGCGCCACCTGAAGGCGGAACTACGAGCGCCATTTTCATCGGTGGCGGGGGTCGAACTGTTGCATGGCGAAATCCAATACTAATCGGTGAGTTTGTTCTGTATGGCGTAGTGGGTGATTTCGGCATTGGTTTTCATCCCCATTTTTTCCAGGATTCGGGCCCGGTAAGTGCTGATTGTTTTGTCGCTTAGCGCAAGCAGTTTGGAGATTTGCCCCACCGTTTTTCCGGAAGCGATCAGTCGCATCACCTCGAATTCCCGGTCAGAAAGGCCCTCATGAGGTGCCCGGTCTGTGCCCCTTTCCAGGTCGACCACCAGCTTTTCAGCGAGAACGGGGCTGACATATTTACCCCCATTCATGACTTTCTTGATGGCTCCTACCAATTCAGCACGCGGACAATCTTTCGTGATATAGCCGGAAGCACCGGACTTGAATGCTCGGCGAGCGTACTGTTCTTCAGAGTGCATGCTCAGAATCAAGACAGGAAGCTTCGGGCGGATCTTTCTAATCTCCTTTAGGACTTCCAGCCCGCTTCTTTCTCCTAAGGAGAGGTCCAGGATCGCGATATCCCAGTCCTGCTCGCTGACCTGCTTGATCGCGATGTAAGGCGTATCAGCCTCGCCAAATTCAAAGGCACCAGGTTGCTCATCTAAGATGCGCTTCACGCCGTCACGAACGACCTCATGGTCGTCAACTATGAGTATTCTCTTCATTGCTCCTGCCTCCGGCAGCCGCCCGCGATTTGAGTATCATTTGGGCTGCATTCCAATTAGAATGCGGCTTTCGGGCCTCCGCTTACTGTGAGATCGGGACCCTGACCGTAACCACTGTCCCTTCCCCTTCAAACCCGGTGATGTCGATCTGTCCTCCAATGAGGTGAGCACGCTCTCGCATCCCAAGAATGCCAAGAGAGTGCAGGCCTGATTTTTGATCTTCCCGGATTCCTTTTCCGTTATCCCTGATTGTTAAGATGAACTCGTTTTCGATTTCCTCCATCGTGATATTGATCCTCGTCGCATGGGCATGACGGAGGATATTCGTCAGGGCTTCTTGAAAAATGCGAAACATGGCGGTTGATTGTTCCTGGTTCAGGACAAGATTTTCCACAGCACAGTCACATTGGCAGACAATTCCCCTTTGGGCCTGAAACTGCTCTGTGTGCCATTCGATGGCCTCCACCAGTCCGATGTCATCCAGAACGCTTGGCCGCAGTTCCGAGGAGATCCTTCTCACCACACCGATGGTAGTATCCGTCAAACGCATCATCACTGCTATCTTGTCTCGCACTGCCACAAGGTGAGACTGGTCTTCTGATCCCGAGATGACTCTGTCAATACCCTCCAGGTCCCATCTTAGACTTGTCAGGGCTGATCCCAGTTCGTCATGGATCTCCCGGGCGATGCGGATACCTTCTTCTTCCCTGGCCGAAGTTACACTGGCCGTCAGGGCGCGCAACTGCTCACTGGTGGCTCTCAGCCGCTGCTCAGCTCTCTTGTGTTCAGTAATGTCGCGATGGAGAAAAATATTACATGGCTCGCCGTGGATCATGATGTGCTCTGCCGACAGGCTGACATTGCGAACGTCTCCCTGTTTACTTCTCAGGTCTATCTCAAATTCACGCACAGAGCTTCGTTCTTCCAGTTGACGTCTGAGCCTCTGCCGATCTTCGAGATTGACCAGATCCAGGTCCAACGACGTGCGGCCAATCGCTTCTCCCCGCGTATAACCGTAAGTGGATGTCCAACGTTCATTGACTTCCATTAACATACCGTCGCTATGGCGGTAAATAGAGATGGGCTCCGGGCTGGCCTGGAATGCTTTGGCGAACCGCTCTTCTGAAAAGCGCAATGCCTCCTCCGCCTGCTTGCGCTCGGTGATGTCACGTACAATCGCCAACAGCATGGATTGTTCGTTGAGTTCGATTCGGTTTAAGCTGACTTCGACGTCAAAGACTGTCCCGTCATGCCGGCAATGCCGCCATTCAAAATACTGAGGGACCCCGGCAATCGCTGCTTGGATTTTCTCTTTTGCCTTCCAGGCTGAATCGCAACCGTCAGATTGCAGCACTGGAGAGAACCGCACAGGTGTCTCCCCGATAATCTGTTCCCTACAACACCCGAACATCCGAAGGGTGTGGGGGTTGCAGTCCATGAAACGATCCCCTTGCATGAGGAATATGGCGTCTTGAGCCGACTCGAACAGCGTTCGATATCGGTTCTCACTCTGGCGCAACGATATTTCGGCCTGTTGTCGATTGAAGACGTTGACAAACGACTCGGCTACCAGCCTTAACTGCCGGATGTCTTCCTGCGACCATCGTTGTTCATGGGAATACGTCTGCAAAACAATGCTGCCAATCAAGAGATTTCCCTGGCCTAGAAGCGGCACAGTGAGACGTGACTTGACTCCCTCCGATTCTGCTTGCTGACGAATCAGGGATGCTTCCGGTGGGATATCCTCCAAGCGGTTGATTTGCACAACTTCGCCTGCCTTCAGCTTCTCCTCAGACCAAGCACGTATTCCCCCCATGGCAATAGGCTGGTATTTTTCCATCAGCCTGGGGATGCCTTCAGCACACCATTCGTGTGAAACACTCCAGGTCCCGGAGTCTGCTGAAAGCAGGATCACGAAAGCATGCTCAGCCCCCACAAACTCAGCTATCTGTCCCAAGCTGGTCCGCATGCAGGCGTCAATTTCAGGACCGAAACTCCATGCCAGGCGGCTCAAAAACTCCGCAATGAGGTTATCAAAGTCTAACTGTCGCTGAAGCGCCTGCTCGGTTTCGCGCTGCCTCACGACCTCCTGAGATAACTCCGACTTGGTCTGATAGATTTCCCGCAGGGTGAAGTAACTACCCGCCAGAAAAGAGAACATGGAAACAAGCCTGAGGTAACTGAAAATAGCTTCCCTCGAGCTGCTTGTCGGTCGGAGGAAAGAGATTCCGCTGAAGATCTCCAAGCGCCCCGCAACCCCCACCAGAAAAGTGAGGAAGAAACTGAAAAGGAACAGAACCATGAAGAGGGTTTTCCAGTCGAGTCGCGCCACCGGACGGGCATAATAAGCTACCAATACCAGGAAGAGACAATATGGGACAAATCTCCAGAACCAGTACGTCACGGACCTCATACCCACCGTGTCTCCCCATATCTCGACAACCAGCAGGTGTGTACAGAGAAGGCAGCTGAGGATAAACACCCTCCGCACGAAGATCATCTCAGGAAATACAGTGTGGCGTTTCCGGTCCTTTAGCAGATCAGCTTCAGAGTCCGTGACCTTCTTGGGTGAGTTCTGATTAGAGTCGGTATCCATGGCAGGGAGGGCCTCCCAAATGAGTCTCCAATTGCCAGAGTCTGTTTTTGTTCCCTTTGGGCAAGACCAGGAAAGTCTGACCAGTTATTCTTAGGCGCTTCCGACCTTGGTCACACCAGTCTAACGTATCCTGCCGATCGAGGGAGACGCGGCATCGGGCTGAAGATCCCTGACACTTGAGCTCAGGCCCGACCACTTCGGCCTCCTGGCATTTCTTAATGCGGTGTCTGAGCTGGCATGATAGTTCTTGTACCCTATCTGTTTCCCGTTGTGACGTTTTCTTGTTTGACTCGTCTCTGACGATGGAGAGATTAAAGTATTCAGCAGCGGAGGAAACCTGTCAACGACAAGATACAGAGATTCGTTTTGGGTCAGTGCCTCGGGAGGGGAGGACGTTAGTGTTAAGTGGCAGAAGGCCACTTCGGGCCCGGGGGCTGCAGGATCTTGGCCCTCTTGGGGGCGTGTAACCGGAACCTCAAGCCCTAACGAGTGGATCGAATCCTCTGGTTTAGCCCACTGTGAGATGCGAAATTTCCCAACACGGTTAAAACGCTTCACCGCCCTGCCTTCAGTCATTGCCTTCAGGTAATCCAATTCGAACGATGAGTCGCTGCCCTGTGTCATGACGGGCGGTTCGACCTGCGGTTGGCCGGAAATTTCCATCAACTACCACCGTATCATTCTCATCCGGGCAGCTGGCCGGCAGAGAAACCGATATAGAGCCATTCTTTGGGCTGACAGGCAGTTTACGCGAGGGAGCATGCAACAGGTATGCGTTCTGAACTTCATTGTGCAAACCCGAAATTCGAAGGACTGCATCGCTGGGCCAGCTGAACACGTGGAGATAGACCTTCTGTCCCTTGACCGTACAGCGCCCCCAAGGAAATTCCTCGAGAGGGCAAGCCGACGTTCCGTAGATGCTCTCTCCGTTTTTCTGCATCCACACGCCGACCTTTTCCAGCGTGGCAATACTGGGCGGCGGTCTCGTGCCATCCGCCATAGGACCTATGTTGAGCAGATAATTTCCGCCCTTGCTCACGATCTCCACAAGCCGTTGGATTACGTTACAGGACGTTGCATCAGAACGAGACTTAGCTCTGAACGCCCCCTGAGAATTTTTGCGCAGCACAGGGCTTAAGCACAAGATTTCCTTTAAGTATGGAGTTTTGGCGATGCACAAATCAGAATGAGCGATCCCGAAGCGTAGAAACTCAATAATCGCCTAATCGCCGCTTTGATGCTGGACGATGGGGAAAGCAGTGAATTCCTGCCCCAGGGGAATCTCGTAGTAGGGCATGCTTCGAAGGCAGTAGTTTCGTAACAATGGGATTCGGGCCGATCATAGATGGCTTTGTCGTCATTTGCCAATAACTGCGCCAGCCACCAATCTTCCTGGTAATGCTTGAGGATCAGGTTCAAGTCGTCCTCATTACCCAACGGAGAAAGATACATGCGGGTAGAAGAGATCATGCCCTGGTATGGGATCCAATGTTCAGGGATGTAGCCGCGATTCCTGTCCACGACTTGGGAGAGGTACTCACAATGATTGAACCAGTCCAAATGGCCGCGAATCAACGGTAGAGCATCAGGATTGCCAGCCAGAGCGGCATCGATGAGTCCGTGGGTGATCCAGGAACGCACGTAGTTGGCGTTCTCGCGCAACCCGGTCTCCTTTTCCGGGTATGCCATGATAAATCCATTCGGCTGTTTCTCGGCTGCAATCCCGGCCACTAAAGCATTCATCCTTTCTCGCAGCTTTGGGTCAGCCTCCCATCTTAAGGCATTACCGCTCCCCACCAGGAACAGTCCTGCAGCGGAACCCGAAACCTGCGGACCGCCTTTGTCCCAATTGAAGGGTTTTCCCGGCGGATTCGAATTTCCAGCACGTTCGCGGAAGACATAAAGGAGATCATCTATGGCAAAATGGTTGAGCAGGTACTTGGCATTGTTATCGAATACTCGTTTTAACACCCCGCCGGTAAGTCTGACTCCCCGTGTGGGAGTTTGCAGCTGGAGAGGAATGGCGACTGGATTCCTTGGCTGGTCAGAAGGCGCGGCAAGAGCCAAACCAATCAATGCCATTAGGCTGAAGAACACTACCCATAATTTGCAGAGATAAGGTTGTCTCATGGTAATTCGCTCCACCGGAACGTTTTCGGGCAAGAAAGATTTCCAGTTACAAAGATCCCGTATGGTCAAAAAACTCGAACAAATTGACATGGCATAGCTTACACCTGTACGTCGCCAAAACTCTATAGGCTAAGGAAATCATGTGCTTAAGTCCTGTGCTGCGCCGAGAGGCTTCCTCGAATGCAACTTCAGGGGAGTGAGAGTTCCTGTTTCTGATCAAAGCCGCCGTGCAGCATGAGGATGAGGTGCGTCTTGGCGCAAAACACATCGCCATACCGGTTCATCACGGGCCCCAAGATCATGTCCACTGGTGTACCTCGCACTTGCCGGGTCTTGTGAAGACGCCAAGCCCCTTCCAAACACCTGC
>JBGOTQ010000256.1:0-11122 GCA_041476565.1 Terriglobia bacterium | reverse complement strand
TGATTAAGCCGCTCGGGCCCATATTCCCGCATCTTTTCGCCATGGTAGTAGACATAGGTTGAGAAAGGAGTGGGAATGGCGCCGATGGCTCGAATGCGCTGAATCAAGGAGTCGTTCACGACAGTGCAATGCTCAATGCGGAAGCGCGGATCCTGGCGCGGAGATTCGCGTTGCAGACGCTCATAGATGCGCAGCACAATATCAATGGCCACATCGCCGTTGGCATGGACCCCGATCTGCCAGTCGGCGAGGTGAGCTTTTCGAGCCAGGGGGTAGAGTTGATCCTCGTCAGCGACCAGAATACCATAGTCGTTCGGACGACCTATGTAGGGCTGCGATAGGCGAGCAGTTCGTTCGGAAATGGACCCGTCGCAGACCAGTTTCATCCCTCCAAGGCGCACCCATTCGTCTCCAAAACCGGTTCGTAATCCGGCTCGAAGCATCTCGTCGATAAAGGCCGCCTGAATGAAACAGTAGACCCGCAATGAAAGCTCCCCAGCGGCGCGGGCGTCCTGGTAACCCCGCAGATCCTCGGGGGTTCCTTCAGCGTCGTGAACTGAAGTGATTTCCGATTTCCCCATCATCCGGGAGATGAGCTTTACCGCTTCACGGTAATCGGCACGGCTATAAGTGGAGGGAATGGTTTTTTCAAAGACGGCATTGGCACTCTCACTGATACGCCCGGTGAGCCGGCCGGAGGGATCTCGATCAAACCGTCCCCCGGATGGGTCTGGAGTGGTCTCGGAGATACCAGCCATCTTCAATGCCATCGAATTCACATAGGAAGTGTGTCCGCCCCGATGCTCAACGCGGACCGGGTGGTCGGGAACGGCACGGTCCAAATCCTCAAGGGTCAGAGGACGTGCCTCGCTGGTCTTCGTATCATCATACTTGAAACCCAGCACCCAGTTGCCAGGCGCAGTTTGCTGGACCCGCTGGCGCAATGCCGCTAGGATGTCGCCAATGGATCGCAGGTCACAATCAACCTGGCGCAGGTGACGAAGCCCGGCATAGCAAGGATGTGTATGAGCATCGATGAACCCGGGGAGCACGGTCTTCCAGCCCAGATCAATCTGCTTTGTCTCAGCGGTGGCAAGGTGACGGATTTCAGCATTGTTTCCCATTTGCAGGAAACGCCCCCCAGAGATGGCGACCGCTTCAACCTGTGGGAGGCGCTGGCTCATGGTGTGAATATTTCCATTGTATAACACCAAGTCCGGCTCAGTGCCTTCCAGGGGGAGCAAGGCAACGGCACCCATCATTCCCAGGAAATTACGGCGTGAAAGATCGTGCACTGAAATCATTTTCTACCCTCACGAGCACTACTGTTGTCTCGCAGTCCCTTGAGCATCCCGGCATCTAACCAAGCCAGTGATTGGCGCGCGTAGAGATAAGACTGATCGATTTCCAGCGCCTTGCGGAAGTTCTCTGCGGCCAGGGAATTGTCTCCCTGAAAAGCCGCATAGATTCCGGACAGTTGAAAGGCATGCAGGCGGAGATCCACTGCACTATCAGTTTTTCGCTGCTCATTGACAGCCACGAACTCCTTGAACCACTCTTCTGCTTTCTGCGTCTGCCCGATCTTGTAAAGCGCAATGGCCCGGAAGAGCCCCTCCCCTTCGATATCATCATCCAAGGTCTGGGCAGCTGCCAGCCATGTTCCCTTGGCCAGGGAGGAGTCTCCACTAGCTTGATGCAATAGCGCTTCGAACATCAACAATCGTGAACTTCGAACAGAGGCAAAATCGTCTACCCCGAGACTGGATGGAGGCTGGGCCCCTGCCTTCACGTGAACTATGGCTTCAGAGAACCTGGACTTTTTCGAGGCCTCAAGGGCCAGCATGAGCCGAATCCCTCGGTAAAGATGCAGCAGAGAGTAGGAGAGGTGAGTGGGTTCGAAAGTATGGCCAGTCAACAGATCTAGAGCCCGCGGGTAGTTACCCAGTTGGGCTTCCAGGGAAGAAAGTTTCTCCAGAACCGGGTCACTTTGCGGCTGTGCTTTCCTGGCCCTTTCAAATACCTGCCTGGCAGCCTGCGTGTTCCCCACGCGGGCATTGATGTTGGCCACCAGCAATATCGTAGCCATGTGATCCGGGCGGACCTCGGCAGCCTGGGTCAGGCGTTCTAGTCCCTTCTGTTGTTCCCCTTCTACCAGCCTGGCCATTCCCAGATCGCGTAGTGCTGAGAAGCACTTTGGATCCTGCTCCACCGCGGCACTCCAGAGTTGGATGGCTTCACTTCTGCGATCCTTGCTGTAAAGGATGTCCCCCAACATGACTTGAGCGTTGACGTCTTTCGGATCAGTTTCCAAGGCCAGCCTCAAGACTTTCACGTCTTCGGCGCGGAAAGGAAATATCTCGAGCTTGAGGTCCTGACGGCGCCCCTGGTCGACGAAATGCCGGGCGGTCTCCTTCTCTCCGAGCTGCGACGCTGCAAAGGCACGATAGTAAAACAACAGAGGGTACGGGGTCTCGCCATTCGACCCGGCGACTTTGATACCACGTTCCAGGATCTGACCGGCTTCCTCCCAGGCCGAAAGCCGGAAATACTCCGTAGCCAACTCCAGATATCCCTGCGGATGACGGGCACAGGCGCGATCCAGCAATTCCGAAGTCTCAGTCTCAGGCTTGAGTAGAGGTTCCGTCGTCACCGAAGACGTGGCAGAAGCAGCAACCTTTGATTTTCCAACGAACAACATCTCTGCCTGAGCGAAAGCGTTGGTCGGGTCCAGATCGAGAATCGCCTTTCTTTCATTCTCAGCCTCCCCGGAACGCCCCTCTTTGCGAAGCAGATAGGCGTACGCCTGCCGAACCGAGAGATCTTGGGGAGTCAATGCTGATGCGGCAGATAGCTTATGACAGGCATCGCACCGGTCTCCTTCGTTGAGTGCCAGCAAACCCAATCCATAATCACGGCGCTCGAACTTCCCTGAAGAAGGAAGAAGACGATAATATTGCCGCCGTGCTTCCACGTGCCTGCCAAGTCCCGAATAGACAACTCCGAGATAATAGTGAGCGTCACCATTGGTCGGATCCCGCTCAAGGACTTTCTCGAAGTGCTCGATGGCCTCTTGGTCCTGGAACCGCTCTAGGGCCAGTAAACCCAAGCGGAGGTGGACCGGTGAAAAGAGGGGGTCTTTAGCCAACGCAGCCTTGTAAGCCGCGAGGGCGTCGTTCAGTTCCCCGAATTTCTCATGCCCCATGCCCTTTTGATAGGCGTCTTCCGCCTGCAGTGTCTCCAGGGGGCCGAACTTGCGCGGGATAGAGTCGCTGGCGTAATCGGCATCGGGATGGGACCCGTCCGGGTAAAACTTGTGATCGAGGAGTTGCTTTCCCTCTTTAGAACGGATTTTCAAGTGCAGAACCTTGCTGGTTGTGTCTGCCCCGAGACTCAGTTGGGCACGAAAGGCACTGCCGAATGCCAGGTCCTGAGCTTGCCTCCACACCTCCTGATCCCCTGCGTAAAGCTCCAGCACAGCCGCTGGAAACGATCCTGTGGAGGTCACAGCCAGCTTCGCCGTTCCAGGACGGGTCTCGGGTACTTCAAAGTTAATTGCGACGTCACGGGTTGCCGTCGTCAATCCCCCCAGTTTTCCGGCGCCGAACCAGTACTCGGTCCAACCATCCTTCTTTCCAGGATCGATGAATTCATAGTTGCCATCCCAAATAAAACGGCCGCTCTGTGTTTCCATATAGAGGCCATCGTTGTCGGTGTAAGAAGCCATCTGGCGCAACGCAGTTAAGCCAGATCCAAAAGTCCAGGTCTTCATGCCTCGGGCCAACAGACGGTTGGTGTAACAGATTGTTCCGTAATCAAGCTTGTAATCGTAAATCGACATGAAGTTGTCATAGATATCGAGCCCGAAGACCCCTAGCATGTTCTTATTGTTCTTATTCCAGCTTAAATCCACACCGTCAATAACGGGCCAGACTCCGATGGCCGAACTGACATGACCAATGGTCTTGCTCATGGGATAGACAAACCGGCTCCCCTCGGTGGTGGCCACCCCGGCATTGGTCCAGATCAGGTAACGGTTGGGAAGCATATTTTTGTTGTACAACCGCAGGGTGGTTTCCAGGTAGGCTTTTCCTGGATGCAGTGTGACCTCCAAGGTAATCTTGTCGCGAAAGAAATGGTCGATGTGGGACAGCACGACCGTGGCACTGCCATCCGGGTGGTGCCGCAACGCCCACGGCCAGGCTTCCCCCGGCCAGGTCAACATATGGGTGTCATAAGGTCCATAGAGTTCCAGATTGCCCACCGGCCAGCCCCCTCGTGGGTTGTATCGCCCTGGTTTGATAACGGTCGTATGATAGAAAATCTCACGATTCGCCACTTTGTCGCGGGCCGACCAGATCCGGCCGCCTAGTTCGGGGAGGAATTCCACCCGCAAGTATTCGTTCTCGAGGACCAGCAATTCATACTCGACGGGGACAGGCTTTTTGACACGAGATTCCCAGTCCAGAATGGTATAGGGATAGAAGCCCATGTTTTCAATGGATTTGAATAAAGGGGCCACTGTCTCCGAACGCCCGAAAGTGTATGTAGGGACCGTGAGCTCGCCGTGAATGAACTGAACGGCCGCTGAATCCTGCGCAGTCGCAACATTCACCCGAAGGAGAAACGCAAGAAGGGGCAAAAGGCGAATGGGCGAAAAGGGGAAAAGGGGAAAAGGGCGAAGAAGAGAAAGAAGAAAACGGGCGAAGAGACGTGTAGAAACAAGGCTGGGATAATTCATTTAACCACCACCTTTAAAGCCTTAATTTGGTTCGACAGCCAGGCACTTAATTCCATTGATGCATTTCGGAGTTTCTCATAGACAGGTTTTTCGAGATAGCCATTTTCAATGGCAAGGAGCGGGATTAGACGGAAGGATTCGGGCCGTGCGCCTCGAGCTGAGAGACAGCCTTGCGGAACAGACTCCTGTTGATTCCTGCGACGGCTGGAGATTCTCATGATTGAGGATGTCGATGCATCCATGGTTCAGTTCTCCTTCAAAGGAGGCTTGAATGCTTTTCCCCAAAGAGCAATCCAAATGGGGGTCAGGCTGGGAGCATGAACTCGGCAATAGTGGTGAATCAATAGAGGGAGCAGAAACCAGATATTACTTGCAAACGACAAGAAACCCATATAACTTGGCACACTGTCGGTGTGATTTCAAGCGAATTCACATAGGAAAGACTGACATATGAGGAAGATCGTTAGGCTTGTACCTTTATTCCTTTTCGGTTTGCTGCTCGGCGTTTCAGGTGATTGCCTGGCTGAGATCACTGGCAGGAACATCCGTTTCGTGGAATACCCTGATTTTCCAGAGGCCCATTCCTCCTGGGGATCAATCGGCTACAGCTCCAAGTACAAAAGGGTGTTCATCGGGGTCACTAACCATCGCGATCGGGTCGGGCTCTTTGAATACGACACGACATCTGAAAAGATGAGACTTTGTGGATTCATTCCCCAACTGGCTAATCTTCGCGACTATCAATGGCAGGGGAAGGTCCACTCCCAACTCGTAGAAGGCCCGGACGGAGCCATGTACTTCACAACCGATGGCGGCGAGAGCCGTGAAGAATACCTGATGGAGCATCCTCACGGTTACGGCGGCGGATTCTTCATGAAGTGGGATCCTGCATCGGAGCGGCTCGCCAACCTGGGGGTCGGTCTCCAGTATGAGAGCATCAAGGACCTGGCGGTGGATCAAGCCACCGGTCAGATATGCGCAGTCTCTTATCCTCAGGTCCATTTTTTGGTCTACGATCCTCGGAAGAACGACTTGCGTGACCTGGGCCGGTTGGGTAGTGATCATGTCCCTCGCGTCATCTTCAGCGACGGGTGGAACAACGTCTATTATGGTGACTGGCGGCAACGCCTGGTCAAGTACGAGCGAGACACGGGCCAACTAGTCTTCGGTCGAGAGAGCCTCCCGTTATTTCCGGGTACTCCCGGAGAGCACATCATCACAGGGATTACGGCCTATGCTCGGGATCTCAGCGCGGGCACCATTTACCTGGTGACCTATGGCGCAAAAATGTTGGCCTTTCACCCCACGCAGAAAGGGATTGGCACGATCGAGGACCTGGGAGGAATCTTTGATGGATCGCTGCGGCCGGCGTGGAATTACTACTCCCCAAACCTGGCCTTGGGGAAGAATGGCAAGCTTTATTACTTCATTGGCGGGCATGGGATGTATGCCGGCCAGGGCGAGAATATCGTTTTAATGGAATTCGATCCCCAAACCCGGACCAAGAAAATCGTGTTGACCTTTCCATTGTCCATCATCAGTGAAGTCACAGGCTCCGACGTCAAAGATGATCAGGGCAACCTCTACTTCACCGGGCGGCGGAGTGACCCGCAGGCTGAGAGGAGGGGCGAATCTGGTGCTAGCCGGCCCTTCATGATCATTCTAAATCCGGGAAAGGAAATCCGATGAGGCGGAATACTGTGACGATTGCAGGTTTGAGCCGACGGCCCCTGCTGGCTTTGCTTTGTCTGGCGGTTCTTTTCCCGGCCGCCCAGGCCCTCGAGGCCGAGTACACCTTTTTCACCCCCCCCGGCAGTTTTGCCGTGGAAGTCTCCCTGGAGAACTCTCCTTATCCGCGTCTACCCATCTACCGCAATGCCATCACTTCTCTGGAAGTCCTTGGAGACAAGGTCGTGGGGGGCACCTCAGCCAGTCCCGGTTTGAGCCCATTCCTATTCACGGTCTCGCTCTCCAAACGCCGGTTGGAAAAGGTCGTGGATCTCTCGACAGTGATTTCGGGCCAGCGTGCGATCCAAAGTGGTTTCGGCCGCGGCTCTCGTGGAA
Organism: Terriglobia bacterium; assembly: GCA_041476565.1. Lineage (GTDB taxonomy): Bacteria > Acidobacteriota > Terriglobia > Versatilivoradales > Versatilivoraceae > DATKMG01. The sequence goes on along the minus strand of JBGOTQ010000256.1, from coordinate 4,320 downwards.
CTCTGTATGCCGGGACCATGCCTGACCGGAGCGGTGATAGTGGACATCTAATCGAGGTCAGGATCGAGAATGACCAGCTCGTGGTCAAGGACCTGGGAATTCCCATCCGAGGCGAAGGGGTTTTCGCCGTGGCTGCTGATGGCGGAGTCCCGGTCATTTATGGCATTAGCCATCCTTCGGGCAAGTTTTTCTGCCGGGATCTCCGAAACGATGACACCCGTATCTTTGAAGAAACCGTTCTCACCAGCGAGATCCTCTCTTTCCTGCGGAATTATGCACTCCAGCCTGAAGATGTTTTGAGCCGCCGTTTGATCCTCGACAGAAAAGGGAGAGTCTTCGGAAGTATGCCTGTCAGCAAGCTGTTTCGGTACACTCCGGCCTCCCGAAGGATCGAAACCTTGACGGGTCAGCTGCCAGAGGTATGGGGTCGGCGGCCACTAGGGCGGGTTGATGCCTGGGCCATGGCTTCCGACGGCTCGTTGTACGGAGGCAATGCGGGAGACGGCCAACTCTTCCGGCTGGATTCCGAATCCGGGGTTGTCATCAATCTTGGCAAACCTATCTTGATGCCGCGCATGAAGGGCCTGGCTTTTGCCGGGGACGGCAAACTATATGGCGTGGGGGGAGCCGCGCCGGGATATGCACATCTGTTCAGTTATGATCCCAAGATCCAGGGTTATGTCGATCTAGGTAATCCACGTTTTACTATGACCGAGCCAGGCCTCGAACAGGGAATCTCCTGGCGAGGATTCCAGCTGGGCACACTCGCAGTCTCAGAAGATGGACGATATGTCGTGATGGGTGAAGAAGAGGCACTGAGCCAGCTCATGGTGTTCCCGGTCAAGTGAAACCATTTGAAAACTTGAACCGCCAAGGTGACAAGGCACAAACCACTAGCTTGACTAGTATGCACTGTCAAACCATCGGTTCATGACCTCGTTGGTTTCCTGAAGGTGACGCTTCATAATGTCCATTTTCCGACGCAAGAGATCCGGCAGGTTTGTGCTGAAACCCCAGGTCGTCTCTTGAGGGAGCAGAACCATTCCGATGTCACCCCCTTCTTCGAGAAACTGCACCAACCCCTGGGTGTTCTCAATCTCGCCGGTCACCAATTTCTGGAACCGCTCAACATCGGCGTCCACGTCGCTTTTCAGTTCAGGTTCTATGGCCTTCGAGGAATATTTGTCCAGGATTCGCTGACCCTCAAAGAGATTTGCTCCGGTGGCGTACACATGTGCAATAAGCCGCAGCTGGCGTTCATGCGACCGCAAGTAAGGGTACCTGCCCCCCTGCATCTGGATGATCATGCAGGAAGGTCCCCAGCGCCGCTGAGGCGTGCTGGAACACCTCGCTCGTGCGCATCGACTGCTCGTAATTGCCCCTGTACCAATCTTGAGATAGAGGTCCCCCTTCGCCCCGGAACAGATGAGCATGGCCGAAGCGCAAATCACCGCCGAACGTGTAAGCCTGCCACCAGTCTCGCTCGCCGGGCAACAGTGCCGAGGGGTCCGGGACCAGCGGCCGGACTAGTGTCCGCCGTGAAGCGTATTCAAGTCCCAGCGCAAACCCGATATTCCGCCCGTTCTTTCCTATTGCGGCGTGGATGTCTTTCCAGGCGGCCATGAGCAGGTTGCCGCCCTCGAGCCCGCCGAGATCCTGGGCAACTTGCTTCACTATCTCGTCACTCGATGTAGCCCGGTCTAGAAGGAACCGGCGGTAGACCTCCTGCATCGCCGACCGTTCCTTGATGGGCGGTGAGACCATGCCTCCCAGCGTGTTCAGGGCATCCAGCTTCAGTTCTAGGGCCCGGTGCAGCCGGTCGGCCAGATAATAAGGCACCGGAAACTCCGTGGTTGGCGCCACATCGAAACCAAAGAAGTGCTCCTGGTAGTAAAGCGTTCTACGTCCCGTCTCACGCTGGCGTGAAATCACGTGCCGGTCGATTCCGAGGGGGTCTTCATACGTCAGGCTCCACGAGGCCCAGCTACCTGCCGTAAACTCCACCTCCTTTGGCACACTCGAGAAGAACTCGTCGAATTCGCCCCGGGTACCGCCGTGTGGCTGGGCAACAAGCACGATGTCTCGACCTGCGTCGAGGAACCCTTGCCTGATACTCATGAAGAACTTCCGCATCCGCTCGCCCATTGGCACGTTCTGGCAGTATGCAGGTCCGTTGCGCCCCGAATAAAGCCCCTTTCCCCAGCAGAAGCCCGCTCCGCTGTCGTAAAAGATCACATGCATTTCCGCCAGGTCCGGCACCTCCTCTGCCAGTTGACGTGCCAGCGTCCGGTAGTGCCCCAGCACCTCCGGTTGGTCTGTGCAGAGCGAGTATCGCGGCGTCATGCTCCGTAAAGGGTGATCCACGCGCGGACCGCGAAGGTCGGGGTGTCGCTGAAGAAACGTCTCTGGGACGTAACGGGGCTCGTATCCCATGAAGATGGGTTTCAAGCCGTATGATTTGACCACCTGGACAACATGTTTCAGGTCGGCTAGATTTCTGGCGAGGTAATCTTTGGGAAAAACCCCTTCAAAGAGCGGTGAGGTGACGAACTGATCCATCGAGGGCCCCCAGTACGTGTACCAGGGGTATGGATCCCGTGGGTGGCCTTGTTGCGAAAGGGTCATTCCCACAAACCGGTTGCATTCCATGCCGGTGTATCCGAGACGAACCGCCTCCCGTACGTGCCGTTCCAGATCGAACCCGATGGCTCCCTTATTCTGACCCGTCAGAAGCGCGTTCCAAATCAGGTAACGGTCCTTGAACGGAAAGACGACGCTCCTCTTGAACGAGCTTGAAACTGACGGCTGCTCCGCCAGGTAATCTTCCAATAGCAATACACCTTGATAGACAGCAAGAGGGTTTGGACCCTCGACCAAAATCTGGTCCTTGACCGGAATCGCACGCAGCGAAAAGCGGCCCTCTCCCTGCTGGCTATTGACCGCCAGCACGATACCTCTGCCGCCGTTTCCTTCGACAATCTTCAGTTCCAAACGGTGGCGGTCCCTGAGGAAGGCTTGGAGATCCATGGCTGCACGCGCCACCGCCTTGTGGCAGGAAGGAGGTATTCGGATCTGCCACCCTCCCGTGATTTCCAGGTTCTGGTCACCAGCTGCACGGACTTCATTCCCTGCGGCGGCCAACAGCCTGATCCCGATCGATGCCGCAAGCAGGAAACTGAAAGCCACTGTTGCCATTCGAAATCCCATTGCTGTTTATTACCTCGCCCAACTTCCGGAGACGGGACGCCCTCCTCCCGGCTCCCCCAAGACCCAAGAACGCCGTGAGGGCGCGACGTCTCCAGATCAGCCTATCTCAACTCGGCGGCCTTTCCATCCATCTGCGGGGGAACAGCAACATCGAAGTAGCGCAAGACTGTCGGAGCAATGTCAGCGATGGAGATGTCTTTAAGAGTGGGTTTGCGGTTGGAGAGTAATATCCCCTTTGTCTCGGAAGGATCGGAGGCACAGTGATCGCCACTCCACTTTTTCATGTTCGCGACCACTATCCCGGCAGGGACGGCGCCCAGCGTGGTTTGCCACGAGGTCCGGTAGTTCGGGCGAAAGGCGATCTGGAGGTCGGCTGAGTCCCGGGCCTGGTCACCATGGAAGATATCCCTGCCCGGGTACACTTTTTCAATGATTCTCTCCCCGTTATCCGGATCGACGTAACTCTCCAAGCCTGCAATGATGCGGTCCAGCAACGCGTCATATTCGGGACTAGTCTGATAGATGGTCCCGTGCTTCTCTCTTCCCTTCAAGTTGACGTAAATCTGGCCAAGCCCGAGAGAATAGGCCTGCGTCTGGTCCCAATCTACGTTAGGAAAGAAACTCTCTTCGCTGTAAAGATCTTCCGGGCTTTTGCCCTGACTGCCCTTCAGTTTCATGAACCCCTTTTCCACCAGCCAGGTATTGGTGTTAAATCCTTTTCGCCAGGAATGGAAGCCATGGTCGGATACTACAATGAGAGTGGTCGATGCATCCATAAGCTGCATCACGCGGCCGATGATCTCATCCATTTTTTGGTAGGTCCGAAGGATCGAGTCGCCGAATTGTTGGGCCAGCCGAGCGTCGTAGCGAGGGTGCTCAGGATCTATCAACCGGTAAAGCATGTGGGAGACGCTGTCGGTGGCTGTAAACACTGCCACGGTACAGGCTGCAGGGTCAGACTTCAACTCATGATACAGGAGTTGCGCATGCTTGCCCATGGTCTCAAAAACATCTTCCATGAAAACCTTTTCGTCAATCCTCTCCTCATTGAGAGCCCAGGTGTCGTGAGCCCAGCCTAACGTTTTGAATGGGCCCAATACTGCCTGTAATTGG
>JBGOTQ010000255.1:0-11149 GCA_041476565.1 Terriglobia bacterium | reverse complement strand
TGAACGTTGCGTCCTGTTCGCCCCTCACCCGACCTTCGGTCACCTTCTCCCCCATTGGGGGGAGAGGGCCGGGGTGAGGGGGAAGAGGCGAGTGGTCACGAGAAGCTTATTTCGATGACAGCACACTAAGGGGTTGGAAAAAGTGGAGATGGCAGCGATTCAGGCTTCACGTTCCACCCCCCGATTTCAACGATCGGGGTGTTTGCTCCCAAGTCTTTTGCCCTATATGTTGCGGCGACCTCCAACCTTTCGCCGGGTGCAATTGAGAAATAGTTATCTTCCCATAGAACAGGGAGCACTTCCTGCTCGTGAAACTTCTGTTCTTCGTCATACTCCGGCAATCCATCCTTGAGTTTCAGGTGAACAAAGAACGCCAGGCTTGACGTGGGATTCTCGATGGTAACATGCGTGACGCCGGATTCACCTTTTGTTTCAGAATGGCTGGAGGCTCTTAGTTGCACCTTGGGCAACTTCGTCAGGCTGGTAAAGTCAGCAGGTGATTTCAACGGCGTCTGCAAGCGCACGGTTTTCTGCCAATCCAGGACGTCGGGCTTGGTTGAGAGCCAATAGAAGTTGGAACTTAAGAGGGAGCCTTTGGCGTCGGTGAGAGATAACCGCAGGAAGTAGGTAGCTGTCAGTCCTTCCAGTTCGGGAACTACAAAGGCCCGCATGACGCCGTCAGGTTCGACAGCAACAGAGCCCTCCTTGGAGAACTTCGCCGTCGCGTCCAGATTGTAGACGATTGCTTTCACTGTCACATCCCGGAAAGGCTGGTAATAAGAATTAACCACGACAATAGATCGGTCGTCGTACGAGTACTGAACGTGCAGGGGTTCATTGGCCTTCTTCGTGCCGAAGTACGCTCCACCTTGTCGCAGGTAGTAGTCGTAAATGTGGTAATGCAGCGAGGGCCAGGCACTGTTGAGCATCCATCCAATTACACCCGTGGAGGTGTACTTGTTCCGTCCAAAAGCTTCGAACATCGCCCGGTAACCCTCGTAGGAACTCACCTGGGCTTTCTCGGCGAAATCTTCTACGCTGGCAGCCAGGCCATACCGTGCATTCAGCGTTTCCGCAAAGAGCTTCATGCTTCTGAATTCGCCGCCCTCAGCGTGGTAGTCCCAATAAGAATCCATGGGCCACAGGTGGTCTTCCGGCAACATCCGGCGCAGGCTCTCCACGGGTGGGATCGCCGGTCCTGGGCAAGTTTCGGTATTGAAACCGTGCGCCCCTCCATTTGTTTTATCCTGCAGCCAATACAAAGGCGCGACGTAGAGGTAAGGGCCGGTCATCTTTACCCCCGATTTGCCACTGATCGGAGTCGGGCTCGCGGTTGCAGAAGACTGAAACGGGTTAGGCCAGTTGTTTTCCTTGAGAATTCTGATGTACATTGCCTCAACCTTCGGGGGAGGAGGAAAATCGCTTCCGTTCATCCAGGACAGCAATGACGGATGTACCCGCAAACGTCGAATCTGGTCTTTGAGCGATTCGGCGGCAACTGTGTAGTTCTCATCCTTCCAACTCGGCCACTGTTCCCATTGGTCGCAGCAACACCACCCTGCCAGAACCAGAATTCCGTATTCGTCACACAAGTCCAGGAAGTGATCATCCTCGATTTTCCCTTCCATACGAATAGTGTTCAGATTCATGTCGCGCACATACTTTAGTTCCGCCTCCTGCCGTTCCGGGCTGCTCCGAAGCATCATGTCAAAGGAATACCCGGCTCCCCGAATCAAGATCTTCTTGCCATTCACAAGAAACAGAAGATGATCCTGGGCATCGACCTCGGCGGCAATTTCCCGAATGCCAAATCGAACCGACTGCTTGTCAGAAATCGTGCTACCTGACTCAAACCTGATATTCAATGTGTAAAGGTCTTGCGGACCAAGGTGGGCCGGCCACCACAAGCGCGGGTTATGCAGGTTGAGCTGACCGAACAGTGTCGGACTGAAAGTTACGACTTTGGATTCTTGAGGACCGAGGTCGACCGATTGTGAAAACTGAATGTCTCCTATCTGGCCTTTCAGAGAGCCTTGAACCCGTTGTTTCGTGGAATTTTTGACTTCGCTAAGGACCGTGAGGTGGGCCTGATCGAGCGAGGGCAGATCCAGACGGGTAGTAACTTGCGAGTTGCGAACTGTGACCGGACCACTGCAGGTCAGGTAGACATCGCGCCATATGCCCATGCATTTGTCTGGTGGCGTGGGGGCCCAATCTACGAAGGTGATTGCCAGATCGTTGGGCAGAGGGGGAAAAACTTGGACTGCGAGACAGTTGGTCTTTCCAGGGAGGGCCGCTGGAGTGACATCAAATTCAAAAACCCGCCATGTTCCCGCTACTTCGTCGGAAGTAGCGATCCGATGCTTATTCAACCAGATGTTCGCCCGATAGTTAATACCATTGAAGTGTAGCGAGATGGTCTTTCCCTGAAACTTGGAAGGGAGTTTGAATTCCGTGCGATACCACCAGGAATGTCGAAACGGGCTTTCCGGAGGCATGGGAAGGAGCATGAAATTCTCCGATCCGATTGCGTAAGTATTCCCGCCTACTGACCGAAGGTTCATACCGAAGTACGGGTCCTGGTAGACCCCCTCCTCCACCAGGGCAGCCAGGATGGTTGAAGGCACGGTGGCGCGATACCACTGATCGACCTTAAAACCGGGGCCCGAGACCTCCTCCCCTCGCTCCTGCACGTGAGTGGAGGGTTGGATTCTCCAACCTTCTTTGAGTACAAGTCGCGAACCGATCTGCCCGTTCCCCGCATCAGCGGTCTGGCACTCAGCGACAGCAAGACTCAGGATACAACCCAATAGAACACAGACACGACTTCTCATAAACCCGTCCTTCCTGTCTAGGAAGCACATTCCCCGATATTTCTTTAGTGATCCAGCAGTTCAGAAGTTCGTCGAATCAGACCACGTAAAACATCCCGGGTTTTTATTGCACGTAAGAAAGAATAAGGGCAACACCGCGCCCTTATCACTTTCGGGATAAGAGGTCTGCGGCACAGAGAACAAACCCGGGTATCCATTCCATGTTGTGTTCGTCCATGGACATGAGGCGCTGTTCTGCAGGCACTGCCCAGCCGGTATATACCTGGAGCACACGACCATCGTCCGTGATCCGGTTCTCTGCGAATCGCCAAGCCTGCGAGACTACGTCACGGAACGACTCCGGAAGCCAATTTTGACGCATCGATTCTTGCAGGGCAACGGCAAACATGATTGTGCCGGTCGTCTCGAGAGGTGTGGTCGGTTCGTCAAGGAGCACATGAAAGCCTCCGCTCGAATGTTGCACTCGTCGAAGTCCGTTGGCAATGCATCTCAAATCTCTGGTGAATCCTTCAGCCTCCGGAGTTGAGGGAGGCAAGTGTCGCAGCACACCGATAATTGCCCAGGCCAAGTCTGGAGAACATAGTCAGGAGGAGTCCTCGGGCAAATCGAAATGGGAACGTTCAGGGGCCTGCTACTGGAGGTCACCTTCCGCTTTTATGAAAATGCAGTTCTTGGTGGAGGGTCGCGCTCCGTCGCGACCCTTATGGCGGCGACCTCCAGTATTTTCACCCACGGTGGTGACCTGAAAAGATCATGGGCCACTCTCTTGATCTCTACGCCCTTTGTATACCAGTCGAAGTTCACAATGCAATCCTCGAATGGAAGAAATCGATTGCTGCACTCGAATTGTCGAACGGTTCAAATTGCAGAAGAGTTGTTCGGAGGTCTGTGTCGACTTGGTTCTCGACGACTCACCCCAGCTCCTGCCATGTGCTCCCGTCATCAATTGTTGGTAGCCCAATCGTAAGGGGTATTCGTGGTATAATTTGAGACTCAATTTTAGGCCACCAGTTCTACCGTCGACGGGGTCCAGGAATCATGAAGAGTCTCAGCTGCCCAAACCGGCAAGACTCTCTGTTGGGAAAAACCGACGCCGGAGCCATCATTCTCCACGGCTTCTACAAGACAACCTGGGGGGAACGGCGTCGATACCGTTGCCGGACTTGTGGGAGGACGTTCGGCTCGAATACCGGCACGGCTTACCATCGACTCCAGCACCGGCGCACCATCTTTGATGAGGTGGCGGCTCTCAGCGTCGAGGGATTGAACAAATCCGCCATTGCTCGAGTCAAGCGGATTGCCAGGAATACGGTCCATCGCTGGCTGGGTTGACCAGGCAGCGGCTGACGTTAAGAGAGATCTTCTGGTCGAGGATGGCTTTTCTGGTGTCGAAGGATGTCATATTCGTGCTCTTCGACTCGACCCCGTCGGCCAGTTTGGCTGCCAGGGGAATGCCTCTGGCGGCCTAGCAACATTTGATGGCGGAAGCACCTCCCTAAACGAGCCCGGATAATATTTGGGCAGCACACGTAAGTTGCTTTATATAAATGGACATGAGGTCTTTCGGGTGGACAGCGTATACTAATGAGCAATCGGGAACAAAAATGGAAATCCCGATGTGCCTAAGGACGATTCGATGAACCCAAAACACAAACACATACTCAGGACGTTCCTTACCGGTTCCATACGCTTAGCGGAATTTGCCATTACCAATGTATGCATTGCTAAATGCACCTTCTGCGACATCTGGAAGCAGAAACCCAAGGTGTTTGCCGCTAAGGAGAAAGCGTTGCTGGCTATTGATAAACTTGCCGACCTCGGCGTTTCTCATATCACTCTCACGGGCGGGGAACCGCTCATGCACCCCAATATCATTGCTTTTGTTAGCAAATGCACTTCCCGCAACATCCATAATGCCGTTCTTGATGCGGCCCCATCACTCATTACGGATGATAGACTTGATCTCCTTGATGAAGCCGGAAATGACATGATCTCAATCTCGTTTGATTCTGAGGATCCTAAAGTCCTTGAAGAGTCCAGACAGATTCCACATATCATGAGGGACGTGGAAGAGGCGGTGAAGAGGATTAAGAGGACGAGAATTAAGTCCATGGCCTCAATACTCATCTGGAACAATAACCACGATCAGATGGAAAAGGTCTTCGCAAAAGCAACTGACACGGGATTTGACCTCATTTCAATCAGTTACCCGACTTTCTCGAAATCAGTGGTATATCCACTGGGTGGAGAGGGGATCAGCCTATCAAGAGACCTGGTGATCAAGTCGCTTGAAAGCATTATTGAGCTCAAAAAGCAGAAACGATATCCAATTGTTAATTCCAGAGCGTCGATGGGGAACATCATCCGCTACCTCAAAGACCCATCAACGGTACGCTATGAGTGTCTGGGCGGATCTCGTGTCATGTTTGTTGACTGGTTCTGTGACGTAAGGCCGTGTATGCAGCTTCCGCAGGTGCTGGGCAATATCCTTACCATGACAAAAGATGACTTTGAAACAGTACCCTGTAATAAGTGCAACATGAGCTGGTATAGGGATTTCAGCACGTTTTTCTCTGGAGTGAGATCATTTCCTATTTACTGGGAATCGATAACATGTTCGAAGGGATTGTATTAACCTGTTTGCTCGGTGTTGCGTTCGGGTCGAAAGCACTTATGAATTCAAAGTAACCTGCAGGCTGTGAAGTGGTCTCCACTTTCTGGACAGGTAGCTTAAGGGGATCAGCCGCCTTGAAAAGGGGTTTGTAGGGTCGATCTGCTCAGTGGATTTGAGAAAAGGGGGCTGGCGTCATTAACTGGTTCGAGATTCGTGATACCAGCTCGCGGTCCGTATTTCCGGGAGCCTTCGAAAGCACCTGCCATTGCGGATCCTGGGAGAACTTCGCCCACGCTTCGGCCCGTGCGCCCCAGGATGGGAAGGAGACCATGTATGCCAAGTTCGGCATGCGCTGTCCGAAGACGGTACGCCCGAAGAAGACAGGGTTGAGGCCCACGCGCCTGAAGATGGCGATCTCGCCTCCCTCGAACATGGCGATCTTCTTCTCAAGCGCGAGTCGGTTCCGCGATTCATAGACCCGCAGTTCAAAAAGATTGGATTCCCCGGACTCCACCTGAGGAACCTCGATGCCGGGGAATGCCTTGAAGGTGCGCAATAGTGAGGCTTCTCCGCGCTCATAGCTTAATTCCCACTTCTCGTCGAAGGCCTTCATCTCGCGCATCCACTTTTCGTCAGATGCAAGCGTGGCCGTGGTTTCCTCCAGCACCGCCATAGATCGATAAGGCTCTACAAGGAGAATCGAAGGATTGTCCGGACCTACAGTTACTTCAAATACGCCCACCGGTTTTACGCCAGCACGGCCTAAAGCGGGCAGCACGCTGTCTCGGAGGAAACCTCGCAGCCTTTCAACTTCAAAGTCTCTCCTGCACCGAAACCATCCCAGCACGAGGTATCTGGAGTTCTCTTCGGCGCGAGTTGTATTCATCTGATTACCGGCGACAATACTCCCTGCAAAAGCGGTGTGGACAAAACGTCGACGATTCATGACAACCTCCCTGTTTTTTCAGAAATGCGAATGGGGCCAGCCTGGTAACGCCAGAGAGCATAACAGAGAGAAGCGGAATCGGGAAGTTCTCACGGGAACGCAGGCACAGGTCTTCTAATTCGTCCGCCAGAGCGATGGGGACAGCAATCCAACTATTCATACACGGAGACCTTCCCATCGAGAGGCCCGGTAAGATTCCCACCATATTCAGTAGACGAATTTCAGCGAGAACTGGATCTGGCGTGAAGGGCCAGCTGTCCGGCTGATGAGGCCAAAACCCGTTCCACGCACGATGTTTGCGGGAAGGCCGAAATTAACCAGGTTGAAAAGATTGAAGAATTCCGCCCGGAACTGTAAGTTCGGCCCTGACGGGTTGTCTAACCGTCCCAAAGGAATGCTTTTGAGGATGGAAATATCGAAGTTATGAAAGCCTGGCCCACGAAGGGTATTTCGACCCAGAGTGCCGAAGCGACCGCTATTGGGACCGGTTCCACCATCAATCCCAGTCGGGATGTAGAAGAAAGAAGGGTTGTCTGTTCCTTCCCCGAAATAATCTTCCCGCACGTTCCGAGTTGTTGAGAGCACAGGGTGGCCGACTTGATCAGGCCGGTCGGTGTTGTTGGTGCCCAAGCCAGTCTGCTGTATTCCCGAGTAGATGGAGAATGGAGCACCCGAGGTCAGGGTCGAAACATTCAAAATCTGCCAGCCGGTGGTGAAGCGATTGCCAAGCGATCGGATGACGGCCAAATGATCTAAAGGCAAAGCCTGGACAAGACTGACGGTGGCAACATGAGTCACATCAAAATTGGAGGGGCCTTTGTCAGCCCGGGGGTCGCGGGGATCCTGTGGGTAGGCCTGGGCCACCGCTCCTGATGACCCCGAGAGGAATCCCCCCTGAGCCGCGCTGGTGTCGTCAAGGGATTTGCTGAATGTGTAGTTGACTTGGAACCCTAATCCCCATCGGGAAGATGTTTTCCCGATGGACGTTTGCAGCGAGTGGAATGTGGAATGGGAACGACTGCTCATCATCATTTCCGACCCAATCCCGCCTATGACTTTTCCCGATGAGTCAAAATTGGTGAACGGAGCAAAAGCCGGATCGGCGCCGGCATAATTATTAGGAAACGATATACTGGGAAGACCCACTCCGGTTGTCGCCACATATGCGGCGCCCAACTTGAAATCCCCAATCTCCCGTTCCAGGGACAAGCTGTAGTTCACAATATATCCGTTCCGAAAAGCCGGATCCATTCCGAAGACGTTGAGGGGAGAAACCCGCTGGCCCGGCGTCCGTAAGGCCAGATCACGCTGAAATCGCGCCAAGTCGACCTCTGTATTAGGAGCCACGTCGGTTGACCGACCCGAGGCAAAGACCGGCTCACCCTGTGTGTTATAGATCTCAGGCAACTGAAATGGGACAACGCGATTAACGAATTGAACAGGAGCACCCGGCAGGGCCGAAGCGTAAGGAATGATAAGAAAAGGGAAACCGCCAGTCAGCCAATCGGTCTGAAACAAATTTGGCAATATCGTCGTAACCCCGCCGCCCGCACGAAGAACGGTCTTCTTGAAGGTACTCCATTCCAAGCTTAAACGAGGTCCCCATCCTGACCAGTCCTTACGGTAGGGGGGTTGGGGGTTGATGATATGTTCCAGACGAGCACCAGAGGCCCATGACGGGACATGCTGGCCGGAAGCGTCAACGATTTGCGGCCCCGCAGTTCTAAGGGTAAATTCCGAGATGCGGCTGTTCAGTTCGTAACGCAAACCCATATTGAGAAGAACGGACGGTGTGACCTTCCATGTATCCTGAAAATAGCCGTTGTAAGATGCCCGCCAAATGCCGCATTCTCCGAGGCGGTCTCCTTGCGGAAACAAGGGGGGAGATACCATGATGTTGTAAGAAAACGGGGTCCCCGTAAGAAAGCCTGTCAGGCTGTCAGGAAGCGGATCGCCCACGTGGATGTCGTGCTGGCCGCTTTGGGAGCGGATCTCCACCGGCGAATAAACTCTGCCCCCACCAAAGGAATATTCTCCGTTGGGGCTGAGACCAAACAATGTGGTGTCCCGGTTGATGCGAGCCTCAAAACCGGCTTTTAGAGAATGAGCGTTATGGACCCAAGCCAGGTTCTGTCGGAATTGATAGAGGTTCCCGTAAGCTCCGATTACGGTCCCGCCCGCGCTGTTGAACGCTTCGTAGAGGCCGTCGGCGAATTTCAAGGCTGGTTGAGTAGTATTCAGAGGAGGAAAGAGCGGAGTGCTTCTCATGAATGCGAACGATGATTCAGAAGTCAGTTGCGGCGAAATGAAGCGAGTGTAGGTCAAGCCGAAGTTCCTCTGATGGTCCAGGAAGCGGATCCCGAAGCTGGGGTCGATGGCAGTCTGGCTAGGATTGGTCAACGGTCCGTCCACATCATTCAAATTAAAACGCGCAAAAAGCTGGCCCTTCTTAGAGAACCGGTGATCGATCCGGATTGAAAATTGATCGCTGATCGTGTTTACCTTTGAGGAAGTCGCATAGGTGCGGGGGCCATAAGGGCCTTGGGGGTCATTGGGCAAGGGATAGTGATTTAACACTGGAGCGATCTCCGGATGGATCGGCACCTGGAGGATATCCCCGGGAAATGTCGTGCGGTCGATTCCCTGCCGTTCTTCGAGCGCCGGGACCGGAATCACCTGGGTGGTTCCGAGCACCTGGCGGAATCCCTGGTATTGCCCGAAATAAAATGTTTCATCCTCTCCCTGTTTCCCTCTATGGATCGGACCGCCATTGGTGAATCCGAATTCATTGCGGATGAAGGGTGGAATCCGCCCCGGGTTAGCGATTGTGCTCCGATCGAAGAAATTGCGAGCGTCCAGGACGGCATTCCGGTGGAATTCGAAGATGGAACCATGAATGTCAGAAGTTCCTCCCCGGGTGACGATGTCCGTGAATCCAGCCGCACCTCCGCCGACTTCCGGGAGCATGACGCCTGATTGCGAGCGAATCTCCTCGATGGCATCGACATTGAAGTTGCTGAAGGTCGCCCCTCCCATTTCCGGATCGGAAGCATAAATCCCATCCATGGCAAAGACCGAGGCGGTTCCCCGCTGGCCGTTGATGGCAAATTGCTGGGTATAGTTGGCCGCTCCGTTCGTGTCAGTAGTAGTTCCGGCCGCAAGCAGCAGAAGCTGGCTGAAATCGCGCTTGTTGAGAGGTAACTCAGATACTTCCTGGCTGGACAACTGTTCCTTGACACTGCTCGTGCTGCTGGTCTCGAGCGGACTCTCCCGCCAGTTCAGACTTCCCGTATTGGGATTAAGTTCCAGCCAGCCGGTCTGTTGTGTTCCACCTGTAAAATCGAGTACTCCTTCGAAAGCATAGGCCCTTTTTTGCCATGAAACCGTCACTGAACATTTGGCTGAGGAGAGGCTCTCAAATAGGAAAAGACCATCCTTGTCGGTTGTCTTCCGGCGTTTTATGCCGGTCCGGATCTCCTTGAGCTCAACAATGGCATCACTGATCCGGTTCCCGTCCGTAGTCCGCAGGATCCCTTGCCATGTGGCCGAGCCTTCGGCGTAAGCAGGTTGCATGGTGACAGGTGACCCTCCCAAAAGAATCAGGGCCACCAACAGCACAAATAAGATCTGGTTTGACAGATAGTTCATTATGCAAGATGCAAGCAGGAACCAATAAGGTAATCGACCAAATCCCAATCCGCTTGTCGTGAGGCGATAAACAGCGCTGGCCCTCAAGACCAAGCTCATAAGATCACCTGCCCGCCCGCTGATTGTCAAGCTTCATTCAGCACCGGGGTGCAATGGATGCAGGTCTACGTCCGACTACGACTGCTGACGGTAAGAATAAAAATAATGGGCTTGTGAATTTTGATGGTTCCCGGGCTGGTTGCCTTCCATCCGCGGATGCACCGCTGAGCTCGTGGACACATGGATAGACTCCCGCGCCAGAAGTAGAGGGCCAAGGGCTCAGCCATCAACGGAAATTACTGCAGATTCCAGAGGAAATCCAGCTTATTCATTATTCAAGGGTATTGGGCCAGTTAAACGGGGAATTGTGGAGGGCTGAGCTCCGCGAAGCCGCAGACAACGTGGCAAACGTGGCCTCGCAGAGCTCGGGCCTCCTCTTGTAGCTGACCCACTACATTCAAGGTCTGACCGGTCTGACTCCAATGATTCCCGAGTGGACTCTGCGGTTCCCGAGGCGCGCGAGCAACCAAGGGAACCGGGAGTCAGGCCGGATACCGGGGACCCCGGGGTGTTCCCAAGGTGCGACCTAAACAACGGCTGCTACCATCTAAATACTTCCCGACCTGAACTCTGGGCGTTATCAACGATAGGGGGGCACGCCTCGGGAACGCCCGGCATAACGGGCTGGCAATGGTGCGTAGCGAAATTGCCAGTCCGCGTTGATGCGGTTGTTAGGCATCAGCGAGCCTTTCAATCCTAAAAAGTTTATCCTCCTGTGATAACTTCACCACCACATACTCATCTTTATTCAATTCCCCCGGTAGCTTGTCTTTCAAAATTGATGCAACAAACTGTATCCTCCTTGCATTGACAAGTTTGCCAATCATCAGGAGTTGATTATCATGCATCAGTTCTTTTTTATCATTCAGGAGAAAGTGCATGCAGGGTATATTCTCTTCATCGGCAAAGAGCGTGTAAGCGATATCAAAGCAGGATATCTCACCTTGTTTTTTTCCCGAACTAAAATTGGTGTTAAATGCCGTGAATTCATATAGGCGGCGTCCCTTT
>JBGOTQ010000254.1:0-11179 GCA_041476565.1 Terriglobia bacterium | reverse complement strand
TTGGCAGCCAGTGTTTTCGTCCCCGCCAGAGTTCCGTACACCAAGCCAAAGTGAGTCCTGTCAGTGGCCTCACTCCCCCAAGAGATTTCATTGTCCACGAAATATCCCAGACACCATGGGTCGTCGCGAGATTGTGCTGCCTGTTGACGAAAACATTGTTCGGCAGCAGCCCGAAATCGAGGGTCGAAGGGATCAGCCATTTTGCCCCAATAGTCCTGGCCACTGGCAATGCGAGGCAGATCGCCCCGGACGTCCAGAGTGGCGGTGTAAGCCATCCGTTTCATGACGTAAAGCGCAGGGTCAGACCAGTTGGCAATGGTATTGAACCCCCAGGCACGCAGCCGATCCAATGCGGAGTTCCTCATATACTGGATATAATCCGCTCCGTATTTGCGTTCCAGATTGGCCGTTATAAAGTCAAACGTCCGTCCCTCTTTGATTGGCCCATAGAGGATTTCCCGGGTATGGCCGTAGTGTTTGGCTAACGGGTCAGCCGGGTTTGGCAGCCAAGTGAACATCTTTTCTCGTCCTTCTACCAGGGTCGGGCCCTCCCCCATGCTCACGCAATTGACCCCCAGGGAAAGAAATAGGTGTCCATTGGGGGTCACTAGCCACCACTTGCCCTCGCGTTTCTCGGAGCGAAAGAAACCATGACCAGCAAGCTGTGGACCTGCTGACCAGCCGCCAAACTCGTCTCTCTCCGGCAAGGTTGGCCCCTCTTTGATCTGAGCCTCTTCTGCTGCCCGGCGATGCGCAAATTCCTCCGAATCCTTCAACTTTCCGGGCCAATCCGCCCGCGCATATTGGCCCAAGGCATCCACAATGCCATCGTAGGAGACTGGCCCGAGCAACCGAATGTTGTCCAGGAGGAGGAACTGCACGAAGGGTGCTGGTTCAAGCAAGAGACGGAACTCGGTGATGTGTCTCTCATCCAAGCGATTCGCAGACAGAAAAGGCGGCGGCTGGGTACCCGGGACTGGTGGGCCGCCGCGCATTCCCCTCTCCATGGGAGCCAAGGAGCCTAGAGGATAAGCGTAACTGGCAGTTTCCTGCGGGCCAAGGGTAGCAGTGCTTACCGCACGATGGCGGCTTCCATCAGCAGTATTATCGTCTGCGATGCTAATACGAATGGTGATGGGTTCCCGAGAGGGATTTGTCACATCGATAGCCAAAGCACTGTAGCCCTGCCAATCCCAAGGCATCCTGGCGGGAGAGAATAAGAGACTGCCTTCCGTATTAGCCGAGACTTCTAACTTCAAGGCCTTTCGGCCTTCAGTAGCTCCTGCCGTAGTTTGGGAGACGTTCACCTTCTGGGTCTTGAATGCTCGGAGTTCCCCTTCCGTCTCAAATGAGAAAAGTAACCGACTCTTATCTGCTGCGATGACTGGTAAACCAATGATGAATAGCAGAACCGTAGAGAGGAATGCGAATACTCGAAACTGGTTCATGATGCTCTCCATTCATGTATTGTGTTGAAGAACTCGAGCCAATGGATCATACAAGATTTTCATGAAAATCTTCTTCGGCGAATTCGTGAAGCTGACAAAGAAGAGCAAGAGTGATTGCCGGCTTCAAGGTGCAGTAGCCACTGAGTAATCTGGTGGCTGGGAAGGCAATTCCAGCAAGATTGTGGTTCCCTGTTGAAATTCGCTTTCGACCTTCCAGGTGAAGTCGGATCGATAATGGATGGTCAGCCGATCAATCAGGTTACGCAGACCGTACCCCCGCTCCAGGATAGAATCCAGTTTTGGTCTTGGAATGCCTATCCCGTTATCCCTAACTCGAATGGTCAGTCTCCCATTCCTTTGAGTGACTTCGATTTGAATCGTTGTGGTCCCAATTTTGGGGGCCGCTCCATGTTTGATGGCATTCTCAATCAGTGGCTGCAGGGTGAAACAGGGGATCTTCGCATTTTGAACCTGCACCCGCTGTTCCACTTGCAGGCGTTCACCGAATCGGGCCTTTTCGATTTCCAGGTAATCCGCAATGAAATTCAGCTCTTCCTGGAGGCTGATAATCTCCTTTTCAGACACCTGCAGGGTCCTGCGAAAAATGTTTCCCAGCTTAACGGTCAAACGCTGGGCCTCGACAGGGTTCTCGTCAATCAAGACTCCCACCGTATTGAGGGCATTGAAAAGAAAGTGCGGATTCACTTGGGAGATCAAGGCGTCCAGCCTCGATCGCATCGCCAGGGTTCTCAGTTTCTCTTCATTGAACTGCTTCTGCCGAAGTTCTTCGTGATATCGCGCGCTTTCGGCTTGGGATTCTTCCAGTGATCGAGCCATGCTTTCGAATGATCGGGCCAGGACGTCCACCTCATAATTGGGGGAGGGACTTCGGAATTTCTTTCTTAAGTCTCCCGTCTGTGTGATGCCATCCATGAACTCAACAAAATTGATGAGAGGATGCGTGAACGATTGGCTGAGCCCCCAGCCCAGCAAGGTTGCCAAGAATACAGAAAATAGGGCGGTCAGGACCATGCTCTGCTTGATGCCACCCATGATCCCCTGCATAGCCTGGTCAATGGAGTTCAAAATCATGAAGTGTCCGCTCGAAGAACCTCCCAAAGCCACCCGCAAAGAGAGAAAGGTCTCACCGTTCAACGAGAGTTCCGACTGCTGGGCAGTTGGAAGGAGGCTCTCCTGGGACCCACTTGTTTTCAAGGAGTCCAGTAAGGCTTGGTTTTGAACCGGGCTCAAGGTCGATGCAATGATGCCTCTCTCTGCATAAAAGACGATGTCGCTGTTGGTGTTACTCTTCATGGTCCGAACTAGGTCCGCACTAATTTCGAACCCGCTGCTCAAAGTGCCGATGATGTTGTCTTGCAGCAGAATGGGGACGGACACAATCCGATACACCTTGTCCTCACACTGCCAGAGGCTGGCCGCCCTTTCGTAGCCAATCGGATTAGCGCTCAGGCTGTTTATAACGGAGGGCTGCCAGGAGAGATTGAGGTTCTTCGGAACCACCCTGGCGGGTAGTCCCTGGATCGTGATGACTTCGCCACTATTACTGGTAATTATCAATATGTCGATCGAGAGAATTGAGAAGAGCTTCCCGGCTTCATTCTCGACAGTCCGCTGCAGTTGTAGCAGAACAGGGGAACTCCCGCTCATTTCAGTTTGGTAAGTGTCGACAGCTGCCTTTAAGGTGGAGTTCTCAGACGCGATTATTGAGTAGGCTACCAATTCATGAAGGCGATTCGTTTGGGTCTGCTCCAGAGTCAACTGGGATCTCTCCAGATCACGGACCAGACGAGCACGGATTTGTCCCTTCACCACACGATTGACCAAGAAAAACGACCCGGAAATAACTAGCACGATCAAGAGAGTCGTGAAGAGGATAATCTTAGTTCGAAGCTTGACTGGTCTCATAAGACGAGGTTCACTGCCAAGGGCTCATGGTCGCCAACGCTAACATGCTGTCTTACTGGCTTCAGACGTTCATGCCATCCGACCAGCGTGTAACTGCCTTGTGGAATGGGCCCAAGCACAAACTCTCCCTTATTATTCGGAACTGTGAAATAGGGGTGATCGAAAACCAGGATGACAGCGCTCATATGGGAGTGAATATGACAAAATACCTTCACGATCCCGGGCTTGTCGAAGCGAACCCAGCGTATCTGTCCCTGCGGGTAACGCCCCAGGTCGAAGCTCTTCGTACTGGAAAGCGAAAACACATTGTGGAAGAAAGGATCACCGTTGGGAAACTCCACTGAGGTGCCCGTCTTGATCGGAAGGACATGCGGCAAAAAGGTTTCATTGATCTGCCGAATGGAAGGGCGAGGTTGGCTGTGTACCGTGGCGGGGGTTGCTGGCAGGGTTGCGTCCACCGCCTGAGACTCAGCAAAGGAGGAAACCCCGTGGTGAGTGTTTTTTTCCAAGTACAAGACCACATTCTCTACCTCGTTGACGGGAGATGGAGCCGGAGCGTTGGCTGAGGGGCCGGATCGGCGCGAATAGATGCTGATCGCCATGCTTTTCGGCTGGATTCGGCTCTGAATCCGCACGGTTCCACGAATCTCACTTGCTGGCATGTGGGCTGTATTGGTTTCCGCCCGAACGGCTGGAAGAGACCAGGGTAGAAGCTCCGTGCTGAGGTTCGACGAAACCACCTCGGCCAGCCAAGTCCAAGCGAGGCACAGGTTGAAAATAGCCAGTAGGGTTGAAAGTAAGGCATTCCTCCCCCTGCTGTCGATCTGCACTTTCATCGAATCCTCAGCAGATTGGAAACGTCAAAGACATAGACTAGTTGAGCAGCAAATGCATTGTCTTTCGGATCCGCCCCACCCACCGAGCGGTTGAACTGATAAGAGGTCTTGGCCATCAGCCTGTGGGTGATGCGGATGCCCAGACCAAATTCCAAGCTATTAATGTTCTGATCAAAACGGACACCGACGTAAGAGGCTTCGTTGTCAGGGGAAGGCGAGTTGCCGGAAGGGCTTGCATCTTGGCGAAGACGATCGAAGAAGATCTGGTTCCAGCGCGCTGCCGTAAACACCCTGGGAGACCAGGTGTACTTGAGTTCGAGATAGTAACCTGAAGCCCCCAATCGCTGGTTGATGTTGGGAAGGTTGAAGTTCGTAAAGATCCCTTCTGCATAAGCCTCGAAATGGTGCAAGGTGTACTGGACATCAAAGCCGATGGCTCTCTGGGTATAGTCGCGTAGTGAAGTTCCGGGCGGCAGGCGGGGACCTACCGATCCACTTAAAAATGGGCCCTCGGCCAGAGAAGTCCCCAACCGGAATCCAGGGACGATGGTACAGCCTCCTCCCCCCACCCACTGGATTCGCTGTCCGGGTTCTCCCAGATCCAGAGGATTGGCAATGGAGCTATTGACAACTGCGAAGCGGTAATCGAAGGTGCGAGGGTTGCCATAGACCATCACTCCGGTTGGATAAGCATAATTGATCAACGGCAACCATCCGCCTCCCGTGCCGAGGTTATAAGTCTGAGAGGCTCTGGGACGATAACGATATTTCAGTAGGCTTTCGGGCCCGTAAGGGATTATGTTAGCTGGAACAGTCGTCTGGTAAGAGTAGATCAGTGGCGCCCCAATGAGAGGATTGTCCTGCGGATAGTTCCTAGTCAGAAATTCCCCAAAAGGAGTTCCGAATTTTCCCGCCTGGAGTGCCAAGCTCCACGGAAGCTTGGGAGTATACCGAATATAACCTTGAACAACCGGAGTTCCTTGGGTTTGTTGAAGTCGAGGATCTGATCCTTCCAAGCCCTCCTGATGGCTGACGCGGCCCTCATAAAAACCATACAGGGAGCCGGTGATTTGAAAAGACCCCAGCAGAATGAATTGCCCATTCACATTGGTCTGGGAGTCGGGAGTAGACGGAGCACCATACGGGATCCCGGACCGAGTAAATCCCAGGTCTGCGATCCCTTCAAAACCGATGCGTTCGCCAGCCCAAAGCAAAGCGGGCACTGTCCACACCAGGTCAAAGCTGAGTGTTAGCAGGAATTTGACCAATTTAAACCTGAGCATTCAACCCCAATTTTCCCACACCACCCGGGATTAGGCAACAGAACCTGGACAAATATGGTAGCATAAACAATTAGAGTCATTGATGCGGTGGGTCCGGAAGATTACCGTAGAGGAGTTGACATGATTGAAGAGCTAAGTCGGAATTTTCAGTCTCTCAAGTCGCGAATTCACGACGTCCGGAGTTATCTTTGACGCTCCCGGCAAGAAAAAGGAACTGGATGAACTTGAAAAAACCATTTCTGATCCCAGCTTTTGGAACGACCCCTCGGCGTCACAACAGATCCTGCAGCGGCGTAAGCACTTAGAAGAAATCCAATCGCTTGATAACACTCTGAATCGTGCAGAGGGGGACCTTGAAGCCTTTTTCGAGCTGGCTGCTGAAGGGGAAGACGTAGTCCGGGACATCAAGACAGAGATGGATCACCTGGAGTCTGAGTTAACGGTGATCGAAACCCAAACCCTGCTGAGTGGAGAAAACGCCCAGGCAAACGCTTTCCTGACGATTCACCCCGGGGCTGGTGGGACTGAATCCCAGGATTGGGCAGAAATGCTGCTTCGGATGTATCTGCGCTGGGCAGAGCGAAAGGGATTTCAGACCGAACTGATAGACTACCTGGCTGGCGAAGAAGCCGGCGTTAAATCCGTGACTGTAGCCGTAAAGGGATTGAACGCTTATGGGATGTTGGTTGCTGAAGTGGGCGTTCACCGGCTGGTGCGGATTTCTCCTTTTGACGCCAATAAGCGAAGGCACACCTCCTTCGCGTCTGTTTTTGTATATCCTGAGATCGATGACGACATTGAGATCGTCATCGAGGAGAAAGATCTCAGGATCGACACTTATCGCTCAACTGGGGCCGGTGGTCAACATATCAACACGACCGACTCGGCTGTGCGATTCACGCACCTCCCCTCTGGGATCGTGGTGTCTTGCCAAAATGAGCGTTCCCAGCATAAGAACCGTTCCACGGCTATGAAGATCCTGCGAGCCCGGTTGTACGAACTCGAGATGGAGAAGAAGCGAGCCGAGAACAAAGTGATCGAGGACTCCAAAATGGACATCGCATGGGGCAGCCAGATCCGTTCTTATGTGTTGCATCCATACAGATTGGCAAAGGACCATCGGACTAAACTTGAAATCGGGGATGTCGACCGCGTTTTGGACGGAGATATCGATCCCTTCATAAAGGCCTATCTGGTTTCCCGGCGGGATGCCAGGGTGGCAACGGAGACGCAAAGCCACTGAGGTAGGTTCATCAGTTCGAATCTCATGCTCGACTTGCAGACCTCGGTCAAGTATGTCAAAGGAATTGGTAGTAAGCGGGCCGAGGACCTGGCCTCCCGGAATGTCTTCACCGTCGAAGATCTCCTCTACAACCTCCCTTACCGCTATGAGGACCGCACCCATTTCAGAAAGGTCAAGGAACTTCGGGCTGGGGAACGGGCTTCCGTCCTGGTGCAGGTCCTGACCTCTGGATTGGCTATTACCCGCCGCACGCGTACCCGGCTCTTTGATCTTGCCGCCCGTGATGAAACCGGCATGGTCCGCTGCAAATGGTTTCATTCAGAGTACCTGGCCCAACGGAAGGTGTTTCAACCCGGGCAAAAAGTCATTTTCTACGGTAAGTTCGAAGTCGATCCTTACGGGACGGGCAACCTTCAAGTTATTAATCCTGAGTTTGAAATCCTGCACGAAGAGGACTTACACGATTCCTTGGAGATGGGGCGCATTGTACCCATTTACGAAGCGGTCAAGGGGTGCAGTTCGCGGACTTTGCGGCGGATCCTTTACGGGCTTCTGCAAAACATTTCCGCCATTCCCGAAACGCTCCCCACCAACACGCGGGAGCGACGCGGGCTCATGCTGCGAGCCGAGGCGATTCGGGAGGCTCACTTTCCGTCAGCCGGAACCGCGATGGATTTGCTGGCCTGTTTCCAAACTCCAGCGCAACAACGATTAGTGTTTGAAGAATTATTTTTTCTGGAACTTGGACTGACGCTCAAGCGGAGGAATGCCCGTTCCATAACGGGAAACCCATTTCAGATCACGTCGACGGTTAGGGAGGTGATCAAGAAGATTCTGCCGTTTCATCCCACCCAAGCTCAGAAGAGGGTCTTGAAGGAGATTGTTGATGATCTTCGCCAGTCGGCCCCTATGAACCGTCTGCTGCAGGGAGATGTAGGATGCGGGAAAACCATTGTTGCCCTGGAAGCGGCCGCAGTAGCCATGGAAAACCACTTCCAGGTGGCCATGCTGGTGCCCACCGAGATCCTGGCCGAACAACACTATTTCAATACTCGCCGCATTTACGCAAAAGCCGCCTACAATCTGGGTTTGTTGAAAAGCGGCCTGAAAAAATCTGAAAGAAATGACCTGCTAAGAAGATTGTCAGATGGTGCTGTCCACATGGTGATCGGGACTCATGCCCTGCTGGAATCCGACGTCGATTTTCAGAAGCTTGGCCTGGTGATCATCGATGAGCAACACCGGTTTGGAGTGATGCAGCGCTACCGGTTGATGAAGAAGGGGAACGCTCCGCATACACTGGTGATGACGGCAACCCCCATTCCCCGCACATTGGCGATGACACTCTATGGCGACTTAGATGTTTCCGTGATTGACGAACTGCCGCCCGGGAGGTCTCCCGTGTTGACCCGGGTTGTGGAGGAGGAACAAAGAGAGTCGGCCTATCGATTCATTCGGGAACAGGTTGCACAAGGACGTCAAGTCTACGTGGTTTGTCCGATCATTGAGGAGTCGGAGAAGGTAGATCTCCGAGCAGCCAAAGAAACCTTCGAGCATCTGGCCGGAGGAGTTTTCCCAGACCTTAAGGTTGCTTTGCTTCATGGACGGATGAAAAGCCAGGACAAGGATGATGCCATGCAGCTTTTTAGTTCCGGGGGAACGCAGATTCTGGTGTCGACTACTGTTATTGAAGTCGGGGTCGACGTGCCTAACGCCAGCGTGATGGTGATTGAGCATGCGGAGCGTTTCGGGTTGTCACAATTACACCAATTACGGGGCAGGATTGGGCGAGGGCTAGCTAAGTCTTATTGCTTGCTGATGAAGGGAAAAAGAGCTGGTGACGATGCTGAGGAGCGGATGGCTTGCATGGTGGAAACCACCGACGGATTCAAAATTGCCGAGAAAGATCTCGAACTGCGTGGTCCCGGTGAGTTCATTGGGACCAGGCAGTCGGGACTTCCTTCTCTCAAGGTGGCCAATCTGCTGCGAGATGGGAGAATCCTGGAAGCAGCTAGACAGGAGGCCATCGATTTTGTGGGGAATCCCTCAAGCTCTCAGGAATTCGAGGCTGTAGTGGCTCAACTTAAGGCCAACTGGCAAAGGCGCTATGGTTTGGCAGTGGTAGCGTGAGCCTGCTCTCTTTGACTGCAGGGCGCCGGTTAAGCAGAGCTGTCTACTACGGAGACCAGCAAGCATGGTGCGTGTCATTGCCGGGCGGTTTCGAAGCCGTCGGCTTAAGACAGTGGAGGGGCAAGCGACTCGGCCGACGTCAGACCGTTTAAAGGAGACTCTATTCGACTTGCTTCAATTGAGCCTGGCCGACTGCTGTTTTCTGGACTGTTTTGCTGGTTGCGGTAGTATTGGGATTGAGGCGCTCAGCCGAGGAGCCAAGCTGACGGTGTTTGTGGAATCGTCGGTCCGAGCAAGCCAGGTGATTCGGAGTAACCTCGCCTTGTTGAAGCTGTCCGCATCTCCCTGCCAGCGGTTGCTGACAATGAAGACAGACTCTGCTTTCCGAATCCTTGAACAGAGTGCCACGCAGTTCGATATAATTTTCCTCGATCCTCCATACTCAGCCGTTGGACAATACCCAATTGTCCTGGAGCAGCTGCAGCGCCATGAACTCCTAACCGATTCGGCAATCGTTATCGCCGAGCACTCGAAGCATATTGACCTTGCGCCGAGGATTGAAGATCTGGTCAGGTTCAGAAGGGTCCAGCAGGGTGACAACGTCCTCAGTTTGTTTCGAAGAGAAAGAGAGCGTATAACAACACTATGAAGAGAAAAATCGCCATCTACCCGGGATCATTTGATCCCATCACGAATGGACATGTTGACATCATCCAGCGAGGCGCGAGGCTTTTTGATGTTCTGATTGTAGCTGTGCTGGTCAACCCGGAAAAGGCACCTCTATTCACTGCCGCTGAGCGCGTTGAAATGATCAGAGCTTTGATCAAAGATAGGTTTACCAATATCAGTGTCGACACTTTCGATGGTCTCCTGGTGGACTACGCTCGGAGGCAAAAAGTCAACGTCATTGTCAGGGGGGTACGGGCCGTTTCTGACTATGAGTTCGAACTGCAAATGGCTTTGATGAACCGCCGGCTGGAGCCAGGCATCGAGACTGTGCTGATGATGCCCTCCGAAGCGTACTCCTACGTCAGTTCCCGCATTGTCCGTGAAGTTTTCCGCTTCGGAGGTTCAGTGGATGGACTGGTCCATCCACTGGTGAAAAAACGAATGGCTGAGAAAATGGAGTGAAGTTGGGCGCGGATCCTGGATCCCAAGCAGTCGTTATCGTTTATACACTCATTCACAATCATATTTTTGTAAAGGTTAAAGGTGCCAAGAGAAGCGAGCTTCCTGTTCGTCAGTTCAGAGTTCGGTTTTCGACTTGTTCACTCCTGTGACCAGCATGTGACTGAGTATCTGAAATGCAGTGCTAAAGTATTCAACCGTCGAGCTAAGCCACAAATAATCAAGATGATAATTGGCTAACACGAATCAGATTAAAGTTGTAATTCGCGTCGAGTCAGAATACAGTTAGGAAGGAATCGAAGTGTTTTGTTAGCGTCGCTCTGTAGAACAAATACCAAAGAAAAGGCGTGACGTGGTGACCTTAGCATTTATGGGCCAGGGCCTCTTGCAGGAACTCCAAAGGCTCTTCGTTCCGTCCGGCCCTTACAAGTATTTTCTCGAGCATACACGCAAATTTTACGTTCTCAATACCTTCGACTTTCTCATCCTGCTCCCTTACTTCACGATCCTCATCATTCTAGCGATCTTCGGCCTGCACCGTTATCATCTGGTTTATTTATACTTCAAACACAAGAAGCAGTCGCAGGACCCCGACCGGTTTGAAAACCTGCCTCCCGTGACTATCCAGCTTCCCATTTACAACGAGGTGTTTGTCGTGGAACGGTTGCTGGATTCCGTTTCGAAAATCATCTATCCCCGGGAGCTTCTTGAGATTCAAGTTTTGGATGATTCCACCGACGAGACCCGGTTTGTAGCCCGGAAGTGCGTGGAGGCCCACCTCAAGCAGGGTCTCAATATTCACTACCTGCATCGCGACAACCGCAGAGGGTACAAAGCTGGGGCGCTGGAAGAAGGATTGAAGGTTGCTAAGGGCCAATTTGTTGCGATTTTTGACGCTGACTTCGTCCCCGATCCGGAGTTTCTGAACAAGACCATTCATAACTTCACCAATCCTCGAGTGGCCATGGTTCAGACGCGTTGGGGGCATATCAATCGGGATTATAACCACCTGACCCAGGTGGAGGCCATGATTCTCGATGGCCACTTCGTCATGGAGCATGGTTCACGTTTTTACTCTGGCCGTTTCTTTAACTTCAATGGAACAGCCGGAATCTGGCGCCGGGAGGCGATTGAAACCTCGGGAGGTTGGCAGCACGATACCTTGACGGAAGATACGGATCTTAG
>JBGOTQ010000253.1:0-11199 GCA_041476565.1 Terriglobia bacterium | reverse complement strand
GGTGACCAGCATTCAACCCGTCCGAGTTAAGGCTGCGTTACATGACGTTACATTAGAATAAGACTGCGCCCTAAACGAACCCGGATAATATTGGGGCAGCAAACGCAAGTTGTTTTAAATAAATGGATATGAGGTTTTTCGGGTGGACAGCCTTCGATCCAACCCAACCAGAAACGCTTTCGCCCGGCGGCGGATCACCCCTGGAGAAGCTCCCACCCACCGACGGCACCCGGAGCCAGATCTTCTCCCCTAACCACCCGCTCTTCCAGGGGTGATCCGTCGCCATCACTGGGAGTTCAAGGAAACCATCAGCACCCTTGCAAAACCCGATGATTCCTAATAGCTACAAACCGGACATTTCTAATTTGGTAAGAAGCGGACACTTCTATTTTGGGTTGACAACCTGTCACTGGACTGTTGACATTGCAAATAATAATCCTTAAAATACAGCGTTTTTTGCTATCCATATTCCCCTATCGGTGGACACATCAAAATCCCCTGGTTGCTCGAAGACCTACGTCATCTGTGAAGTACGGAAAGCCTATGATGAAAAAGAAATAGAACAATGTGCGGCTCCGTAAGTGAATTTGAAGGTATGGGATTTTACTCTGGCCACGGGTAGGGGATTTTCAGGTGGCCACCGGGGAAGTGCAGGCATGGCAAATTGATTTTCTATCTTAATAAGGAGGTTTTCATATGTCGGACCAAAATGGCAAGGCGAAATCAAAGTACGAATCGCCGATCCTTGTACCCTTAGGGGAACTGGCCAAAGGGTCTGGAGCCTGTACAGCTGGAAGTTCAGGTGCACCTACGACTTGCTCTGCCGGTAGTGGGGTGGAATCGGCGCCGATTGATTGCACAGCGGGTATCGCTGCAACCAGCGCTTGCACGGCAGGCTCTGCCGCACAAGTTGCTTGCACGGCTGGCCCAACTAACAATGGGGCGACCTGCTCTGCAGGCGGTAGTGCAAGCCCGACTTGCACCGCTGGCGCTGCTCCTGGTTAGGAGATTGCACAGCGTGCGGCAGTGGTATGTAAGAAACCACATTACGGCTTTCCTGTCGCTCTAACCCGGATGTTGTACGACTGATTGGGCAACATCCGCCCGGAGGCCTTCGACCCCTCGATAGGCTCACGGTCCTTCACGCCCGGCTGGCAAGCCAAAGTCCCGAGCTTGCCGAGAGACAAGGTGTGTAAGCACTGCGCCAAAACTTCTGCGGCTGGTGCAACAAGCGGGCTAACGCTACTTTCGGCGAGAATGATTTCCCCAAGCCGAAAGTAGCGTTAGGGCGAGGAGTGGTAGTCGCGGAACAATCGCTCAAGGCTGACGGGACTCATCCTTTTGGCGGGATGTCAGGCGGCCTTGCGGCCACTAATGGAATACATGGAGGAAATGATCCATGAATCAAACGGATAGACCGATTGCCAATCCCATCGTTGTGCTCCGGGAGGAGTTCGACGACTGGGCCGTACTCTTCAATCCCGATACGGCCGATGCCATGGGAACCAATCCTGTCGGTGTAGCAGTATGGAAACTGATGGACGGCAAGAGTAGCATCGAGGATATCGTGTCGAAGATCAAAAACAGTTTTGAAGACACGCCAGATGCCGCTTTCAAAGAGATCGCCACCTTTGTTGGCAGGCTGGCTGAAAATGGTTTCGTAGGGCTGGAACTGAAGGGCAAATAGCGGATGCTCGACCAACTCAAGGACAAGATAGAACCAACGGTGTCAAAGGTCATGCGTACCCCGCGCAGCCTGACCATTGAAATCACCGCCCGCTGTAATCTGCGCTGCCGCTACTGCTATTTCTTCAACAATCCGGCGATGGTTTACCGGGATCTGCCTACCGGCGAATGGCTCACCTTCTTCGACGAACTGGGGGCGCTCGGCGTGATGAACGTCACCCTGGCAGGCGGAGAGCCGTTTATCCGGGAGGACCTGCCTGTACTTCTTGAGGGTATTGTCCGCAACCGAATGCGCTTCTCCTTCCTGTCCAATGGTGGGCTGATTGGCGATGATATCGCCGCTTTCATCGCCCGCACAGCTCGTTGTGAGTATGTCCAGTTGTCGGTAGATGGTTCGTGCGCAGAGGTCCACGACTCCTGTCGTGGAAAAGGCTCTTTTGAGGGCGTGATTCGTGGCATTCGCACCCTGCAGCGCCATCGGATGTGCGTGGCAGTGCGTGTCACGATTCATCGCAACAACGTGCATGATTTGGAAAACATCGCTCACTTTCTTCTGGATGAGCTGGGCCTGTCGGATTTCAGCACCAACTCTGCAGGGTACATGGGCACCTGCTGCGTGAACGCGGATGATTTGCTGCTGAACATGGAGGAACGGAAGGAGGCCATAGCGACTTTGCTGCGCCTCACGGCGAAATACAATGGGCGCATCTCGGCAAACGCCGGCCCATTGACGGATGGACGCATGTGGCGCCGGATGGAGGAGGCACGGGCACAGAACGCGCCGGCATTTCACAATGGTGGCCGCCTCACCGCCTGCGGCTGCCCGAGCAACAAAATCTCCGTGCGCGCCGACGGCCTAATCGTTCCCTGCAATTTGCTAAATCATGTCGAATTGGGGCGCATCAACCATGATTCTCTGGCAGAAATATGGCAAAACAGCCCGGCCCTGAACCAACTGCGTAATCGACATACGATCCCGCTGACCGATTTTAAGTTCTGTGCCGGTTGTTCATACATTCCTTATTGCACAGGTAACTGTCCGGGACTGGCCTATGCCATCACCGGTCAGGTTGACCATCCCAGTCCGGATGCTTGTTTGCGACGCTTTCTTAAGGAAGGGGGAGCCATCGTATGAACACGCTGGGCGGTATGAAACAGCCGAAGACGCAACAGGCTGGAATGCATCCGATCAACACTTTGTATTTCTACTTGACCGAAGGGTGCAACCTGGCATGCCGTCATTGTTGGATGGGTCCCCGGTTCGACGCCACAGGCAACCATTATCCCACCTTGCCGGTTGAGTTGTTCGAGACAGCTATTCGCGAAGCCAAGCCGCTGGGCCTGAGTGGTATCAAACTTACCGGCGGGGAGCCGTTGCTACATCCTCATTTTACTCATTTGCTGGAGATTGTCCGGCGTGAAGAGTTGAAGCTGACAATCGAGACCAACGGCCTGCTGTGTACACCGGAGATCGCCGCTGAGATCGCCAAATCTCCTAACCGATTCATATCCGTAAGTATCGACGGAACTGATGCAGCGACCCACGAATGGGTGCGCGGTGTACCGGGAGCCTTTGAAGCAGCTCGACAGGCGGTGCGCAACCTTGTGGCCGCCGGCACCAGGCCGCAGGTCATTTTCACGGTGATGCGCAGTAATGCTGCTCAAGTGAACGGCATGGTGCGAATGGTCGATGAACTGGGTGCGGGCTCGCTCAAGTTCAATATGGTGCAGCCCACTGCACGAGGCGAGAAGTTGCATGACAACCAGGAGACCCTGAACATCGCCGACCTCATCGAGTTGGGGCGTCATGTGGAACAGGAACTGGCGTCTAAGACCCAGTTGAAGCTCTTCTTTCATTACCCACACGCTTTTAGATCCCTCCATCGCATCGCCAGCGGGGATGGGTGTAGCGCCTGCGGTATCTTCGGCATCCTGGGCGTCATCGCCAGCGGACACTATGCCCTGTGCGGCATCGGCGAGCAGGTGCCGGATCTGATCTTCGGCACGGTAGGGAAGGCCAGGCTGGAAGAGGTATGGCGAGAAAACGCCATCCTGACGGCTCTGCGGGAGGGACTGCCGGAGCGACTGGAAGGGGTCTGCGGCCGCTGCCTGATGAAGGAACGCTGCCTGGGCTTGTGCGTTGCCCAGAACTATTACAGCAAGGGCAGCCTGTGGGCGCCATTCTGGTTCTGTGAACAGGCGGAGGAAGCGGGTCTCTTTCCAGCTTCACGTCTGGAAACAAGACCCACACAGTCTCCACTGATCACTATCGGCAATGCCGCTTCAAAATAAGAACGGGAAGGTCCCCGGGGCCACGTTCTTCGCTGCTTATGTTGGCCCCAGCATGAATCCGACTCTGCGCGAGCCGGAGATCATGGAGATCATGCCTTATGACAACAGGCCCTTGCGCGTTGGCGATGTGGCCTTTTTTCTGCCATCGGAGACTAACCAGCCGGTCGTACACCGCGTTGTCCGTGTGACCCCCGCAGGTATATCCACACTTGGTGACAACAACACCCGAGAGGATGCTTTTCTCTTGCAGCCAAAGAGCATTAAAGGCCAGGTGGTTGCCGCTTGGCGTGGTCAGAAGCGGCGGAAGATCGCGGGCGGGTTACAGGGCCGGTTGACAAGCCGCTGGCTTCGTTGGCGACGTGTCCTTGACCGTGGCGCGTCTCCTCTGCTGCATCCACTTTATCAGGCCCTATCTCACTGGAAATTGATCGCCTGGGTGTTGCCTGATTCATTGCGGCCGCGAGTCGTCGTCTTCCACACCCGAGGCCGGGATCAGATTCAGCTTTTGATGGGACAGCGTATCATTGGGCGATACGATGACCAGAGACATCAATGGCAGATCCAACGGCCATTTCAATTGTTTGTGGATGGAAGGGCGCTTCCAAGGCAGCAGGATAGGGAGCGATTGAACCGAAAAGTTTTAACTGAACGGCAACGAACCATGAACCATCTACGGACGCAGGGAGTGTTGCATGAACTCGTCCTGGCTGATGGGAGCCGTTGGGGAATTGCCGCCGGGGACGAGGAGGCCGCATCCATCGTTTCACAACTAGGATGCGCGATGCAGTTACGCGTGACACCAGGCGCAATCGAACCTTCTCATCGCGGCAATCTGTGCCGGCTTCTCGTCCAGGTTGACGCGCACACGTCCGTGGCGGATTGTTATGTCCCGTTGGCATCAGATAATGACGGCGTCGTTGGCTGCATTTTGAGTCCATGTGATCACTGGGGCGGCCCGTACGTCAATCTTGTGAGATTATCGCTCGTCTTTGCTCGCGAAGCGCAGGCCCGCGGAGGAGTCCTCATACACGGTGCACTCGCTGAACGGGACGGGATCGCTGTGATCCTGGCTGCGCCGGGCGGGACGGGAAAGACCACTGCCAGCAATCGGCTTCCGGCCCCGTGGCGCTCGCTGTGCGACGATACCACGCTGGTGGTGCGGGATCTGCAAGGGAACTACTGGGCGCACCCCTGGCCCACCTGGAGCCGTTTCCTGGACGGAGGGCCGGGCGGCACGTGGGACGTGCAGAGCGCTGTGCCTTTCAAGGCCATCTTCTTCCTAGCCCAGGCGGTTGAAGATCGGGTGGAACGGATAGGCCACGGGCAGGCCGTCAGCCTGCTCGTGGAGTGCGCGACACAGGCCTCAATGTTCATGCCACTGGGCCTATTCAAAGAAGAAGTCCGCGCTCTGTATCTGGAACGGTTTAATAACCTTTGCGAATTGGCCCGCGTTATACCCGCACACTTGCTTCATATCAGTCTGACCGGCGCCTTCTGGCAAGAGATTGAGCAGGCGCTTGAGGAAGGCCACTTTCAGGAAATGCAGGAAACGATCAGCAAGAATGAATCAGAATCAAAGCCGCAGAGCGCTGGATGATTCCGTGCAATTATGCAAGAGCAGGCTGAATCGATAAAGCTGAAAATACGACGCGCCCTACAGCTTGGTCGCGCCTTGCGTTTTGTCTGGCAGAGCGCAAAAGGCTGGACCATTGCTAACGGGATTCTCATTGTGGTCCAGGGGGTATTGCCGTTACTCCCGCTTTATCTCATGAAGCTCATGGTGGACGCCGTGACCGCAGGGGTGGCGGCTCCTGACAAAGGGGGCGCTCTTGGACACGTGCTGTTGCTCGTTGGCTTTATGGGTGCAACGACCCTGTTTTCATTCTTGATCCGGTCGATAGCGGGACTGGTCAGCGAATGGCAGGCTTACATCGTCACGGATCACATGAACGACGTCCTTCTTGCTAAGTCTATAGAGGTCGATCTGGAGTATTACGAGAGTGCGCGGTACTACGACACACTTCATCGCGCCCAACGCGAAGCCTCCTCTCGGCCCATTAGCATCGTTAATGGTTTGGCGCAGATTGGTCAGAACGGAATCTCGCTGCTGGCGATAGCAGCACTGCTCTTGTCATTTCATTGGATCATCGCGGTAATCCTATTCATTGCCGTTATTTCCGGCACCGCGGTGCGATTAATATATACCGGCAAGATGTATCGCTGGCAACGTGAGCAGACATCCACGGAACGGCAAGCCGGCTACCTCAATTGGATGCTCACCGACAGCAGCCACGCCAAGGAAATCCGCCTGTTTGATCTTGGACCTCTGTTCATGCGCCGGTTTCGCGATGTCCGCCGGAAACTCCGCAAGGGAAGACTGGCCATCACGCGCAGACGTTCCATCGCTGATTTTGCGGCTCAGACCTTTGCCACCGCAGCAATCTACGGTTCGTGTGCTTATGTTGCTTATCTGGCGATGTGGGGGAAGATCACATTGGGTGATCTGATGATGTATTATCAGGCATTTCAGCGCGTACAGGGATTTCTTCAGGGGATATTGGGCAATCTGGCAGGACTGTATGAAGACAACCTGTTCCTTTCAAATCTCTACGAGTTCCTTGATCTGAAACGTACAGTCATCGAACCGGTTCATGCCAGCCCTGTGCCTCAGCCGATGCAACGCGGCATCGTGCTAAACCATGTGAGTTTTCGGTATCCCGCAGGCACCCGAAAGGTTCTTGAGGATATTTCCCTCACCATCCGGCCGGGAGAAGTGGTGGCGTTGGTGGGTGAGAATGGCTCGGGTAAGACAACTTTGATCAAGTTATTGTGTCGATTGTATGATCCAACCGGTGGGACCATTACCGTCGACGGGGTAGATCTACGCCAGTTTGCAGCAAAAGCGTTAAGACACGAAATCGCCATCATTTTTCAGGACTATGCACACTACCATCTGACGGCCCGAGAGAACATCTGGTTTGGGAATACCGCCCTCCCGCCCGACCATGAACGTGTCATCGCCGCTGCGCGCCGCTCGGGGGCTGACGACGTCATCAGCGCGTTGCCTCATGGCTATGAAACGATTCTGGGGAAGTGGTTCGAGGAGGGGGAGGAACTGAGCATTGGCGAATGGCAGAAAGTGGCCCTAGCCCGCGCCTTCATGCGCGATGCACAGATCATCGTCCTTGACGAACCGACAAGCTCTATGGATGCCAAGGCGGAATATGAGGTCTTCCAGAGTTTTCGCCAACTGGTGTCCGGTCGCACAGCCATCCTGATCAGTCATCGCTTCTCCACCGTCCGGATGGCTGACCGCATTTATGTGCTGAAACATGGAAGCGTCATCGAAAGTGGCGCCCACGAAGAATTAATAAACAGCCAAGGTGTTTACGCTGACCTCTTTGAGAAGCAAGCCCGGTCCTATCGCTAGCCGCAAGAAATAGAGGACTTATCATGGAAAAAAGAGAAGCGGGCAGACTTTTATGCGATTTTCTTTCAGGCAGAAAAATACCAGAAGCCAGGCTGGAAGAATTATCGCCGGCTGATTGGGAGAGTCTGGTAGATTGGGCGCTGCGTTTTAAAGTGGGGGGGTTGTTCTATCGGGAAATAAAGTCCCGTAACTTTCCGACTGAGTTTATCCCGGTTGATGTCAGAAACAGACTCAGGGAAGCATACCGCAACTTTGCGACTATGAACACGAGTCTTTTTTTTGATGTTTTAAAAGTTCTTAAGTCTCTGGCTGACAACCAACTGCCGGTCATTGTGCTCAAAGGTCTTTCGCTGGCAAAAAACATCTATGGTGATATCGCTTTAAGACCAATGGCCGATATAGATCTTTTGGTGAAAGAAGAAGATCTGGTCAGGGCCGGCCGGATACTGCTGACTCTTGGCTATAAGCAGTATTTTCCTGCCTGGGAGAGCATGATAAAGACTTTCCGTCATTTGCCGCCTTTTACGAATAAAAGCGGGACGATAATAGACCTTCACCAGAATATAGTGAATCCGCATAGCCCCATTAAAGTAGATCTTGACGGGTTGTGGGAGAGAGCGTGTCTTATCAAAGTAGATAATGTAGAGGTCCGGGCTTTTTCTCCGGAGGATTTATTTTTACATTTGTGTATCCATGCTTATGATCATTTGCAGACCGGAATGGACTTGATTCCTTTATGTGATATGGCCGGATTGATAAAAACATCCGCAGATAAAATCGACTGGCAAATAGTAATTGAGAGGGCCACTCGGTGGAGCGGCCAAAAGTGTGTTTACCTGATGTTGCTTCTGGTCCGCGAATTGCTGGGAGCGGCACCGCCGGATAAAATAATGTCAGAAATCAAACCCGATGATTACCAGTCTGTTTTTTTTGATGAAGCCCTGGAACAGATTTTTGATGTAAGCTCGTCAGGTCAGCTAACTAACAGACTCGGCGTACTTTCAAAAATAAAAAGAGTTAGAGGGATTAAGGGTAAATTTTTGGCTCTTTTAAAAGGAGCTTTCCCATCAAGGAAGGATCTGGCCCGCTTCTATCCGGTGTCGATTTCTTCCCCGAAGATATATCTGTGTTATTTATTTCACCTGGGCCGCCTGACTGTCTACTTTACTATTGTACTTCTTCGGTTATTCCGCCGTGATCAATCGGTTATAAAAGCGGTCCATCAGGTGCATCGGATGAGCGCGATTTCTGACTGGATGTTTTCATAATGGAAGCATGGCAAAATTGATTTTCCTGTCGTGTGCCATGCGAAGCTGTATGGTAGATGGTGGCAGGCCGTTGGGCCAAAAAAGTCGTGCGACGCTCTTGTGGCGATGCAAGCCAAGATCATCTCCCTCGTTGGCTCTGCCTGGTCGTGTTAGGTCTAAAGCCGATTCGATCACAGCCACGGCCAGCGAAACGGTGCCCCATTAACCTCCAGGTCGCTGCTCATTAACTGTAGCTACAATTCCTGGCCAGTACAAAAAGTGGGCGACCAGGCTGAGAACTCCAAACAATACCAGTATCTCTAACTTCAACTTCCCCGAGCAAAGCCAAAACCAATTCGAATCTCCTCTTCCCTCTATCCATCGCAGTAAGTTATCCAGGAAGATGAGGAAAAATAGCATCGCCGCGAAGCGGTAACCCTGTAAGAGATTGGTCTCGTCAATGGGTTGCTCCTCCTCTTCCTCTTCTTCTCCATATCTTGCCAAGAATAGGCAAATGAAACCAACCAGGATGTAGGCGGCGTTATGACCTAAGTACACCCCTAAAGGCAGCATGACCCGCCACCAAGACCAATTAACGATGGCCGTCAGCTTGAGCACAGCCAAGGCCAATGAGAGAAACCCAGAAACGTAGAATCCTGTGGTCTGAATCTGATGGCCCGCTCTGCTGCTCATGCCTGTGCTGCAAAAATTCTCCGGGGTCGTTCAGAGCCAAGTCTCGTTCCGATGTAACGTCATGTAACGTAATCTTAACTCGGCCGGGCCAAATGCACTTGATCACAGAAGGCGGAGCTATAAGAAAAGGGATCTCAATCTGTTCGAGTTTCTTGACCATATGGGATCGGAAGCAAAATTTTATCCAGAAGAGTATCTCCATCATGATCAGGATTGTGCGAAGATGGAGTCCGAGAATCAACCACTTTCAAGCAGATGGAATTTTGGCGAAGTGACAGTGCCCGTTTGGTGTCCTTCCCGCGAGTTGGTGGGCTCCATCACCGATACGATTGGCAGCAAGCTGCCTGAAGATGTCGTTCGATTCTAATCAGATTCTCCCAAAGGCGGGGAGCTTTGTCTCATTTACTTCCTGGCGGCAAGGGCAGTATTCTCCAAACTTATACAGCGGTTCATTGCAGTACCGTTTCCTGTCACGCAGCTGCAGGCGTGCGTGTGCGGATTTAGTTGTGATTGTTTTTTGGCGACGGACACCGTCTGAGAAACCGTGCACATTCCACCTTTGGCTTCCAGTCCCTTGGATTCTATTCAGATCCTGTGGGGAAAACCATTGATTCATTGTTGCCTTTCCGGATCAGCACTCCTCCTGATTTTCAGGGACTGAGGGAAGCGGATGGTATGTCGCAGGCATAGGCCAGTGAGGCAATCTGCCTCACTGGGGCGCAAAGCCTTGGGATAACCTGCGATTTCTCTCCAGGGCATTATCCCTTCAGGGCCTCTTACTGTTGATTCTACACGGCGTCTCGGAGGACTGGCTCTTTGGAAAGTCAATTGCTCTGAGGTTGGTGAATAGTCTACTCCTAAAGGAGACAAGGATGAATCGAAACCGACTGCTTTCCCGACTCACCGGAATCATTTGCGCGTTGATTATGGCCTCCAGTCTCAGCTTTGCTCAGACATCCGCAGCCAAGCCAAAGGCTACAAAGGAGCCCGCAGCAGCCAAGACCGCTGGCGCCGTCAGTGCCAAACATGATCTTGTGGATCTGAACTCTGCCACGAAAGAACAGCTTATGACGATCCCCGGAATTGGTGATGCGTTTGCCGATGAGATCATTGCCGGCCGGCCATACAAATCAAAGGCTGAACTGAAGACCAGGAAAATGGTCCCGGCGGCTACCTACGCAAAGATAGCAGGTCATGTAATCGCCAAACAGGCGAAATAACCTTGTAGGTTAGGTTCTCAATCCATTCTGGATCAGGAGGTGAGCATGACAAAGCGAGCTGTGTTGTTAGAGATGGTCCTGGCCTCATTCATCATGGTCATGGTAGGCTGTGGCGCCCACGTACGCGCTTACGGGTATGTGAGTGCTCCTCCTCCGCTGCCCCGCGTGGAAGCATATGGCGTGGCTCCTGGACCGGGGGTTGTGTGGATCGGCGGGTATTGGCGCTGGGTCGGGAGGGACTACGTATGGACCCCGGGGCGCTGGGTGCGCCCTCCGCGGCGAGGGGCGGTTTGGGTGCCCGGCTACTGGGAACACCGGCACGACCAGCACCGCTGGCACGAAGGCCGCTGGCGCTGAACAGAGAGAAGGCTTTGGCCGCAGCCCAGACACACAGAGCCTGATGCATGACTTGGCGAGAGCGTATGGTACAAAAATTCAAATAAGGATCAATCGCAACAACAACCGACGTTATGGCGCATAGAAGGCGGCACCTTTCAGACGAGATTGGCATCTTTGCCTGGTTGTGCTGCGCACCCATTAGAAGGCCTTTGTCAAGAGAAAAGTATTCTGCCTGGCGATTGAGCCTTATTTTTTTGCAAAGGTTCTGTGACCGTTCTCCGACCCGTTGACG
>JBGOTQ010000252.1:0-11242 GCA_041476565.1 Terriglobia bacterium | reverse complement strand
TAGAAGGCAGCGAACAACCAGCCCAGGGCCTCGTTGTCGAGGTGCATGTCGTTGCGGAGGATCGGGGCGAGGATACTCAGGGTCTGACGGTCCAGGTAGTTGAGCGTGGTTGCCAGAAAGAGAAGACCGCAAATCTTCCATTTGATCGCTAATAGAGGACGGCGAATCATCCTTCAACCCTCAGAATTTCCTTCCCAGACATCACCTCTGGGAAAAGCAGTAGATACCCACTAATATTCTTGGGCGCAGTGAGGTGCATCGACTCAAGGGTAAGGCGGTGATGAACGCAACCGTTCTCTGTGGAAAGATGCCTTATGCTTTGATCCCCTCACTACCAAAGCGAGTCCGTGAACGCCGCCCGTTTTCGGCGGTCCCTCGATAAGTGGCACACTATAACCCACGTTCCCTTTCGAGGGAAATAGAACTCTTACCCATGACCTCATTCCAAGCGGATCTCGAATCGCAGGCGGGCATTATACAATGATTTATGGTTCTGAAGTGCTCACGACCATCAAAAAGCTAGCAAAGCAGAAAATCCCATTCTGAAGGCATCAATCAGGTGTAAAATTCCCACCTTTGGAGAGATCATGCCTATGCCCAAATTGTTCGTCCTTTCCGCCAGCCTTGTCCTGGCCATCGCAGTTGTGACCGCCGTTGATCCCACTCATCAGTCATCCAAGGAGCAGGCCTTACCGACCACCTCCACTAGGGGAGGAGTCGACCTCGCCGGCATGGATCCTTCGGTCAAGCCAGGGGATGACTTCTTCGCTTATGCCAACGGTGCCTGGGTCAAAGCTACGAAAATTCCTCCAGATCGCTCAAGCTATGGCCTGGATGCCAAACTGGCTGAGGAGGCCAACCTGCACACCCGTGCGCTGCTGGAAGAGGCAGCAAGGGGCATTGCTCCGGCGGGCTCGGACGAACGCAAGGTCGGCGATTATTACGCGGCCTACATGGATGAAGCCGCCATCGAGGGGAAGGGCCTGAAGGCGCTCAACAGGCAGATGGATCAGGTTGTGGGAATCTCCGACCGGCGCGCGCTTGCGGAGGCGATTGCACGAACCATTCGCACGGACGTCGATCCACTGAACAACACCAACTTCCACACGCATCACCTGTTCGGTGTGTGGATTGCCCAGGATTTCAAGGAGCCGACACGTTATGCGCCCTATCTTTTACAGGGAGGTCTCGGCATGCCGGACCGCGAGTACTACCTCGACGAGTCCCCCCGCATGGCCGATATCCGAACCAAGTATAAGGCACACATCGCCGCCGTTCTAAAGCTGGCGGGGATCGCCGATACCAGGGCTGAACGGATCTTCGATCTGGAAACCAAGATCGCGAAAGTTCACTGGAGCCGTGTGAGTTCTGAGGATGTACAGAAGGCAAACAATCCCTGGAAGCGGGAAGATTTCGCCACCAAAGCTCCGGGCTTGGATTGGGATACCTTTTTCAAGACTGCGGGACTCGACATTCAGTCCACATTCATCGTCTGGCAACCAAGTGCAATCACCGGAGAGGCCGCACTCGTTGGCAGCGAGCCCATTGAGACCTGGAAAGACTACCTCAGCTACCAGGCGCTGGATGATTGGTCAAACTTCCTACCCAGGGCATTTGTCCAGGAACGGTTCGCCTTCTACGGCAAGGTTTTGTCTGGTACGCCACAGCTCCGAGAACGCTGGAAGCGGGCGGTAGATTCCAGCAACTTCGCCATGGGTGACGTGGTGGGACGGCTCTATGTGCAGCGCTATTTCTCACCGGAGGCCAAGGCCAAAGCGGAGGCGATGGTAGCCAACCTCGTCCAGGCGTTCGGCCGTCGCATTGACAATTTGACCTGGATGTCGCCTGAGACCAAGGCAAGGGCCAGGGATAAGCTCGCGACCCTGAAGGTTGGGGTCGGCTATCCTGAAAAGTGGCGCAGCTACCTGGGCTTGGAGATTTCGCGTGACAACGCCTTCCTTAACGCCTTCAGGGCGGAGCTGTACGGGTACCGCCGTAACCTCGCCAAGCTTGGACAACCGGTGGACCGCTCCGAATGGTGGATGACGCCTCAGACCGTCAACGCGGTCAACCTACCAATTCAAAACGCGTTGAATTTCCCTGCTGCCATTTTACAGCCGCCGTACTTTGATCCGAAGGCCGACGCAGCAAACAATTACGGTGCAATCGGGGCGGTGATCGGACACGAGATCAGCCATAGCTTCGACGACCAAGGTGGCCAGTTTGATGCCGCGGGCCGGTTGGCCAACTGGTGGACACCCGCAGATTTGGCCCACTTTAAGGCGGCCTCTACCCAGCTTGTTGCGCAATATAATACGTACCACCCGTTTCCCGACCTCGCGGTCAATGGCCAGCAGACGCTGGGCGAGAACATCGCCGATGTGGCGGGACTGTCGGCTGCCTACGACGCTTATCGGCTGTCGCTAGGCGGCAAGCCAGCGCCCAGGCGTCAGGGGCTAACGGGGGACCAGCAGTTCTTCATTAGCTTTGCCCAGAGCTGGAGGGACAAATTCCGGGAGCCGTTGCTGCGGCAACTAATAGTGACAGATGGCCACGCGCCGTCCGAATATCGCGCCGACACCGTGCGCAACATCGACGCCTGGTACGAGGCATTCCGCGTGGACCCTGGACAAGCACTCTACCTCGCGCCGGGCGACCGGGTCTGCCTCTGGTGAAAATTGAGGTCGCCTTTCCGCGCCACATTTCATCCGCAAGAATCGAACAACCAAAGAGGAAAGTGAGTTAGGGATAAGTCGTCGCGAGGTGCTGCCCTGCAAGGCGGATTAGACAGGAGGGGAGGTGCGAACCTGACCGTTACGTGCCCCGTGAATCAGGTCGACTGCAGGCGGTGCTTTTCGCATGGCTTCTTCGATGGCTGTGAACAGTTCTTTGGTTTGAACCGGCTTCATGACGTAGCCGTCCATTCCTGCCTCCAGACAACGCTCCTGGTCGCCCTTCATCGTATGGGCCGTCATGGCGACGATCGGCAGGTGGCCGCCGTTCAACCTTTCTTTCTCTCGAATGGCTACCGTCGCTTCGAACCCATCCATTTCCGGCATCTGTACGTCCATTAAGACCAATTCAATGTGGTGGATCTCCAAGGCCTCCAACGCCTCCTTGCCATTACCTGCCACCACGACATGGTGGCCACGCTTCTCAAGCAGCCGTGACGCCAGGAATTGATTTACCGTATTGTCTTCCACCAAAAGGATGTATAAGCCCAGCCTTTCTTCCCGCAAGGAATGGCGGGTTGTGAGAGGTGTTTCCTCACTCTTTCGGCTGCCCTGGCACAAGGCTCGCTGGATGGTATCGAATAGTTCCGATTCCCCAACAGGCTTCGTTAAATAGGCCATCACATTGAGTTGCCGGCATCGAGCTGCATCTCCCAGTCGGCCCAGCGAACTTAGCATCACGACCGTCAACCCTGCCAGTCGGGGGTCCTGCCGAATCCGTTCCACCAGTGTGAAGCCATCCAACCCCCGCATGTTAGTGTCAGTGAATATCAAGCGGAATGGATTCCCTTTTTCCAAGGCCTCTTCCAGCAAACTGATAGCATCTTTCCCACCCACCGCCAGCGATGGCACCATTCCCCATCCCTTCAACCTCTCTTCCAGAATACGCCGGTGGGTCGCATTCTCGTCTACCACCAAAACTCTCACTCCTGCCAGATCGACAAGATCCATGGGCTTAGTGGGTGACACTACGGGTGCTGTGGCGAAGCCGGCCGTGAAATGGAAGGTCGATCCCTTGCCGATTTCGCTTTCCACCCAAATCCGCCCCCCCATCAAGTCTACCAGCCTGCGGGAAATGGTTAAGCCCAGGCCGGTCCCACCGTACCGCCGCGTCATGCTGCTGTCCCCCTGAGTAAAAGCCTCGAAGATCTCGGCCTGCTTTTCCGCCGAGATGCCAATCCCAGTGTCCCGGACAGCGCAGTGCAATTGCAGGTTGTTCCCCTCCGAACTCATTACTCCGACTTTGACCGCTACTTCTCCTTGCTCCGTGAATTTGAGTGCATTCCCGGCCAGGTTGATCAGTACCTGGCGAAACCGACTCGGATCACCCACTAACCGCAAAGGAACTTCAGGCTCAACTTCGTAGTTCAGTTCCAAACCTTTCTCAAAGGCGCGCACTGCAAGCGCCTTCATAGTCTGACCGAGGCTGTCCCGCAGGTTGAATTCAATCGATTCCAGATCCAGCTTGCCGGCTTCGATCTTGGAAAAGTCCAGGATGTCGTTGATAACGGTCAGCAGGAAATCAGCCGAGGATTTCACCATGCCGAGATACTCTCGTTGTTCTGTGGTGAGTTCAGTGTCCAGGACAAGACCGGTCATCCCCAGGATACCATTCATGGGAGTGCGAATCTCATGGCTCATGTTGGCCAGAAATTCACTCTTGGCCCGGCTGGCGGCTTCAGCAGCCTCTTTGCCGTGGAGGATTTCCCTCTCTGCTCTCTTACGTTCCGTAATATCCCTGTAGTTAATGACCACTACCCCAATGCTGGCTTCCTCGATCAGATTCCTAGCCTGGAGATCCAGCCATCGCCATGAGCCGTCTTTGTGTTTCCAGAGTGATTGATCGCCCAGCACCTTGCCGGGT
This sequence comes from Terriglobia bacterium, assembly GCA_041476565.1. Taxonomy (GTDB): domain Bacteria; phylum Acidobacteriota; class Terriglobia; order Versatilivoradales; family Versatilivoraceae; genus DATKMG01. Next base: position 6,646 of record JBGOTQ010000252.1, on the reverse strand, counting down.
TGGGCGAGAATCTGTCCAAACAAACTTCGGACTGCTTCCTGGTGGTCGGGATGGACCAACTCGAATGCGTTCCTTCCCAAAAACTCCGTATCGCTATACCCCAGAAGCCGGGCAGTCGAAGGACCCGTGTAGAGAACCCCGCCGTCCCGCTTCAATAGTGCAATCCCATCGGCGCTATTCTCAATCAGGGATCGGAATCTCATTTCACGGAGACGGATTACTTCGGTTTGGGATCGAACTCTTCGACGCAGGACAACCACCCAGGCCAGAACCCCCAATACTACCACTCCTAACAATCCAAGGGCGGTCAAAGCCCTTCCCCTAGTCCACCAGGGCGGCTGTCGAACGAGGATGATGTCATCCGTAGAGCGTAGCAGGATTCTGAATGATTGGTTGCGGCTGTTGGCATCCTTTTTTACCAGGCAAACACCGGTCATCCGCAGAACGCTACCGACCTGGAGGGGAGCATTTTCCGTTTGAACCTTGGTCTCGTTGACTGAAGCCTCAAAAACCTGATCTGAAGCTTTCAAGGCCAGAATCTGCCCTCCAGGGAGAATGGATCTGTCCAGCAAATGACATTCTAGAGAGACCAGCTTCGAATCGTAATCACCCCGGAGGATCTGTTCCGCCGTGGCCGGCATGGGAGTCAACGGTTTACCTGACCCGATACGCCTGCAGAAGGCGTCCTCCATAACCAGCCTGAAGCCGGATACGCGAGGAAATCCAACAACATCTATCTCGTCTCCGGGTTGAAACTTGATCGACTCTGCAGTGTCAATCCGAAGACCAGTCTTCCCGTCGAAGATATAGACTGACCAGTCAGAATCCTGAAGATTGACGGTACCCTGCACATGGATGCCGTGCCCTACCGCTCCCTGTAGTCCGAAACGTTGGATGGTCGACAGATTTTGCACATCGCCTTGATAGGGATCAGTTGGGGCCGGCCGGAGCACGGAAATCTGGTCAATATTCGGAACATACAGCAGTATCCCGATGAGCTGGAACTTTTCGTTATAAAGGGCGCCACAGACTCCTCGGATTCGTATTTCGGCGTCGACAAGACGGTATGAAACAGGTTGATGAAAACCTGGAATCTTGGCTCTGAGTCGACCCCCTGCCACGGCAATATCGAGGAATAAGAACCCTCCTTCGACTTTGGCCTGCCGCACAATCCCCTCGGTTTCGACCCACTGGCTATCTTCAATGGTCGACAGCAGTCGTTCGAAGGGGACTCGATGAGGATCCGGGAGCGGGGCTTCCCCAATAACCTGAATTCGGGGCCTGCCGATCTGGGGTGCAAAATCCGGCGACTCAGTCGCTCCCTCAAGCTCGATGACCTGGCCTGCCTTGAGAGAGGGTTCCTGAACGGGGGCATCGATGGCAACACCGCCAGTCGAATCCTGAACAAATACGGCAGCAGAAGGAGGCGCCACACTGTTACCTGCAGCGACATCTGTATCTGGCTCGGCATCGTAATAAGTGACAATACCCTTAATGCGGACGGGATAGCCGCGGTTTGCCTGCTCAGGGGTCAGCCGCCGAATTTGCTCGACACTGGTTAATAGGGGTGGACTTGTGGTCGCGCCCGATGGTTGCTGATTTCGGGCGCTCGCGGGGCAGAGTAACAAGACGACCAATGCCGCATCGAATCCCAATTGCCATAGGTATGAATTACAATCCTGCCGGAGAGCGGCGATAGCTTTGGTCACGATGCAAAAGCCTCCGGGGAGTTAAACAGCCTATGAAGTCTTCATCCGCCGAGAGAGCGGCCGAACTAACCTTCCAGCCTGAATAGGATGGAATTCAGCCTCATCAATTCATTTATCGGTAGAATCTCGAGTTAGGTTAGTAGAGAAGCCCGGTCACTCTAGGCTGGCATGAGGAGTACTGAAGGTAAAAGAACCATGCCTTGACCAGGTAAGCAGGACACTCGATTTGGCCTAGGCTTAGGGCTTGGCAAGACTCCCGGCTTCGGCATACATTGCCAGGAGATTTGCGACGGGAGTATCAACCTGAATATTGTGTGTCGGCGCGAGGATGTACCCCCCGTTGCGCCCCAGCACCTCGACCCGCTCTCTGGTCACGCGGCGAACCTGGTCTTCCGTCCCCCTGGGGAGTGTACTTTGGACGTCCATCCCGCCATGGAAGCACAGCTTCTCCCCAAAGGACGCCTTGATTTCCCTCGGATCCATGCCATCTGCACTGAACTGCAAAACATCCAGAACGTCCACACCGATATCGATTAGAGCCGGAATGAATGGGCGCACGGCTCCGCAGGAGTGGTACATCACGTGCGCACCGAGTTCGTGGATGCGTTGGTTCAGTCGCTGGTGATGAGGCGCAATCAGCTGCCGCCAGCAGCGTTCCGATACTACTCTCCCGTGTTGATGGGCGATGTCGTCGCTCGTCCAAATCAGGTCGGCACGCTCTCCAACAGCGGCCATCACCTGTTCCAAGAGGCCAATGTAGAAATCAGTCACGTGACGCATGATTTCGAAAGGCAATTCGGGTTGTTCAACGAGGTCGACCAGAAACTGTTCTAAACCCCGCAGGTACCAGGCAATCTCGAAGATGCCTCCCGGATCACCAAACTCTTCAAGCGCGATTGCGTAGGATCCTTCTTCGTCCAGGCGCCGGATCTCAAGCGCCAGAGACTCAGCATCCCACCATGCCGGTTGGGGCCAGGGATAGTCCGCCAAGTCGCCGGGATCCGCCAACTTTGCAAGCGGATGTTCGACAATTTCCTCGTAGACACCGTCGGGATGCGCTACGGGCCGACGGCGAACTCCCCACGGATCGTCCCATTCTCCATTGGCACTCCGTGCCAGTGACGGGCCTACGTATGGCTGGCGAGGATGCCGGAGATCCACACCGAGATGACGAAGTACTTCCTCGGGATCAACAATCGACAGCTCCTGCTTCAGCTTAGCCCAAGTTTCAGGCGTGGCCAGGAAGTCCACCGGCACCCGGTCCGTCTCCTGATGGGAGAGGGCCAGCAATACTCTTTCACGGGGCAGAAGTTTCTTCACAGGTTTCATCCTCTTAAGTCACAAGCTGTGAGAAAATCCCATCGGGCGTATGGTATAATTCGCTGATTCCCTTAGTCAACTGGCAAGGAAGCTTCTGCTTTCGCAGTTGAACGCCCTCATTATTGTCTGCCAATCGACCATTGGCTATTGCGGAACGTTTTCACCATGACGGAACCAGGGACATAGAAGCACATGTACGACGTCTTTCTCAGTCACCACAGTTCCGACAAAGCGGCTGTGGAGGTGTTAGCGGCCAGGCTCGAGGACAAAGAAAGCCTTAAGGCCTTTCTTGACATATGGCACCTGGTTCCAGGCGAACCGTGGCAGGAGGCTCTCGAAGTAGCACTCGAAGCCAGCGCGACTTGTGCAGTTTTTCTCGGTCCGGAAGGTCTGGGTTCCTGGGAAAATGAAGAGATGCGGTCTGCCTTGGATGAACGGACTCAGAACAGGTCGTTCCGTGTTATCCCAGTCTTGTTGCCCGGAGCCAATCCTAAAGACCCCGCGGCACTGCCGCCCTTCATACGGCGGACGACCTGGGTAGACTTCCGCTCCGGGCTCGACGACCCGGAGGCTTTTCGCCACCTGGTGGCCGGCATTCGCGGCCAATCCCCGGGTCGCAGCGGGACTGAAACTCTGTCCGCCGACCAAGCTAAACGCCCGGCGTTACTCTCCCTGAAGTGGGCAAATGACCACAGGCGTCTGTTAGTTTTCTCAATTCTGTTCATTCTGCTGGCGGCAACGGTCGTGCGTATCTTGATGCATCAGCCTCGAAAAACAGCTCCAGGGGATTCAAAATCCCTTGTATCCGAAAAATCGGTTGAGAAAAGAACCGGCGAACTGGTGGCCATGGCGAGACTTCAGAGTGATGGAGGAGATTATGCTGGGGCTTGGGGATTGACGGAGCAGGCTCTTCAACTCCAGCCGGACTCACCCACCGTGCAGAAAGAGCAAACTCAGGTAGCCATGACCTGGCTTCGAGACATACGGATTAAAAAAGGGCAATCGTTTACAGAAATCGTGGATAAGATTCTGCCCTGCTTGTATCGGGGCGCTACCACGAAACCGGGTGTGCTCGCGGCCGATAGCCTCGCGCACATCGGATACGCGAATTTCCTCAAGCAGAGAGAGGAATCACTCGGACTCAAAATTGAAGAGAACTTCAGGCAGGCACTTCAATTAGATCCCCAGAATATCTACGCGCATACCTTCTGGGGATTCTGGATACTTTGGCAAGACGGCACATTGAGTGAGGCGAACCCTCACTTCCTAACTGCCTTGAAAACCGGCCAAGAGAGACCCTTTATTAGAAAGTTCCAAATCGCGGCGCTGTCGAACGTCGGTGAACCCGAATATGTCATCGAGTTAATCCGAGTCATGGGTGACATGCGAAAAAACAATGAAAGTCTCGGATTGGACGAACGCCATCGAATCGAAGGATATGTATATTATATGTATCGTCGAGAGGTGTTGGAGAGACTTCCGATTTTACCTTCAACAGACCATCTGGCCACTTACTTGTGGCTCGTTCAAGGTTTCCAAGATATCTCCATGCGCCATCACTTTTTTATCGCACGTCTTACAGAAGCAGCGGGCAACCTACCGAAAGCCCTTTCTCTCTATCGATCCCTGCAATCTGATCCGGGATTCAAAATGTTTATGCTGAAACAAGAAGTTGAGGCAGGAATCAGACGATGTGAAAGCGGTCCCGTCTGACATGGTTGTATTTCTGGTCATTCCCCACCATTATTGACTCTTACATTTCATAGTGACATCTCTCCCTCACCCGACCTTGTGGAAGTTTATCAAACTTCCACCCCTCTCCTCCGACGGGGGGAGAGGGACTGGGGTGAGGGGCGGTGTCACTATATTCTGCAAGTCTCTATAGCTTACTTTCTCATTCCTCATAAAAAGCCATCGTTCCTCCAACCCATTCCAGGTCCCGATTGTGATCCACGCCCATCATCGCCCCTCTTCCCATTCGGATGATGGTGGTGACGGGAATGAGTTTGTCCAGCCAGATGTACATAATCCGGATCTCGGCCTTAGTCAGACCAAACGGGGTCTCAATGGTCGGTTTGAAAAATACCTTCTCTTGGAGGATATAGTTCTTCTTCTCCTCAGGAGGAATAGAAGCAATGTCTCTTTTTGAAAGTCCGATCTTTACTCCCAGGCCGGCAAAGGAGAAAAGCGGCTTCAAAACGTAATTCTCAAGATCTTCGGGAAGCGAATCTATTCGGTCCAGGAACCAGGTCCGAGGAACAGAGCGGTGCTTGAAATAGGGGATTGAGAACTTGCTGAGCCGGAAAAACCAGTTGGGATGCCCTGCCCACCCAAGTTGCAGCTCATCGCGGAAGTCGAAAGGGAGTGTCAGGCGAGTTCGGACCAGTTCGTCAGCAATCACCCTGTTGTAGATGCGATGAACAGGAATTAGCCTGCCACCGCGACGGTAGTGAAGCCGATTCCCGTGTTTGACCAGCTCGATGATATTGACAGTCGAGATACCCAGCATGCGCTCGGTCAGGAGGAAATCCGGCAGGGTCTTCTGCTCTTGAGGATTGATTTCCAGGAGGATGACATTTTCGGGATCGCAATCATCGACGATAGCGCGTCGCAGAAGTTGCTGGTACTGTTCCAGGTCCAGCCCACTCATCAGGAATTTCAGGCTCGGATCGACTCCATAGACTTCCCTGTCTAGCGTGGCAAGGACAGTCTGGTAGGCATACAAAGAGGGAAAGCCCTGGATCTCTACTAATCGGGGCTCGAGGCTTCCTTCATCTGCCTCCACGAGGCCGAAATCTGCCTGAACAAACAGCGGATGCGGCGATTCACCCGGCGCGTTGAATTCTGCTGGAATGGATTTGTCGGAAGCGGCCAGGTATTCCGGGTTGTCGACGACCTGTGCTACAAGCTCCTGACCGTAACTGGCCATCGTTTCCAGCAACAATCCGGGGAAAAAGCAAGGAGTCTCACAATTACGAAATTTGACGTGCGTGCCACAGCGCAAATCGAGTTGACACAGGAATTCATGATATTTTCCGACTGTGAAGTTGGAGTTAAACCAGTGTCTCAGATGAGGGATCATCTGTCGGGATAGGATTACTTGCCGGAACCTGCCACGCTGCGGCCCGGCACGCCAATGCCAATAAAAATGGCTGTCTGATTCCCCCTTTGAAGGGGGCAAAGGCCTTTAGGCCTGTGGGGGATGTCCTTGTGGAGATTTGCTCGGCGGAATCTACGAGGACATCCCCCGGCTGCTAAAGCATGAGGCGTTGTCAAAACTTCATCCCCATGGAAGAGGGATTATCATAAGAGCCTTTCGTGCCCCTTGCAGGGGCACCACATAGCATGAAAATGTGTATTCCCCTCCGCCGGAGGGGTGCAGGAGTGGGTTGATTCGTTCATAACGAACCCACCCCCGGAGCCGCAAGCGGCTCCACCCCCTCCACGGAGGGGATTTTCAAGAGAGGACCCCATGATCTTTTCAAGTTCACCATCGCGGATGAAAATGCTGGAGGGCCCCGCTTTGTCGGGGCCGCGGGCGCGACGGTGCGCGGCCCACCACCAAGAAACCCATTTTAATATAATCCTCACATTCCCCTCCGGGGGGCAGCACGTAG